>DATHSI010000128.1:0-4297 GCA_035464315.1 Candidatus Sulfomarinibacteraceae bacterium
GTCAGCCGGTTACGGCCTCTGCAACTCGGCCATATCCACCGTCACTACCTCGCCCGCGTCGCTCAGGCTGTCATACATGAGTTGGAGTACATAGCGGGGATTGTGCGCATAGGCGCCGGGGTCTTTCTGCACAAAATGATAGTTGTAGGCGATACGGACGAGCCGCGGCGTCCATGTCGTGTAGCGATTATCGAAGTTTAAAGTCCCTGGATCGACTTCGCCGCCATCACTTTCATCATTAAAGAAGTACGGGAACTGATCCGAACTATACACAATAGGCACTTCGATAACCTCATCGGCGTAGAGACGAATCGCCTGGTAGAGGCGACCATGGAAGGCATCTATCTCTAATGCGATGCCCTTGCGCGTGTCACCGTCACCGCTGTAATCGGTCGAGTCATCACGGATGTCGCGCAGATCGTCGAAGGTCTGCACCTTGTTGTGGCACGTGCTACATTGAAGTGGCTCGACGCTCAGGCTGTGCGGATCGTGGCAACTGTGGCACGTCTGGAAGTCCTTAGTATGCTCGAAACGCCCCACATAAGTCAGGCCATCATACTCGTAGCCACCCTGCGCGGTCGTCCCCATGATCGTCGCCGCTGCGACGTGATAATGTACGCTGATGAAGCCTAAATCATTATCAACCACGTCATCGTCCAGACCGCCGATTGCCTCATTCACGCTCACGGTTGATTCCGTGCCCTGATGACAGTTCAAGCAGATTGATTCACCAACGTCCCACGCATCGAGGGCCGCCCCAGACGGGAACGTGACCGTCTGCATCTCGTGCGCCGCGTCATTATGGCAGACGACGCAGGAGACTACGCTCCCAATGGGCATCGCCTCCGAGACCGAGCCAGCCTCTGTACCCCGCTCACCGAGAAAATCCAGCATCCCAGGTGCGCTATGGCAGGCCGCGCAATTGACTGGAATCACGGGCGGATCGTCATCATTCCAATGGTTGAACGAGCGCGATGTGAAATCGGCATGCCCGGAGACCGTCCAGTTGGATGTTGCCGTCTGGACCGAGTCGCTCGCTTGCGTCTGCACGATTGCGTTGGCGACGACCATCGTCGGGATGATCAACGCGGCCAGCGTCAACCATAACACACCCCTGCTCGTGAAAAATTTGACTATTTGACTCATAACCTTGCCTCAAAATCGCTCATCGGACCGATTTATGTGGATTGCAGGAGTGCAAAAATCACCGACGCCAGCACCAGCACGACCAGCGTCACCCAGACCAGTCGCCAAGCATAAATCCTTTGCATAAAAGCCCCTCCTCACACCATGTCGTACTGTTCAGTGTGGATATTTTTGAGTGGGATGCCAATGGTGGGCAGCGCATCTAAAATTGCGTTAACCATTGGCACCGGGCCGCAGATGAAACAGATCAGTTCATCGCGGTTTTCCGGCAGATATCGGCTCAGGATGTCGGCAGTGATAAAGCCCGTCTCGCCGTCCCAATCGTCGGGAGGATTTTCCAGCACATGGACAATCTGCAGATCGAGCTTTTGCTTCAGCGCTTCCAGTTCCTCGCGGTACGTGATTGATTCCCAGTCCACGTTGCCATAGAACAGATGGGCCGGCGTGTCGCTTCCACGATCAGCCAGCGTGCGGAGCATGCTCATGATCGGCGGCGAACCAATGCCGCCGGCGATGAACACGTAGCCGGGACCACTGTACTTATCAATGCTGAACGTCCCATGCGGGCCATCCACATAGACCACCGTGTCCGCTGGAATGTCGCCAATGCGCGATGTGAAATCACCAGCTTCGCCGATGGTGAACTCCAACTTGCCGTTGCTCTCCGCACTGGAAGCGATGGAGAACGGGTGCTGGCGCAGAGCAATCGGGGGGCGATCGATCGTCAGCCAGGCGAACTGACCGGGGATGAAGCGGAAGCCGTGGCTCCCATCTGGCTCAATCGTCATGTTCCAGACAGACGGCACCTCCTGCCGAATCTCAGTGACTCTATACGGTCGCCATAATAGCCGCACCGGCTTGACCACGCGCTTGTTGAGGATGAAACCGATCCAGATGACGGTCAGACCGATCCATAGACCGCGTTGCCACGGACTCGATAGATAATAATCCACGCCGAGTATATGAAGCATCGCCGTCAACAGCATGAGGATAGCGAACGTTACGTGCATAAAACGCCAGATTTCATACTTGATCTGCAACTGTTTGCGGTAGACAGACGTGACAATCAGGCCGATCAGCGCCACCAGTGATACCACACCGAACACGGCACGGGTCGGCGCGGTCAATGGGTTGAGTAAACGCACTGTCGTCGGATTGAAAGCTATGAGGATCAGCGGATGCGCGAGAATGAGGAAAAAACCGACCAGTGATACCCGCCGGTGATAGAAATAGACTTCGTCCATCGAAAAGAGGTGCGAGAACGCCTTTAGACGCGAGGTCGGGATGAACTGCACTCCCACCAGCGCAAGGCCGGTAAAGCCCAGCGCCACCGACAATTCGCGCCAGAATTCACGCGGTTCCGGGCGCGGGCCAATCATCACCACGATCAACGGCGACAGCAAGATGGCGAAATAGAACAACAGCCACAGCCATACTTTGGTCGAGTCTTTCAAATCGTTCCCTCCATAAGCTGAAATACACCGTTAAATAGTAAACTACTAAGCCTGTCGAGAGACCCGAGGGGTTTTCAACCACGATGTCGCAGCTGCCAGTGGGCAAAACCGTTCGGGTCATGTTAAATTGAAGAATTAAGCACTTTGTTGCGCAGGAAAAGTTCGTTAAGCTGGAGGGGATGAACAAAGAACACGCAACCCTCAGAGAATTTTCTCGTTGGCGACAAAGCTGACCCGATTGCCTTGCAGCAGGGAAAAAAGATGAGGCGTTTGCCCTGGCGCAGCAATTACAGTTCCACTACACGCCCAACGGCGTCAGTTGGCTCAATAAATCGAATAAATTACTCTTATGCTATAGGCTTATTCGATATCTTCCATGTATCAAGATAGACCCTGAGGATATAAAAAGGGATATGAAAAACTGCACACTTCCCTTCTGGACTGACTCATGACCCAACCCCTCACGCCAACCGCTCAATATACCGCTCTCATCCCCGGCATCCAGGAATTTGCCCAATTCATCGTGGAAGAGATCCGCGACTTCCAGCCCGACCTGCTCATCGGCCTGGCCCACTCTGGCTGGCTGCCCCTCCTGGCGGCGCAGACTGTTTGGGGGTGCCATCATGGCACCCCCTTCCCGCCTGCTCTGCGCCTCAACTTCGGCCAGGAGAAGCTCGACCCCCACAATGAGCTATGGGGGCAAACCGACCACAACGAGCTTGGCCTGGACCGCGCTCCGTTCCCCTTCCTGGCCCACGTCCTCTATTGGGCCGGGGAACAGGCGCAGTGGCGGGAGGAATTGGCGCAGATGGCTACGGCCGTTCTTGGCTCGCTCTCCCCTCGGCGCATCATCGTCGTGGATGAGGGCGTGATGGATGGCACCACCTATTGGCCGCTCATGGGGCTGCTCACGGCCGTTTACCCCCAGGCAGAGATACGCTTCAGTTCCGGCCACTTCTTCCATTGGGGCAACCACGCCACAGACGCCTGGCTGGAACAGCACGCGCCAGACGCGCTGGCCCACCTCCAGGCGGCGAAAGCGCAGCTGGCTACCTACAGCCCGGAGCGGCGACAGTTGCGCGATGCGCTGCGTTGGGTGGCGGCCGGCACGGAAGATGGCGATCCCCACTCTCTCCACTGCCTCCCGGTGGATGAGAACAGCCAGTCGGTGCGCCTGCTCACTCCCTATTTGCCCGCCGCCCAATGGCTGCGCATTGCGCCCTGGGCGCACCAGACCCTCCTCGCCCAGGTCCGGGAGATGGCCCTGGCCCAACCAGGGCCGCTGCCGCCCGATAAACACCGCAGCTACCGCGCCAGCCAACGCCGCGGCCTGCCCGATGAGATCGCTCTCATCCGTTATATCTGGCAACAAGGCAGCGTGACGCGCCGTGATGTGGCCGCCTGGGGCAACTTGTCGCTCTCAGAAGCCAGCCGCCGACTGCGCCGTCTCGCCCGCTGGGGCGACATTGCCGCCCAGGGCTGGGGCGGAGGAACCCGCTACGCCCCTGACCCGGTTTACCGTCCAGAGTTCGCCGAAACCTTCGGTGGGCCAGACAACAACGCCTATTGGGTCGTCCCTGGCAAGCTGCTGGCCGGCCCCCACCCCCTCACCACCGAGGGGTTCTGTCACGAGGCATACCAGGGCTTGTCCTGGCTGCGAGCGCAGGGCATAGATTGCTTGCTCGACCTGGCCGGGC
>DATHSI010000129.1:0-11336 GCA_035464315.1 Candidatus Sulfomarinibacteraceae bacterium
CCGACGCCGGATGGCATCCAGAAACGCCTGCCAATGCTCGCTCACGCGGCGCCTCACCTGCGCTTCCATCTCATTGCGCGCGGCGCGCACATCGGCAAAGAGGAGTGCGTTCTCGATGGCGATGGCCAGCTGGCCCGCCAAAACTTCGAACGCGTCCAGGTTTTCCTCACTTAATCCGAAGCGGCGAGCGCTCTGCAGGTCCAGGACCCCCACAACGCGGTCTCCCGCTATCAGCGGAATGGCAATTTCGGACTTGGTGTCGGGCAACAGGGGATTAGGCCGGAAAATGCCGCTCTGGCTTGTATCCGTAATGATAATCGGACGCTGGTCCAGCGCCGCCGTGCCGTTGATCGAACGCCGGTCTAAAGGCAGGCGGAAACCACGCTGCCGAAGCTGGCGCCCCACGTCGCCGGTTCCCGCTCGCAACAGCAGAGAGCGCCCGTCGTCGCTGATCAGATATACCTGTGTGTAATACAGGTCGAAACGGTCGCGGATAGAACTCACCGCTTCCTGCAACAGAGTGTCCAGATCGCGGACGCGGGCTAACGTCTGGCCCACCTGCGCTGCCAGAGCCAGATCCTCAGTGCGCTCCGTCACGCGCTCCTCTAATACCTGATACGATTCCTGGAGCCACTCAGTCATCATGCTGAAGGAGCGCGATAAATCTCCGATCTCGTCATTGCGCTCTACGGGGGCGTGAAATGTGAAATTGCCCTCGGTAACACTCTGCACACTCTGGGATAGCTGATTAATCGGCCGCGAAATGGTGCGTACGCTCAACACCATGCTGGAAATACCAATGAGTATGGCCAACGCCGTTCCAGCGATCAGGTAGACGGCAATAGCCTGGCGTTGTGCCTCCGCCTCAGCCACCAGTCGCTGTGTCTCGGCCTGGGTACCCTGTCTTAATTCATTAAGGCTCTCAACAAAGCGGCGCTCAGTGGCAGCCAGTTCCGTATGTCGTAGGACCTGGGCCTGCGCCCAGCGTCCCTGTTGTGCAGCCAGCATCAGGTCATCGACGATCTCGTTCAGATCCTCGCGATAAAATTGCAGGTCGTTGATTCTGGCCTCATTCTGGGTTATAGTGCCCGCTTCCACACCCATGGGCTCTGCCTGTAAATTATCTAACTGCTCGTTGAAGGACTGCATCTGCGACCGCAACTGCTCTCCCGTAAGCCCAATCTGCCGGGTCAGCAAGATACGATCGAGGGTGGAGGTGACGTCCTTCCACGTTGCTTCCATGGTCGCCAGGCGGTCCACCTGTTCCACGCTCTCCTGCGTCAGCTCCACGCTGCGCCCAGAGGTGGTTGCGTACCACAGGCCGAGCCCGCTGGCGGCGAGCACCAGCAAGACCAAGATTGATAGGCTAAGGGCTACGCGTTGCCCCAGCGAAAAGGTGTACTTCATCAGGACCTCCGGTGAGGTTGACGATCTCTACAGGCGCTGCACCCGTCAGCGGGCAATCAACGCCAGGTCCACCAGGATGGACTCTGGTATAGGTTCGTTGTTCAGGTGTTTCACAGCGGCCTCCATTGCCAGCCGGCCCATCTCTTCCGGCTGCTGGGCAATCGTCGCCTCCAACCGCCCTTCGTCAATGGCCGCGACGGCGTCGGCGATAGCGTCAAAGCCCACGAACAGAATCTGATCGGCGCGTCCGGCGCTTTCCGCGGCAGCGATAGCGCCCAGAACCATCTCGTCGCTGTGGGCAAAGACGGCGTCTATTTGTGGATGTTCTTCAAGCATCTCGGCAAACAATCGTTGTGCCTGGCGCCGTTCGAAATTGGCAGGCTCGCGCGCCACAATGCTGATGTTTGGATAGCCGGAGATAACCCTACCAAACCCTGAGCCTCTATCCTGGGCCGCCGACGTTTGAGGCGTGCCCATCAGTTCGGCCACCTGGCCCTGCTCGCGCAGGCGCTCGGCGAGAAAACTGGCGGCCATTTCGCCACCCGTCGTGTTGTCAGGCGCCACATGGGACAGAATGACATCGCTATTTATGCGCCGTTCAAGCGTGATGATGGCCACACCACGCAGACTGGCTCTTTCAAGCGCGGGAATGACGGCTACGGTATCGACAGGGTTGATGATCAGGGCGTCAGCGCCCAGGTCGACCAACTCCTGTATCTGTTCCACCTGTCTGTCGCTGTCATTGTTCGCTTCGCGCACCAGCAGTTCTGCATTGAGGCGGCTGGCCGTCTCGATGACGCCGCTCTGAACCGACACGTACAGCGGATTATATAGAGACGATAGTAAGAGGCCGACCGTCCCCGGCGTTCCCGACTGCACAGGAACTGTGGCGACCGGTTCGGCGCTGGCAGGGTTACAGGCCACAACCATCGTCGCCGTCAGGAGTATGAGTAAGCGAATTAAAAACGCGCGTGTTAGCCTTGTGTCCTTCATTGCCGCCGTCCGCTTAAAGATTATTGTGTTCGATCGGGGGAACCGTTCGCGCCGTTGCCGGTGCTCGCGGGAGGCGCGTCGCGCGCCGGGCCCGTCTGTGATGCCTCCGCTCCCGGCGCCTGTAGCTCAACGTGGGCGCGTGGAACGCCCAGAGCACGGCCCAGCTCCTGGGCCGCAATCTGCAAAACAGCCTCCACACTTGATGCATTCTGGATTCGCTGATTAATGGCATTGACCTGCCCCGCGCGTTCGGCGCGCGCCTCAGCCTGCTCCAGGAGCCGCGCATTCTGCAGAGCGACAGCAACCTGGGCCGCGATTACCTGCAACAGGCTGGCGTCATTGTCATCCAGACCGCCCACCTCGTCATGCTGCACGTCCAGAACACCCTGGACCTCTTCGCCGAAGGTAATAGGCACGGCAATTTCGGCCTTAGTATGGGGCAACAGCGGGTTCGGTAGCCAGTTTGGATCCTGAGACACATCTGGCACCAGGCGGACTTCATTATGCTGCGCAACGCTCCCTACCAGACCCTGCCCAACCTCAAGCCGGTGCCCGCGCGCCAGCATTGCCTGGCCCGCTTCTCCCGTACCACCCACCATTAACAGATGCTGGCGCCTGTCATCAAAAAGGTAAATATGAACGTGGTAATAATCAAACGCTTCTCGAACCTGTTCGACGACCGCGTGGGTCAACTCTGTGCGATTGAGAATGGTTGACAGGCGGCGACTCACATCAAGGCTGGTGTGCAAAGCGCGGGTGCGTTCAGCAACGCGCTCTTCCAGCTCTCGATAGTAGACGCGCAGCTCATCGGCCATATGGTTAAACGCCTCGGCCAACTGGCCAAGTTCGTCTTCGCTCTCAATATTCACGCGCGACTGCAAATTACCGGCTGCCAGCTCAGACGCCCCTTGTGTCAACTGCTGGATTGGCCGGTTGATAGTGGATACCAGGCGCGTGAATAACAGGGCGGCAAAGACGACAGCGATAGGGATAAAAACGGTGGCATAAAGGATAATCGTCTCCTGCGCCTCCGCTACCCGGTTAAAGGCCTCGGTTTCCACCTGCCGAACGGCGAAAACGAGAACGTTGACCGCATCGTTCACCAACCCCTGGTCACGATTCAGCAATGCCGCCCGCACCTGAACATTTTCCCACTGGCCTGCTTCCGCCTGACGCACCATCGTCGTGGCAATATTGATTACATTGGTGACGTATTCGTCGACTGTATCGAATCGCGCCTGAAGCTCAGGGTTTTCAGATTCTGCAATGACTTCCCGTAAATGGCGCTGGCTCTCTGTCACATCATATAGCTCCCGCGAAACACCATCTGCAAACTGCTGCGCGTCGCGATCGAGCAAATGGCGCGAAACGCTGGCGTACAGTTCGGTACTCTGGTGGCGCACAGTAATAGCCGCGTCAAGATAGCTGCGAGTTACCTGATAGTCATTGACCGCCACAATCAGGCTCCTGATCTGCAGCGCCACGAGCCCCACCGCAACAGCCAGCAGGAGGGCGATAATACCCGTATTGAGCACGAGGCGTCCGCGCAGGGTGGCGCCGGGCCGCCAGGTTCGTCGGTTGCTCTCTTGTTCACTCACGGACGTCCTCCGTGCTATTGATTTGCTGTCTTAACATAATTCCTTCAAGATCCATATCTGCGGCGCGACAGCCTTATTGTGGACCATCACCGCTGCCCCCGTGTCCACCGGTCCCGGCTTCGACAAGCGGCGTCATCAGGCGCACAGCCGTCTGCTTCCGCTCTAGCGCGCGACCGAGTTCGCGTACAGCTACCTGTAGCGCGCTGTCCACATCCGTCGTACTCTGGATCTGCTGGGCAATATCGCCCAACAGGGCTTCGCGCTGCGCCCGGCGCTCGGCCTCGGCAAACAGACGCGCATTCTGCAGAGCCACAGCAACCTGGTTACTGATGCTCTGCAAAAGCTCGGCGTTTTCAGTCGTGAGGCCGCCGACCTCATTGTCCTGAACGTCGAGAACGCCCAGCACCTGCCCGCGTCGCATAATGGGCACGGCGATCTCAGAACGCGTCTCCGGTAGCAGTTCGTTAGGCAACCAGCCCGGTTCGCGGCTGACGTCAGGAACCACGATGGGAACGGCCGTCTCGGCGGCGCGGCCCACCAGACCTTTGCCCACAGGAATGGTGTGCCCCCGCTGCAACATACGACGCCCCGCCTCGCCCGTTCCGCCGACCATTTGCAGGCGGGAGCTGTCCTCATCCAGCACGTAAATATGGACGTGATAGTAATCAAACGCTTCCTGCAATTGGTCAACAACCGTGTGAACCAGTTCCTCCTGATCAAGAATGGTAGAGAGGCGGCGGCTGACGTCGGCGCTCAATTCCAGTGCGCGCGTACGGGCCGCCACCCGCGCTTCCAGCTCCTGGTTCAGCGATTCAAGTTCCTCATTGGCGCTGGCCAGTTCTCTCTCGCTGGCACGCGCCCGCCCCAGAGCCTGATTCAGATTATTAATGGCGATATCCAGAAGGAGTCCCACGAGAGCAAAGGCAATCACGTAGGTTATCGCATACGTGGGATCCAGAGGGCGTGGCTCATAGGTCACGAGGCCCGCCAGCTCACCAGTGTAGACAACAATCAACCCGACGACGGCCCCAAGGGTAATCAGTACAATTGACCGCCTTTCACGGAGCAGAAGGCTGGCCACGACGATGACAACGATGAGGGCCACGGTGTTGCTATCACGCACACCGTTAAACACGAATAGAGTGCCCGTAATCGTCGCCAGCAGAATGGCCGAAGTCAACCAGCTAACAGTTACCAGAAAACCGCGCACCAAAAAGGCGCGGAGCACGAGCATGGCCACTGCTACGAAAAGGCCAATTGCTGAGGATAGGCTGAACAGGCCGGTGCCCTGCAATAAAGAGAGCGTGATCGTCACCAGAGGCGCGACCAAACCGATCACCAGCAGCGTCGCGTTCAGCAGCTGTGCGGCGCTGGCATCGTCCTCCCGTGAATAGACGGACCCGGGCGCTGTCCATATTCTCCTGAACAATGTTCTCATGTTGTTCCCTCGCGTAGGACACTGAGGTAGCTCAGGCGCCATTAACGCTTGTACTCTGGCAGATAGCGCACTAAGCCAGCAATTTGAATACTGATCGCACCTGACAAAACGGACTCTAATCTAGTTTAACACATGTCCTATCTTATCCTGTGAACGGGCCGTTGGATATGACCCCTTATAGTTAGGAAAAAGGTAACATACCCGCGCCCGGAGAGGGACAATAGCTACGACTCATGGCCAAATCAACGCCCGGTACGGCTACTGCTCGTTCCCCGGAAGCTGATCAAGGACTGGATACCAGAACGGCCCCAGCCGTCTGCCCAGGCCAATGGTTGGCCCCTGCTGCCACGCGGAGCGCTGGTTTAGCGCTGCTTCCGCGCGACCCAGCTTATCCTCGCGCCACGTGCGACGCAGGAAGGCGAAGTCATAGAGGATAGCCCGCAGTTGTCTGCGGTCCAGTTCGTAGCTTGGCCGCTGGCTCCAGTAGCAATGTGTTTTGCCGTATAACAAGGGGGGCAGCAGCGCGGGTGAAACCAGCGGCTTGCCGAACGAAAGCATCATGGTCGCCGGGGGAATCGGCTCGCCATAGAGCGCCGCAGCTACCTCCTCCCGCGACGATGCCCCGCTACGTTGTGCAGCTTCGATCAACCAACGCCAGGGCGCTTCCAGATCGCGGATCACGAACCACCATATCGCCGGCGTTCCGCTGCCCGGTGTTGCTTGCTCCAGGCGCACGGCGGCGTCGGTGAGCGCCGGAAACTCCCGGCTGCCTACCAGGCGGACGCGCCAGCCGAGCCGCTGATAATCGGACAGCGCCTGTGGTCCCGCCAACCCCCAATCGACCCATTGCACCAGCTTCTCGCGATAGCCTGCCGTTCGTTCCGCTACCTGGCTCTCTACGATGGCAAAGGTCAGAATGTATTGCACACCGTGGTCGACGAGGAGCTGGCAACATTGCATCATGCGCTCTCGCGACCAGCGCGCGTACTCGTTGCTCTCCGGTGCGATGCCAGCCAGCGCCGCGCTGCGCCGTGTCCCACCCGCCGCCAAAATCAGCGTAGTCGGCGCTACATCGCGCACTTCTTCCACAGGCGCTTCCATAAACTCACTGAGGCTTTTCAACTGTTATCTACTCCAGGGGGACAAAAGTAAGGTTTCGTTCTAACCGGCTTCTGCATAAGATACGGTACACACACTTGCGACAAAATCACTAGTGCATTTGACTCAGCACACTATGTTATGTTAATGGCACGGAGCGTGCTCCGCCACAAGGCTAGCACCAACAACTGTCCACCGTCAATGTGGCTCTTGTCCTAGCCACGCTTGCGCGATTTTCAAAGAGGCCCGCAATGAAGAATTCCGATTACACCGACCTCCTGGGCAAGAAAGGTGGACTCACAGCGCCCGATTCCTACAATACGGCCTGGGTCGCTCGTGTGCCGCGTGCAGATGATGCCACCCAGCCGGCCTGGCCCCAGGCGCTTGTTTACTTGCAAGAACACCAGCTTGCCGACGGTGGATGGGGCGATCCGCATGTCTACTACGCTCACGAGCGAACCATTTCAACCCTCGCCGCCATGCTGGCGCTGCTGGAGTGGGGAGAGCCGCTGCAAGGAAAGCGCATCGAACAGGCAGTCGCCGCCCTGCACCGCTATGGGCCAGACCTGGCTCGCGAACCGCACGAACCGATCGGTTTTGAACTGCTGCTGCCTCGCCTGGCGGATGAAGTTGAGCGCTTTAACCTGCAGTTGCCGCGACAGGCGTGGACCAGAGTAGAGCAAATCGCCGCGCAGAAGAGCGCGCTCATCGGGGCGCTACGCGTGGAGTATGACAATCCGCGAACGTGGTGGTTCAATATGGAGATACTGCCGGAGGATCAACTGGCAGCGGTAGGAGAACAAGTTCTCAACGAGCATGGCGCTATCGCCATCTCGCCGTCGGCAACCGCGGCCTACCTGCGTGCATTGCGCCGCAATGGGCAGGATTCACCGCGGGCTGCTGCCTTTCTCGATCAAGTCGTCTCCCTCAGCGACGGTGGGGCAGGCGTCTGTTATCCCATCGAAGGCTTCGAAGTGATGTGGACGTTGGACAATTACCTCCGCGCCGGCCTTTCCCCTGAGGATCCCATGCTGCGGCCAATGCTTGCCTGGCTTCGCGATTACTGGAACACTTCTCCCAGCGGCATGTCTCACAGCCGCGCCTTTCCCGTTGACGATGGGGACGATACGGCCGTCGCTTTCCGCGTCCTTCGCATCGCCGGACTGTCCATCTCCGACCGTCCCCTGCTACGCTTCTGGAGCGAGAACGAGGGACATTATTATACCTATCCCGACGAGCGCACGCCGTCAGTCTCCGCAGCCGTTCATGGTCTGTCTGCCTTTCGCCAGGCGAACTGGGACGCACAACACGAGTGCATCGCCGCCGAACTGACAAACTGGCTAAGAGAGCAAATGCGCACAGAGGGGATGCTGCACGACAAGTGGCATGTTTCGCCTTTGTATGCCACGTCGCGCGTCATTGAGCCCCTGCTCGGTTGGGACGATCAACTCGCGCGCCAATGTATCGACTTTATCCTGACACACCAGCGCCCGGATGGCGGGTGGGGACATACCGGGACATCCACACTCGAGGAAACGGCGCTGGCGGTACTCGGTCTGGTTGCGGCACGCCGCAATGGTCGGCTCGCGGACGCGTCCCCCTTACGCCGGGCTGCCTGCTACCTGGCGCAACACAGCCTGGCCCAGCCCGTGGAACGCCTGTGGATCGGGAAAGGGCTTTACCGTCCGGTGGGCGTGGTCAACTCCCTGGTTCACGCGGCGCGGCTGGCCCTACAGATAGAGCGCATCAGGGCCCACCCTATCACCGATTGCACTGCCCGGCAGCAGGCGTCGGCCATCAGGTGGATGAGTTAGATCCCGGTTGAAGCCAACAGCGGGCGCTTATTCCCGCGACAAAATCTGCTCTAGCGCGGATAGATCGCTGACGATACCCTGGGCCAGATCATGGTCTTCGCGGCGACGGTCTACTACATAGGCCGTCATGCCCAGACTGCGAGCGCCGGCAACGTGCTCCCGCTTATTATCGAATAAGAGGCAGGCAGCGGGCGACACTCCCAGACAATCCGTGACGAACTCATAAGCCGCCGGCTCCGGCTTTGCCGCGCCAATCACGGTGGCCGCCGCAGCAAAGTCAACAGCATCAGCCAGACCGGTGGCCTGCAGCGACGCTTCAATGCTGGCCAAAGCAAAGTTGGAAAGCACCGCCGTGTGCAGCCCGCGCCGGCGGCACAACTGCAGCGCCGGCAAGGCGTCTCCGTAAGCATAGAGAATCTCGGTGTAATCAAACTGCTGCAGGCGGTCCTCCATCTGCGGATCGAGCCCCAACTCGCCGGCGACGTAGCGCCAGACCCCGCGCCAGAAGGCGCGCTCCTCTTCCAGATCGCGCGGAAAGCCCACGCGTTGCCCATAAGCCTGCCACAGCTCTATAAGTCGAGACAGGGGCGCTGAAACCAGCGGGCGGAAAAAGGCCGCGGCTGCCTGCAAATCAAAATCGATCAACACGCCATCGCGGTCGAAGATCACCGCCTCGTACCCCATTCTTCTTACTCCTCCGTTATTTTGCTCTGATAAATCTGGCGATGGTTGACTTCCATCAGCTTTTGCAGCGTGTACGGCGGCGGCAGGGGCGGCTGGCCCCGCACCTGCAACATGGCGAAAGCAAACAACTGGCCGGGCACCGCATAAGTGAGCGGCGAAAACGGTTCTGGTAGGTGACCGTAAATGGGCAGCGTGTGATCGGCCAGGGCCATCAGATCCGCATCATCGGCGTCGCAGACGGCGATAACTGTGGCGCCGACGTCGCGCGCACCGGCCATTTGCTCTAAGGCGCGGTCGCGGCTGGCGCCGAGAGGGGTGATGAAGAAAATGGGCGTGCCCGGGCGCGTAAAGAAGAATTGCTGGTGCGCCCACTCCTCCAGTTGTTGGGGAACGCCGTTCAGATGTGGTTGTTCAAATAGTTTGGCCGCCGCAAGGAGCGCTACAGCATAGGCGGGGCCGGCGCCCAGCACCAAGAAAGTATCGCGGTCGCGCAGCCGCTCGCCCAGCGCCTGCGTTGCGGACAATTGGCGCTCAGCCGTCTTCTGCATAATGGCCGGGAAGCGACGCAGATCGTCCAACAGCGATATCTGGGCAGCAGCCTGCAAACCGCGCAACTGTGCCAGGCGCAGGCCAAGCAGATAGAGGATGAGAACGCTGGCGTAATAAGCGCCAAGACCCAACATCAACAAATCTACCCCTTCGATGCCCAGCTCGCGGGCCATGCGCTGCGCCGCGCCGGGTTCGGACCAATCCATTGCCGCCCGTTCCAGCTTGCCCTGGGCCACGGCCTTTTCCAGCGCCCCCAAAGTGGCGCGCACATTCGGCAGGCCGCCAATGATTGCCGCCCGTGCTTCTGCCGCCAGAGGGCGCTCGGCGTAGGCTGTGGCTGCCAGCGTAATCGCTCCTCCCTGCCGAGCACGCCGCACCGCCTCTACCGTACGGGAAACGCGCCCGCTGTTGGAGACGCCGACCACCAGCGCGCCATCGTCCAGGTATGGCGCCACGTAGCGCGAGAACTCCATCGCTTCCAATGGTTCAACCGGCAGCCCCACATAGCGCTGGTAAAAGAGGCGTACAGCCAGCGCCGCAAAATAGGAATCTCCGCAGCCGACCAGGTAAATACGCCGGACGCGTTGCGCCAGATCCGCTGTGACTACCGTTTCTCCTTGCGACTGCACGTCGTCGATGAGCTGCAATAATGCTTCCTGCTGTTCCCCGCCTGCCAGGCTACCGGTATCTCTCATCGTCTGCCTCCTACATCGTCGTCGCCGGCGCCTGAATCATAAGGCAGGTAGCCGGAGAGGGCAAGGTGGGCGGCCGGGGAATGGGAGCGAACAGCTTTCGGGCCGTATCTGGGCATGACGTTTGCGCTATTTACGGCCAGCGAATGGAACATTTATACTGCTGCTTGTGGGCTATCAAAATGACGTTAACGTCGACGGTTACCGTTTCACGAAGGAGAACGCGCAACCATGAAGCAACAGTCCCGCTTTTTATCCCTGGCTTTTGCACCAATCATCCTCATTGCCATTCTGACTGCCATTTTTGCCCTTGCCCATGCTGCACCGGTGGCTGCTCAGCCGCCGCTGTGCACGCCGGTAAAAAAGATCGATAATCTGCAGAGCGAGACCGTGTTGGCCTCGCGCGGCTTCCACGTTCATGACGACGGCCTGGGCAGCGTTGACTTCCGCGGGCGTGGCAAGGCCGCTGTGGCCGAGCTAATCCTCGCCGAGGACCTCAGCGAACAGCCTAACGCAGCGCGTATCACGGAGGTAGATAGTTCCGTACCGGTAGACCAACGGATGCGTTGCTGGCAACCAACCGAGCGCTTCGACGTCGTGGCTGAGTTTGAAGTTCGCTTCGACCAGCCGGACACGCCACCCGGCGTCACAGAGACACTCTTTCTGTGGAATGCGCCTCTTGGCGAGGATAGCGCCTCGACCCTCACCGCCTTTGGGGTAACGCGCAACCAGTTCTTCGGCGGATATAGCGCGGTCGCGGCCCAAAATCTGGACCTGGCGACCTTCGCAGGGCACCTGGAACTGGTCCCAATGTCCGTGGATCCCACCCAGTGGCATTCCATACGGGTCACCATGAGCATGGCCCAGGTAATCATCGAAGCCGCACAGGGCGGCGACTACCAAACAGTGCTCGTCAGCACACCGCCCGGGGCAATCGAACCGCTGGCCTTTGAGTTTTCACTGGACAATGAAGTGTTTCCCGGCAACTTTGAGCCCGTCAGCGTGCCGGACACGCTGGAGATCGAAAGCCTTTCCATTCGCCGCGTGCCTGCCGGGGAGTAAT
>DATHSI010000130.1:0-2247 GCA_035464315.1 Candidatus Sulfomarinibacteraceae bacterium
TCACCTCGGGCGAATTGATGGTCACACACTCGTTCTCGTCCTGAACAGAGCCGCCAAAGGACCAGATGATGGCACGCATGGCCATGTTGGAGTCGATCTCGGGTGAAAGGCCGAGGCCCATGGGCACGCCAAACTGCTCATAAATTTGGGTGCCGCCGACGAGCAAGTCATCCCAGGTCACAGGCCCATCGGGCATGCCGGCCTCAGTCCACAGGTCGATGACATAGTCGCCGGGATCGGGCGTCCAACCGTGACAATAACCGTACCAGGTGTCGGTGGCAGGCAGGTAGGCGTTGGCCACGCAGGTCTCGGCAGGCTCGCCGAATAGCTCCTGAGCACGCATGTTGAGGTCGGTCAGGTCATGAATGCCTTCGATGAATAGGGCTGCTCCCAGCGACAGCTCCACGATCGTAGGGCCTTCTCCGGCGTCGATGGAGGCAGCAAGCGAGGGCGCTACGTCGGCGATGTTGACGTGATCGACGGTGACGTTGACACCGTTGGCCTCGCCCCACTCCTGAGCGAATTGATCGAACCAGAGATCATAGTTGGGTACGAAGTGGCTCCAGAGCAGGAATCTAAGTTCAGTTCCTTCCGGGTAAGCCTCCTGCGACTCCGCGGCAACTTCTACAATGCGCGTGACTTCGACCGATTCACCCTCAACTTCGATGGTCTCGGTAATGACGCGGGTCACTTCGACCTGTTCGGTGACCGTCTGTTCAACAACACGAGTCACTTCGACTGTCTGGGGCTGGCAGGCCGTCACCAGCGCGGACAACGCTAACAATACAACTATCACCATAAGTACACGCTTGCGCTTCATGAAATCTTCCCTCCTCTAGTGGGTAGTTGGAACTGAAGAGTCACTTGACGTGAACCGGCAACAATCAGCAGAGAAAGCAGCGTTGCCCGGCGGCGACGGTATGAAGTTGTATTACGTTGTTGTTACGTGGTGCGTTGCAGTGGTTGCGCCATCATACGTTCTGGAACAGGTTACCGGATAACGAAAGTGTATCAACTGCTTCAGAGGCTGTCAACGCAAATAAGCGGTCGAAATCGGAGGGCGTCCGCGGGCAAAATCTTGCTCACGCTAACGAGAAACACTTCCGGCGCTGCGCTCCCATTCGGATCCGCGCAGGCGCACGCGTTGCAGGCTGCGCCATTCGGGCGCCAGGGGCACGACGCCCAACTCGCGCACGATCTGGCGAGCAGCGATGCCGACGATGGCAGTAAAGGTGGGATAGGCCAGTTCAAGCTCGGCGAGTTGCTCGATCCACATGCCGGCAGCCATGCCGGCGGCGATCATTTGCACGACTTCGACAGCCTGCTCGCCGACGACGTGGGCGCCGAGGATGCGGTGGGTTTCCACGGAGACGATGAGCTTGCAGTAACCGTCCGTGTAGCCGTCGATGACGGCGCGGTCGATGTCTGAATAGGGGACGGTGGCGACGATACAGTCGTGCGCTTCGCGCGCCTGGGCTTCGGTGAGTCCGACACTGCCATACTCGGGATCCGTGAAACCACCGTGGGGTACGATGTCGTGCTCATTGCGCTGGCGACCATTGAGAAGGGCGTTCTCGACGGCGATGCGCGCCTCGTAGCTGGCGCTCTGCACCAGCATCATGCGCCCGTTGAGGTCCCCGGCGGCGAAGATGTGGGACACGGGGCTTTGGAGAAAGTCGTTGACGGGCACGTAACCACGATAGGTTTCGATGCCGGCAGCGGCGACGTTGAGTGCGTCGCCGTGACCCACCCAGCCCACGGCGAGGATGACGGCGTCGACCTCGAGGGTCTGTGGCGCATCATTCTGGCGAAAATTAAGACGCAGGCCATCAGCGGTCTTTTCGATACTATCCACGCCTTGAATACCACAGTAAATGTCGATGTTACGGCGCCGGAAGACGTTGTCGATGGTTGTGGAAATAATCTCATCTTCGGCGGCGAGGATATGCGGCGAGACTTCGAGCAGCGAAACCTTCGCGCCAAAATCGGAGAAGATGGAGGCGAGTTGGCAGCCGGTGGCGGCGCCGCCGACGATGGCCAGGGCGCCGGGCAACGCGGTCATGGACCAGACGTCGTGGTGCGTCAGGGCATATTCGCTGCCGGGGAAGTCGATGCGCCGGGCCGATCCGCCGGCGCAGAGGATGAACTTCTGGCCCTGTAATTGGAGTCCGTCAGGCAGGACAATGGTGTGCGCATCTTGGAAGCGGGCGGGTCCCACTTCGCTGAAGACGTCGGCGCCGGCGTCCT
>DATHSI010000131.1:0-20950 GCA_035464315.1 Candidatus Sulfomarinibacteraceae bacterium
CCGTTTCGTTGCGCATACTCGTCGTCAGTTCTAACTATCTTCCCCAGATCGGTGGTGTCGAGATCGTCGTCGATAATCTCGTGCGCCACCTGGCAGGGCACGGTTGTAACGTGACGCTGGTTACGTCACGTTCAGGTGCCAGCCGTTACGGTCACGAAGTCCGTGGCGGGGTTGACCACTATCGCATGTACCTGGGTATACCAGGGAGTGGGATGAAATCGACGGCAGTGTTTCCGTTTTTGGCCCCGCTTACCTTACTACAGTTACGCAGGCTTGTCACAGACCTGGAGCCCGACATAATCAACCTGCACCTGGCGGACAATGCCACCGCTTATTCGCTCTTCATAGCCACGCGGTTCAACATTCCACTCGTCGTAAGCCTCCATGGTGTCGACGTCGAGGCATTCCCTCAGGAAAAGCCGCTCTACGGTTGGCTCCTGAAAAAGGCTCTCCGCCATGCAGCGGCCGTAACTGCCTGCTCGAACAGCTTGTTAAACAAAGCCGGGTTGAACAGCGCTGATAACAAACCACTCGCTGTGCGAATTCCCAACGGGGTAGATTGGAGAGCTTTCGCTGAGGCCATACCATACAGGGAAAGTGCACCGTACATCCTCACAGTATCACGGCTGGAGGTCAAAAAGGGCGTAGATGTTGTGATACGTGGTTTTGCGCAACTATCTGAGACATTCCACCACGTCAAACTACTTGTCGCCGGTGACGGCCCAGAATTACCAGCACTGCAGTCGCTCGTCGCTGAGATTGAGATAGAACACAGGGTAGAATTTCTCGGGCGCGTGCATCACGAACACGTAGCCTCACTCGTTGCCGGGTGCGAGTTATTTGCTCTCGGATCGCGACAGGAGCCATTTGGTATTGTCCTGCTGGAAGCAATGGCCGCCGCAAGACCGGTCGTGGCCACTGCAGTCGGAGGTGTTCCCGAGTTTGTGACCCACGAGTACAATGGTCTTCTGGTCCCACGCGAGGACTCGGATGCTATGGCCCGGGCAATGGCTCGGCTGCTGGAAGATCGAAGCCTGGGCGACACCATTGGCAGACATGGGCAACAGCTGGTCCGCACGCAGTACACGTGGGCTCAGCAAGGGCAGCATTTTATGGAATTGTTTCAACAGGTCTCAGCCGCATAATCTATATCCACAAAACTACCATTGCAATGACCGTGACCAGACCAAACTTTTTCATCGTTGGAGCGCCAAAATGTGGAACAACAGCGATGGACAGCTATCTGAAGCAACACCCTTCGGTTTTTATGTCTGAACGCAAAGAACCCCACTTCTTTGCCAAAGACTTAAATTTCAGGCGTGACTCTTGGTACGTAAGTGACCAGGATGAATATCTTTCGCTGTTCAGCGAGGCAGGCAATGCAAGGCGAGTCGGCGAATCATCGGTCTGGTACCTGTATTCGCGCCAGGCGAGCACTGAGATCAAAGCATTCTGTCCTGATGCCTCGATCATCGTGATGCTCCGAAATCCGGTAGACATGCTGTATTCTCAACACAGTCAGTTTCTGTACAACGGCAATGAAGACATTACCGACTTCAAGGAAGCTCTAGAAGCCGAACCGGAGCGCAAACAGGGCCGGCGTGTACCACCGAACGCACATCTGCTTGAAGGTCTTTTTTACAGAGAGACCGCGCGTTACAGCGAGCAAGTCGAACGATATTTCGATTGCTTTGGCCGTGACAACGTGCACGTCATCATCTTCGATAACTTTGCAACCGACACAGCCACAGTGTATCGTGACACGCTGCGATTCTTAGGCGTTGACGCAGACTTCAGGCCAGACTTCGCCGTTGTCAACCCGAATAAAACGGCCCGCAGTCGAATTCTTCAATACTTTCTGCTCGCGCCGCCTCAGTCAGCACGTCGATTTGCCAGGGCAGTCCTCCCTCGCGCATTACGCAGACGTGTGTTCCGCGTTCTCAAGCAGGCAAATACCAACGAGACGCCACGCACAGAATTGGACCCCCAGCTAAGGAGAACATTGCAGGCTGAATTCGCACCAGAAGTAGAGAGCCTGAGCAAGCTTCTGGGACGCGATCTGACTCACTGGTTGAAGGATTGAGAGCGTGGAGAACGAGAAGACGTCAGTTGCTTTGGTCATCCCCAGCTGGACAGGAGATGTCGGTCCCCTCATGGACAGCATCAACGCGCAAACCCTTCAACCACAACGGGTAGAAGTTGTCGTTGGCGTCAGCCCCAATGGCCGGGCGCGGAACGTGGGCGTGGCGCGCACAACGGGCGACATCCTTATCTTTGTAGACGATGACGCTATCCTGGGAGATGAGCACGTCCTGCAAAATCTGGTTCAGCCGCTCCTAAAGGACGATACCATTGGCGTCACCGGCGCCTCCAAACTAATTCCGCCCGATTCATCCTGGTTCCAGCGGTGGGTCGCGCGAGAAGTTCCGCGCATCGAACACGCCGTCGTTGACAAACAGCTGGAAACCAATCCCGATCCGCCCACTTACTACAGCGAAATCACAACCACGTGCTGTGCCATGCGCCGCCGCGTATTTGACGAAGCAGGTGGTTTTGATGAGGGTCTGGTGCGCGGTGTTGACACCGAGTTCTTTGTGCGCGTGCGTACCCTAGGCTACCGGTTCGTGCTTGTGCCGCAGACGTGGACCTGGCATCCGGCGCCATCCACTCTAGGCGCGCTGCTACGCAAGCATTTTTGGTACGGAGTGGGTCACGCACAAGAGGTCAGGCGCGATCCCGCGCGGGCCAAAGGGCTTGCAAGGTGGCCACTTCTTAATTTTCTCTTTCGCACCGCCATCTTGCTGCCCAACGTCTTCTTTCCGTTTTCCTACTCCAGTCCGGATAGGAAGTTTGGGTTTATGCCGCTTAAGGCCATAACAAGCTACACCGCCGCAATTGGATATACCTGGGAGTGGCTTACCGGAACAGAGTAGGCCTTGCCGGGTTCCGATGCGGAGTCTGGTGCGCGAGGACGCGGCTCACAGATAACCAAGCTGTCGAAGCTGCTCCCGTATCTCGCTATCCTCTTCTTCCGTATAACCGTCTCCCACTTCTGTATCCGGAAGGTGCGCTGCCTCGGTACCCATGCGCACCGGATTCTGTGCCAGATAGCTCTCTGTAAACAGACCGTGGGGGATTTCCCCATCCATATCTGGTGGAATCTCATGTCCAAGAGCGTGGAGAACGATAGGGGCGATATCGTGTAATTGACCGCCTGTCACCTCGCCGGTCCTGACACCCGGACCATAAGCTAAGAGGATGCCCTCGAGCGTATGGCCGCCTTCGACGTGGGGATTCGTTGGCGGCGCAGGATCGTACAAATTGAACATATTCTCGTACTCGATGATCACGTCAGGGCAATTCTCGGCGTATGGGCCGTGATACAGATCTTGACCACGGTAGACTGCCCGAATGACCGGGGTTTTCTTGATCGGATCTACGTCAGACAATAAGAATGCCTCCAGCTCCTCCAGCAGGGTCTCCTTCCGTTCCGGTGGGACTATGCCGCGACCAAAACGCCCCTGTTCGTTAACCCACATGCGTAATCCGAAGTTTGTAGGAATGAGCTGAGATCCACTGAAATCGATGTTACCTTCGGTGGGCATCATGCCCGCTTTATTTAACGACCGCTTGACCAGGTTACGCCCTTTCGGGCGAAGGTTTTTCGCCCATTCACGCAAAATGGGCAAACGCAGGTAGGCCTCCAGCGCCAGCTTCATCAGCCGCCTTCCTGCTTGCGGGCCCGGCATTGTGCTCTGCGGCGTTACGTACCCTCCCTGTAACAGACGCCTGAACAGATACTGGCGTGGGCGCACGCTGCCGAAACCATGATCAGAGATAACAAGGGAAAGCGCGTTCGGACCGGCTGCTTCCATCAATTCGCCCAATAGCCGGTCACATTGTTGGTAAGCTTCCAACAACGCATTGCGATACATCTCAGCCTGTGGCGCCTGAAAGTTTGGATGGGCCGGATCCACGTAGGTCCAGAATACGTGTGCCATATTATCCGTGATGGAAAAGACGACCATGAAGAAATCCCACGCTTCCGTTTTGAGCAGGTAGTCCAGCAGACGTTGCCGTCCGTCCATCACACGCGCCCACTCTTCGATGAAGCGCGGGCTCCGATCAAAGCTGTGGCGCGGAAGGGCTACGCGAATCTCCTGCTGTAGCTCCGCTGGAAGTCGCTGGCGCAGGTCGCGGGGAAAAGTGAATACGGTCCCCGGCGTGCGCGGTGTACCGTATCCGGTTAGCATCAATCCGTTAAAAGGTCGAGGTGGATAGGTGAACGGTACGTCAAGAATGACTGATCGCTGACCATGCTCCGTGAGTAACTGCCAGATCGTTTTTTCGTGGTGTTGGTCGGTGCGCACCGTTGCGAATTCGTACGTCTGAGGGTTGAGTTCCTGGAAGTCATAGATACCGTGCTTGCCCGGATTTTTCCCCGTGAAGACCGTGGTCCATGCTGCCGGCGTAACCGGAGGAATCGTCGAACGCAGTGGTCCGGATGCACCACGTCGCATCAGATACGCCAGATTGGGCAGGCGTCCGGATGCCGCCAACGGTTTAATGATGTCCCACGTTGCACCGTCGAGGCCAACGAGCAATACTTTTGTCATGAAAACCATCCTTGAGTAAGCTGACTGAGGATCTTACTTTAGCCCACTGCGCATGGCAAGTGGCGCCAGCTACGATAGAACGAATGTCTCACGAACATAAGCTGCGCATCGTACACGTTTACAAAGACTACCACCCCATCATCGGCGGTATCGAAAACCATATCAAGACGCTCGCCGAGCGCCAGGTAGAAGCGGGTCACGACGTTACCGTCCTCGTCACAAACCCGCGCCGACTGCCGCCTGTCGAACGCGTGAATGGGGTGCGCGTCATCCGCGCCGCTCGCCTGGCCACGTTGACTTCCACGCCCATCAGCCCCACACTACCCTTCCTGCTGCGGCGGCAACGACCGGACATCACTCACCTGCACTTTCCATATCCCATCGGGGAAATTAGCCAGCTACTTGTTGGTCGCCGCCGGCCCTACGTCATCACCTATCACAGCGACGTCGTGCGGCAGAAACAATTGTTACGCCTATACGAGCCGCTTCTGTGGCGTATCTTGCGCGGTGCAGCCCGCATCCTGCCGACGAGCGAACGGTACGTAACGACCTCACCTTATCTGACGCCCCTCCGGCGCCAATGCACAGTGATTCCCCTATCTGTCGATCCGCTGCCGTTTCAGAACGCCCAACCACTTCTACAGGGCGCGGACTGCCCTACCCTTCTATTCGTGGGCCGGCATCGCTATTACAAGGGACTGGATGATCTGCTTCGGGCGATGGTCCACCTGCCCGCCCGTCTGCTCGTGGCCGGGGACGGTCCCGTACGCGCAGATTGGGAAGCAGAAGCAGACCGTCTGGAACTGGGGCACAAAGTGCGCTTCTTGGGCACAATTAGCGATGAGGATTTGCCCGGGCTTTATGCCAGCGCGGATATCTTCGTGCTGCCGGCTAACAGCCGCACCGAAGCGTTCGGCAAAGTGTTGCTAGAAGCGATGGCAGCGGACCTTCCCTGTGTGACAACGGAAGTGGGCACAGGCACGTCATTCGTCGTAGAGGACGGCGTGTCGGGCTATGTTGTGCCGCCTCGCGATGCGGCGTCACTTGCCACCGCCATCGCGCGCCTGCTGGAAGATGACGAACTGCGCCAGAAGATGGGCCGGGCCGGTCGCCGGCGGGTCCTGGCGGAATTCACGCCGGAGTTAATGGAGGCCCGTGTTGCTCGCGTCTACCGTGAGGTCATCGTCCAACAGAATCCAGGGACTCCATAATGCCCCCAGGCCGCTCCTGGTAACTGCGGTGTGTCTGCGCTGGCTGGTTGCCCTGCCCCATCCAATCGTGTAAGATCCCACGCACTCATAGACAGGAAAACGACGGCGGCTGTCCGCCAACGGCGGAGACGCCCGCTAACGTCGTATTCACTGCGCAAGTCATCAGCATCGGCAGCAGCTCGATGGGATAAATTCAATATGCGTTCAAAACTAGGCCACTGGTGCGACGGTGTGATTGAGGCTGCCATCCTGGTCGCTGTCATCGGCGCGCCACTTTTCTTTAATATCCACTCCGACAGAGTGTTTGAACCAGACAAGCTGACCCTGGTCCGCTCCATGGCTCTGCTCATGTCGGCTGCCTGGCTCGTCGGTTTCATTGATCGACAGGGCTGGCGTCATCTGTCATGGCTGCGTCGCGATCACGACGAGTCCATATGGCGCATGCCTTTCATTCTGCCGGTGACTTTGCTTGTCATAATCTACTTGATTTCGACCGCCTTCTCCGTGGTTCCTCGCATCAGCTGGGCCGGTTCCTACCAACGCCTTCAGGGAACCTATAGCACGCTATCATATATCATAATCTTTGTCCTCGCGGCGGCGACGTTTCGGCGGCGGGAACAGATCAACCGTCTGGTAACCACCGTTATCATCACCAGCATTCCCATCAGCCTTTATGGCCTGCTGCAGCATTACGGCCTGGATCCGTTGCCCTGGGGCGGCAACGTACAACGGCGTATTGCGGGCCATATGGGCAACGCCATCTTTATCGCCGCCTATCTGATCATGGCTGTGCCTCTCACTGCGGCGCGCATCATTGACGCCTTCACCAACATTCTCGGTGATGAACAGCTTTCGTATGCGGACGTCATTCGCTCCTCCGTGTACATTTTCACTCTGTCAATCCAGCTTGTAGCAATTTATTGGTCCGGCAGTCGCGGTCCTTTGCTGGGGCTCATCGTGGGCATGTTCGCCCTCGTGCTCATCCTTCTGGTGTCGCTGCGCAATGCGGTCACTGAAGAAGGCCGCTTCGGTATGCCCGATGCTCTCAAGGCGAGCGGACTTGTCATCGGCGGTCTGCTGCTCTCTCTCGGTCTGCTGTATCTTCTGTTGAGCGCTGCCAACCTCTCCCCGGCCGCGACCACTTTTGCCGCAGCCGTTGGCGCTGCCGGGCTGGTCTCTATCATCATTTTCGTCATGATTGCGGCGCGCAACGTGTGGCGCTGGTTGTGGCTTAGCTGGCTCCTGCTGACTGCCATCGTCGCCCTGGGACTGGGCCTTTTCAACCTTCCGCAGGAAGTGACCGAGCCAGTCCAGGACACTCCTGTCATGGGAAGCCTCCTGGACACGATGGAGGAATGGCGCGAACTGCCCACAGTCGGGCGGTTTGGTCGCATGCTGGATGCTGAACAGGAAACGGGGCGCGTGCGCGTGCTAATCTGGGAAGGGGCGCTGGAGCTGATTCAACCGCATGATCCTCTGGTTTACCCTGACGGTGAAGAGGACTCATTCAACTTTTTACGCCCCCTGATTGGCTACGGGCCAGAGTCGATGTACGTCGCTTACAATCGCTTCTACGTACCTGAGTTGGCCACGGTAGAGGCGCGCAACGCCTCGCCAGATCGCTCACACAACGAGACGTTTGACGCGCTGATCATCACCGGTCTGATCGGTTTTCTTGTCTGGCAGGCCTTGTACGTCAGCGTATTCTACTATGGGTTCCGTTGGTTAGGCGTCGTCCGCTCGCCCCGTGATCGCAATATTTTAATTGCCTTATGGGTTGGCGGCGCTGCGCTGGCGGCATTGCTGCTTACGCAGTGGTTGGGCGCTGTATACATTGGGGTGGCCATTCCCTTTGGCAGCATTGGCGGGCTCATCCTCTATCTCGTCTACTACGCCCTCGTCGCCAGCACCGGCGAGGCGGCGGCTGAAGCAACCAGCGATCCTTTTCAGGTCGACCGCCTTCTGATGATGGGGCTGTTGGCGGCTGTATTGGCCCACTATGTCGAGATCCACTTCGGGATCGCCATCGCTGCCACGCGCGTCCACTTCTTTGTCTATATTGCACTCATGTTCCTGGTAGGCTATCTATTGCCCCGCTATCGTGAGGAGGACGTCCTGCCAGACGAGGAAGCAGTTCCAGCGAAGCGTGGACGTCGTCGCCGACGGCGGCGTTTCGGTTCCACGGCGCCGGGTTGGTTCAGTCCTGTGTTTGCAGCCACATTTGTGCTGGCGGTGATCATCGGCATCCTTGGCTACGATTTCATGAATTACGTCCATCCCCAAGGGTTGCAGGTGCAGACGCTGGCCGACGTTCCCTCCGCCGGCGCCATCCTGCACCAGGCCTTTTTCGTCAATCCAGATCAGAACTTCGCCAACTCACCGTTCATATTCCTCGTCATCACGCTCTCCTGGATGCTGGGCACGTTGGCCAGCATAAGCGAAATGTCGCGCCTGGACATCATTAAGGTCTCCAACGTAACCACCAGCAGTCGCTTTCAAACATCACGCCTGCGCTATGCGGCTTCGCTGTTCATCGTCATGGTTATCGCCGGCCTGGCCCTCCGCTTTATACAGCCCTCAGGCGAGGTCGTCAGCACAACGCGTGTGTTGGGCCAGGGCTTGCTGCTGGTCTGGAGCGCCGCCTGCCTGTTCGCCGCTTTCCGCCTCATACAAGAACACGACGCCGGTCGCCGCACGGGGGGCGTTGTCGCTGCCGCCGGTCTGGCTTTTTCCCTGCCGGCGCTTATCGCCGGGGCCGGCTTCTATGGTCTGGTCATGCTGTTGGCCAGCGCCCTTATCCTCTACCTGTTGTGGGATTCCAATTGGAATGGGTACATCCTTCCTGCACTCCTGATGGCGTCGATATCGCTGGCAGTGGGGTTTGCATACGCCTACGTTCAGGCCAACCAGATCCGCTCCGCCGTCTTCTTTGGACCGCCACAACCGATGCCCGAGCTTGATCGGCTCATCTTTAGCTCCGGTAAATTCACACAGTTTCTCACGGCGTTCTACGCCTTCATTGTGGTCATGGTCCTGCTGGGGAGCATTGCCATCTCTCGCAACCGCGTCTTGCGGGCCCGTACGGCGGTCGGCGCCAGTTGGGCCCTCCTCAGCCTCGTCGTGCTGTTCTCCGCTGCCCTTTACCTGGTCGACCGCACCAACATGAACATTATCCAGGCCGATATCGTCTACAAGCAAGCGCGACCGCTGGACAATCAGGCCAGTCGTGCCGGAGAAGCGGCAGCGTGGGATGCGCCGATTGCGATCTACGAATACGCCATCGAACTGGCTCCTCTGGAAGATTTTTACTATCTCTTTTTGGGTAGGGCGTACCTGGAGAAGTCGGCAGTGACACAAAACCCAGAGGAGCAACGACAGCTGCTTGAGACCGCGCGCCAGCGCCTGCGCCTGGCCCAGGAAATCAATCCCCTCAACACCGATCACACGGCCAACCTGGCGCGACTGACCACACGCTGGGCCAGCCTGAGCAACCTCGACCCTGGCCAGCGCGCGGAATTGGTGGAAGAAGCCAAGAGTCTATACCGCGACGCCCTCGCCCTGAGCCCGCAAAATTCGGTGATCCGAAATGAGTACGCGAATTTGCTGGCTACGCTGGACAACGATTGTGACGCATCTATAGAGACCTTTGAACGTTCATTGGATATTGACCCTTACTACGCCAACACCTACTTTGCCCTCGCCGGCGTCTATGAACTGTGCGCCGAGCGACAGCCACAGGAGGAACGGGTCGTTTACTATGAAAAGGCAGCCGCAACGTTAGAAACCGCGTTGGAGAGAGAGGTAGAAAGCGACGGCGCCATTCTGGTACAGGCGGCTCAGCTATACCAGCAGGCGGGTCAGTATGAAGACGCGATCAACGCCTTACAACAGGTCCGTCGCCTGGACGACTCCCAGGTGCCGGCCTGGAACGTGGACTTCCGCCTGGCCAACATTTACTACGACATGGGCGATCTGGAGAGGGCGGAGGCGCTGGCAACCGAGGCGCTTGCGGCTGCGCCGGTGGAAGCCCAGGCGCAGATTCAAGCCTTCGTGGATCAATTAGAACCGTAGGCAGACGACTATTCAGGACCTGACGCTCATGCGCTCGCTCATCCTTATCTTTCTGATTGCTCTGAGCATCACCGCCGCCAGCACGCCCTGGGTGCGGCGCGCTGCTGTGGCCCTGGGCTTTGTCGATGCTCCCGGTCAACGTAAAGTGCACGACGCGCCGGTCCCCCTGATGGGCGGTATTGCCATCGTAGCCGGCGCCATCCTTGCCACTCTTTTCATATTCCGCGGGCGTGTTCCACCGCCTATTGCCGGTGCGGTCATCGCTGGTACGCTGGTAGCTCTCATCGGTCTCATCGACGACCGGCGTCAGGTTCCGCCCTGGCTGCGCCTCCTGGTTCAATTTGCCGCCTTCCTGATCGTCATCGCCTTCGGCTTACAGGTTCAGCTGCCGGTTCCGTCCTGGGCGAATTTCGCCCTCACCTTCTTCTGGCTTGTGGGCATTACCAACGCCATCAATCTGATGGACAATATGGACGGGCTTAGCGCCGGTGTAGCCGGCGTTGCCGCCTCATTCATGATGCTGATTGGGGCCATGAACGGACAATATCTGGTAGCGTCCCTTTCCGCCGCCCTTTTGGGTGCATGTCTTGGCTTCTTACGCTACAATTTCAAACCGGCGCAGATCTTTATGGGTGATGCTGGCGCTTACTTTCTAGGCTTTTGGTTGGCCGTGTTGGGAATACGCCTGCGCTTTCCCCAGAACGTTAACTTTGTTACCTGGATGGTGCCAGTGATGATCCTTGGCCTACCTATCCTGGACACCATGCTGGTGGTGTTTTCTCGCCTGCGGCGGGGCGTCCACCCTTTCACGGGTGGAAAAGAACATCTCAGCCACCGCCTGGTAGACCGTGGCTTACGCAAACGGGAGGACGTGTTGATTCTGTACCTGGCTGCCGGCATGTTTGGCATGGTTGGGTTGTTTATTACTCAGGCTGACATCATCGAAGGCTATTTCATTGGGGGTGCGGTGGCCTTGTTTAGCCTCTACACCCTTTGGCGTCTGGAAAAACCGGTTCCATCGCACAACACCGCTACCGGAGACGCGCCGGCAGACTGACCGTATGTGTTAACAACCTGAGCGCGAAGCAACAATGTGAGCGAGTGAGTACGTAATTATCTATGACCAGAAAAGCACAGTCGGACGTTGCGCGCCGGCGAGAACAGATTCGCAAACAAAAAGAGCGTCAAAACCGCCTGATTCGCCTGGTTTCCAGCCTTTTATTGGGGATCGCTTTGCTGGTTGTTGTATTTTTCGTGCGCCAGGCTATGACTGATGAGGAGGAATCAAGTACAATGACTGCAGTACAGGGTAGTCCTATGCAGGCGGAACGCCCGCTGGCTGAATTGGAGCCGATGCAGCGTAACGGATACTATGATTCGTATCCAGAGACCGTGATTGACAGCAGCAAGACCTACGACGCCGTCATCCGTACCGAAAAAGGCGACATAACCGTTCGCCTCTTCGCCGACGAAGCGCCAAAAACGGTGAATAGCTTCGTATTTCTTGCCAATCAGGGGTTCTATGATAACCTCACGTTCCATCGGGTCATGGAGGACTTCATGGCCCAGGGCGGTGACCCGACCGGTCGCGGCAGCGGCGGGCCAGGTTACCAGTTTGAAGATGAAACAAACAACGGATTACTGTTTGATCGGCCCAGCCTGTTGGCAATGGCCAATGCCGGGCCCAATACAAACGGCAGTCAATTCTTCATCACCTTTGTTCCGACAAGCTGGCTGAACGGAAAGCACACCATTTTCGGTGAGGTGACTGAAGGAGAAGAGGTCTTGTCCCAGATCACCCGTCGCCAGCCGGGCGCCGCCACGCCCGGGGATACCATTGAGCGCATCTATATCTACGAGAGCGAGTGACGCTCGTGCCTGGTTTGCAGGTCATATGAGATCCAGAACGGCTCCAGTTTCTGCTGGGGCGCGACCATAGTCAAAGACGGCGAACGGAAGGAGTAGGTCAGTCCGCAGCGACAGAGAACGAGGGCCATAGGCTGGAAGCCCTCGACGTCAGAGGATTGCCGAAGGTCGTCCGGGAGTTGCTCTATAGAAACGCCGGCGTTGACGTCGCGCGGCGCGTGTAAATAGAGACGGGTCAGCCCGTTACAGCTAAGAGCGCCTGTGCCTGGTGCTGGCGCAGGAAGCAAGGTGGTACCGCGCGAGATTAACTCTCTCGTCCTTGAAAGGATGAGAGAGTTTCTATTTTTAAGGAGAGAATCCATGGTTGAAATGCCCAAAGCGTATGACTTCAAAACAGCAGAAGATCGTCTCTATGAATGGTGGGAGGAGAATGGCTGGTTTCGACCAGAAGTGCAGCCAGGCGACGCCGAGCCGTTCGTCATCTCAATCCCGCCGCCCAACGTTACCGGAGAGCTACACATGGGTCACGCCATGTTTGTCGCTCTAGAAGATCTGATGATCCGCCGCGCTCGCATGCAGGGCTACGCCGCGCTGTGGGTTCCCGGCACCGATCATGCGGGTATTGCCACACAGCTTCAGGTCGAAAAACTACTGCGCAGCGAGGGCACGTCTCGCCGTGAAGTCGGGCGCGAGGAATTTCTGCGGCGGACATGGGAGTGGAAAGAGAAGTACGGTGGCTACATCACACAGCAGTTACGCCGTCTTGGCGCTTCCTGCGACTGGTCACGCGAGCGTTTCACGCTGGATGAAGGACTCAACCGTGCTGTCAACGAAGCATTTGTGCGCCTCCATCGCATGGGCCTCATCTACCGCGGCGAGTATCTTGTGAACTGGTCGCCTGGGCTACAGACGGCCGTTTCCGATCTCGAAGTCGAATACCATGAAGAGCCTGGTTCGCTTTATTACTTTAACTACCCTGTCAAAGAAGGCGGCTCCCTGCCCGTGGCTACCACGCGACCGGAAACAATTCTCGGTGACACAGCCGTGGCCGTGCATCCGGAGGATGACCGTTTCCAGGAATACGTGGGCAAAACGGCCATCGTACCCGTTCTCGAACGAGAGATTCCGATCATTGCAGACAAGTACGTGGACGTTAGTTTTGGCACAGGCGCTCTCAAGATTACGCCAGGGCACGATCCCAATGACTTCGAAATCGGTCGTAAGCACGACCTTGAGATAATCAACGTCATGAACCGAGACGCCACAATGAATGAGAACGCCGGCCCTTACGCCGGCCTGGATCGCTTCGAAGCGCGGCGGCAATTGTGGCACGATATGGGAGAGCAGGGGTTGGCTATACGAAAGGAACCTTACACGCTGAATGTGCCGCGCAGCCAGCGCGGGGGCGAAATTGTGGAACCGCTCGTCAGCCGGCAGTGGTTTGTTGACGCTGAGCCGATGGCTAAGATGGCCTTAGAAGCAGTACGTAACGGCCGTATCCGCATTGTCCCCGAACGCTTCAACCGTGTGTGGGAGAATTGGTTGGAGAATATTCGTCCCTGGTGTATCAGCCGCCAATTGTGGTGGGGCCATCGCATCCCGGTCTGGTACGTAAACGGTGACTCTGACACCTTCGTGGTCGCTCACAGTGAGGAGGAAGCCTATGCCCTCGCAGCCGGGAGATACGGCAAAGACGTGCGCCTGGAACAAGATCCCGACGTGCTCGATACCTGGTTTTCCAGCGCGCTTTGGCCCTTCAGCACGCTCGGCTGGCCCCAACCGACGGAAGACCTTCAACGGTTCTATCCTACGGACGTCATGGAGACCGGCTACGACATTCTCTTCTTCTGGGTCGCGCGCATGGTCATGACCGGCCTGCTGTTCACCAACGATATCCCGTTCCACACCGTATATTTGCATGGCCTGGTGCGCGACGAGCAGGGGCGCAAAATGAGCAAGACCACAGGCAACGTGGTCGATCCGCTGGAAGTGATCGACCAATACGGTACGGACGCTCTGCGCTTCACGCTGCTAACCGGGGGGACGCCGGGCAACGATCTTAATCTGTCGCTGGACAAGGTAGCCAGCAATCGCAATTTTGCCAACAAGATCTGGAATTTGACCCGCTTCATCGTCAAGAATCTGGAGCGCATGAGTGAAAACGATGTGCCCGCAGACGACGAGGGCGTCGCGCCAACTACGGCCGATCGCTGGATCCTGACCCGGCTCAATGAACTTATCGACTCCGTCGACCGGCTGTTCGATGGGTACCTGTTTGGCGAGGCCGGGCGGCAAATCTACGAGTTCCTCTGGGGAGACTTTGCCGACTGGTATGTAGAAAGCGCCAAAGTGCAGTTCGAGCAAGGCGGCGCGCGGGCCTGGCACACACTCTCTGTGCTCTACCAAGTCCTCGACGCCAGCCTGCGCCTGATGCACCCTTATATTCCCTATGTGACTGAAGCAACCTGGCAAGAGTTGCAGGGAGCCTTCGCCGAAGCGAACCTCGGGATTGTGCCTGAGGACCAGGAAACGCCTGCTCTGATCGTGGCCCCATGGCCAAGCTCCGGCGCCACGTTCCCCGAGGATGCCACACGTTTCGAACGCCTGCGCGACCTCATACGCAATATTCGCGCTGCACGCGCAGAGTATGACGTTGCCGCCGGGCGATATGTGACGGCGTACATTGCTGCAGGCGAGCTTGCGCCCTTCTTCAACGAACAGCGCGACATTATGATCTTCCTGGCGCGCTTGGACGATAAACAATTGATTATCGACTTTGAAGTCGAACCGCCGCAACAGGCTGTCACCATTTCCCTGGGCGATGTCACTTGCTATCTTCCTCTTGCGGGGATGGTAGACCTTGAACAGGAACAGGAGCGCCTCAACGCCGAGCTTGCCGAGGTTGAGTCGCAGATTGAGCGCCTGAACAATCTCCTGGACAGCCCATTCTCAGAAAAAGCGCCGGAAGACGTCGTGGCTCGAGAGCGGGAGAAGCTCGAGCGCTTTCAGGCGCAAGAGAAGGAGTTGCAGGAGCGTCTGGCGGATCTAGGAGCGTAAGAGGGCCAGGCCAGGTCTCGCCACACCATCTATGACACTGGCCCGCTGACTTGAGTAAAGATCAAAGTAAAGCTAAAATGCCTGATGGTGCATGGTGTCGGGCGCAAATCAATACGCTGCCTGGTTCAGGTTCACAACTTACGGGACCGGGTGAATCTCGCCTAATCAAATAGGAGTAGTGATAATGGCAAACTCTTCACGTTTGAGTGCGGACAGACTGTACCATCATACCGATCCCAAGACACTTAACTTTGAAACTACAGAAGAGCTCAATGGCATGGTGCCCGTGGTGGGCCAGGATCGCGCCCTGGATGCCGTTCGCTTTGGGACTGGGATTCAGCAGCAAGGGTACAATCTATTTGCGCTCGGGCCCCATGGTCTGGGCAAGTACGACGCCATCAACCAGTTCATTGAACAGCGCGCCGGAAATATGCCCATTCCACCTGACTGGTGCTACGTCCACAACTTCGAACAATCTCACAAACCACGGGCCCTCGAATTGCCAGCGGGTCGCGGCGTTCAGTTGCGCGATGATATGGTGAAGCTAGTGGACGAACTCCAGGCAGTCCTTCCCGCTGCGTTTGATAGCGAAGAGTACCATGCCCAGCGCCAGGCCATCGAGGAGGAGTTCAAAGAACGACAGGAACAGGGATTTGAGGAGCTGAAAGATAAGGCGCAGGAGCGCAACATCGCCCTCGTCCAGACACCTTCCGGCCTGGCCTTTGCGCCCATGCGCGATGGCGAAGTCATCAATCCCAAAGATTTCCTCAGCCTGCCAGAAGAAGAGCAGAAGCGCGTGCAGTCAGAAATTGAGGACCTGCAGGAGCAACTTCAGCGCATTCTGCGGCAGGTACCGCAGTGGCAGAAGGAAACGCGCGATCATGTGAAAGAATTGAAAAAGGAAGTCGCCACCTTCACCGTTTCCCCTCTCTTTGAGGAACTGCGCGAGAAATACAGCGACTTGCCCAAAGTTCTCGACTATCTGGAAGACGTGCAGAAACACGTTATCGAGAACGTCGACAACTTCCTGCAAAGCGCCTCTGATGACGAAAATCCGCTGGCCGCCATGATGCGTGGGCAGCGGGCTCCCAGCCAGCCGCCCTCCTTTACCGAATACGAGGTGAATTTGCTGGTGGACAACAGCGACCGCGAGGGCGCGCCAATCGTACATATCGAACTACCAACATATCATAATCTGATTGGTCGCGTTGAGCATATGTCTCAGATGGGCGCGCTGCTCACAAACTTCACGCTGATCAAGCCTGGCGCGTTCCATGAGGCCAATGGCGGCTACCTGCTGCTGGATGCGCGCAAGCTATTGCAGCAACCGTACGCCTGGGAAGGCATGAAGCGTTGTCTGCGCACCCGCGAGATCGCAATTGAATCGCTTGGCCAGATGTACAGCATGATCAGCACCGTGTCGCTGGAGCCTGAACCCATTCCCCTTGACATTAAAGTGGTGCTCTTGGGTGAGCGTATTCTCTACTATTTGCTCTACCAGTACGATCCTGAGTTTGGTGAGCTCTTCAAGGTCATGGTTGACTTTGACGACCGTGTGGAGCGCAGCGAGCAAAGCAACGAAACGTACGCCCAATTCATTGCCTCAATGGTGCGTCGCAACGAGCTCCGACACTTTGATCGCGCTGCTGTTGCACGCATCATCGAACACAGCGCCCGTCTGGCGAGCGACCAGGAGCGGTTGTCGACCCACATGCAGAGCATCAGCGATCTGTTGCGTGAAGCGAACTACTGGGCCGGCGAATCTGGTAACGGCGTGGTCCACGAGGAAGACGTGCAAAAGGCCATAGACGAGCAGATTTATCGCGCCAGCCGCTTGCGGGAGCGCATGCAGGAGGCGATCCTGCGTGATACCGTGCTGATCGACACCTCCGGAGAGCAAGTGGGCCAAATCAACGGCCTCTCCGTCCTCACGCTCAGCAGCTACGCCTTCGGTCGCCCCAGCCGCATCACGGCAAGAGTGCAGATGGGCAAAGGAGAAGTGATCGACATCGAGCGCCGCGTGGAGCTGGGAGGACCAATCCATTCCAAGGGCGTCTTTATCCTTTCCGGTTTCCTCGGCAGCCGCTACGCGGCAGAACGGCCGTTATCTCTATCCGCGAGTATTGTCTTTGAGCAATCATACGCCGGTGTGGACGGGGACAGCGCCTCCTCGGCGGAGCTTTATGCTCTGCTGTCAGCGCTCGCCGAAGCGCCAATCAAACAAGCGTTTGCCGTGACCGGTTCCGTGAACCAGCACGGCGAAGTGCAGGCAATCGGCGGCGTCAACGAAAAGGTGGAAGGCTTCTTTGACATCTGCCAGGAACGCGGCCTGACGGGTGAACAGGGTGTGCTCATTCCCGACGCTAATGTGAAGAACCTGATGCTGCGCCAGGATGTGCGTGACGCGGTCGCCGATGGCAAATTCCACATTTATCCGGTAGAAAACATCGACCAGGGCATCGAGCTGCTGACCGGCATCCCTGCGGGCGAACCGGATGAAGACGGCAACTACCCGGAAGGAACTATCAATTATCGCATCGTACAGCGCCTGGATGCCATGGCCGAAAAACTCCGCAAGTTCAGCGCGCCACCGCAGCTTGCTGACAGTGAGGAGGATGAAGACCAGCCTCGCAGTCGTGGGCGGGACGACGAAGAAGGTGAAGAATAAGTGGTCGGAACAGGAAGAATAAGACCTCAGCCAGCCACCTACCTACCTGTTGTCGACCAGAAGGCGTGACTTATGACAGAAGAATCTACCAATAACAGGGAGCCAGAAATAGTCATTCGCCGCATTCTCGTTGCTCTCGACACATCCACCCATAGCCTGGCAGCGCTGGAGGCGGCAGCCCGGCTGGCTGTGGCTATGGAAGCAGAACTGGTGGGTCTGTTTGTCGAGGATATCAACCTCCTACGTCTGGCTGCACTGCCATTCGCCCGAGAAATATGCTGGCCTTCGACAGCCGGGCGCCAGCTAGACGAACGCAAAATGGAGCGCGATCTACGTCTGCGCGCCTCGCAGGCGCGGCGCGCCCTCGCCCTCACGGCTGAAAAGGTCGAAGTGCAGTGGACCTTTCGTGTGGTGCGTGGCGCCGTCACCGACGAAGTGCTCAGCGCAGCCGCGGATGCCGACCTGATATCTCTTGGCCGAGCCAGTCGTTCGCTGACCGCTCGCGTTCGCCTTGGCTCCACCGCCCGAGCGGCTGCGGTCAAGGGCGAACGCTCAGTGCTCTTGGCAAGAGAGGGCGCTGACCTGGAGCAACCGCTGGTAGTCACCTACGATGGCTCGTCCAGCGCCGGGCGCGCTCTGGCGGCAGCAGCAAGACTGGCGCAGCCGAATGACACCAACCTGATCGTGCTGATTATGGCCGATGACCCCGATGAAGCACCACGACTGGCTGAAGAAGCCAGCGATTGGCTGGAACGACGCGTGGTACACGCCGAGTACCGCTATCTGCCGCCCGACGACGGCAGCAATTTGATTGAAGCTCTCTATCGAGAACGGTGCGGGCTGCTTGTTCTTGGCGGTGAGCTTCAGCTTTTGAAGGGTGATATGCTGGGGCGCATACTCGACGAGCTGGATTGTCCTATCCTGCTCGTGCGCTAACCGCGACAGGAGCGCGGGCCATGGAGCCTCTGAACCTGGATTGGCAGCAGCTTCTTGGGTATCTACTTTACCTGTTGGCGGCCTTTGTGTTGACGCTTCCCATGGCCTGGGATCGCGAGCGACACAGCCGGTCGATGGGACTGCGCACCTTTCCCATCGTCGGTGTCGCCAGCACAGCGTTCGTCCTAATCGCCAGAGTAAGTTTCGGCGACGATCCGGACGCGCAGGCGCGCATCATCCAGGGCCTCATGACGGGCATAGGCTTCATTGGCGGCGGCGCCATCCTCAAGGGAGACGGCAACGTTTCAGGGACGGCAACAGCCGCCAGCATCTGGGCCACAGGCGCCATTGGCGCTGCGGCTGCCTACGGGCGGTTCGAAATTGCTATTCTCGTCAGCCTCGTTAATTACGCCTTGTTGCGCCTGCTGACGCCCATGAAAGCGCACATGATCGAAGACGACGCGGACGAAGATTGAGGCGCTCTCCCACGTTCTGAAACTAATGAACACTTACTTAGAAAGCACAACCGTCACGGTGCCTGAGTTGACGGAGAGAGTGCATGCGACGTTATAATCGCGGCTTTGATTAATCGTGTCGCGAAGCGCACATCTTGTTCAGAGTCACAAGATAACAATACATAGCAGGCTGAATTCTTTATGCAGAAGCGCTGGTTCACCCTGGCCATTACAACCCTACTGGTGCTCATAGCACTGTTCGTCTGGCAGCTGCCTACCGTGTTGAAAGCAATGCCCAGCCGCTACGTGGCTCGTTTGCCGGAACCAATCCAGGCTCTAGGGGTGCGCGAACACGTCGACATGTTGCCCACAGCAGTGCACAATGTCCAGACCGACGACTTGCTGCAACCTCTGGATCTAGCTGCGCAAACAAGCCCCGACAGTAGTGGCACGTTCACCGCACCGCCGACGCTCACCCCACCGCCGACGACTGGCCCCACCGGCAGCGACGCGCCAAATGAGCCGGAAACGGTAACCAATTCTGGCGCACCACCGGCGTCATCGACTCCTACCGTAACCGCGGCGCCCTCGCCCACGCCAATTCCCATCCCGCCATCGGCGCGGCTGACCGGCGTTCAACACAAGTTCCAAACGTGGAACAACTGTGGACCGGCTACGCTGGCCATGGCCCTTAGCTACTTTGACCTCCACCGGACGCAGGATCAAACCGCGGCGGTGCTGAAGCCCGATCCTGAAGATCGAAACGTGACACCCGAAGAGATGGCGAGCTACGTCAGAAACGAGACTGAGTTTGAGGCCTTAAGCCGCACCAATGGCGACCTGACCACTGTGCTCCGTCTTCTCAGCGAAGGGATGCCTGTGATCATAGAATTGGGCATCGACCCGCCCGGTGAATACGCGTGGATGGAGTGGTATGGCCATTACCTTTTGCTGGTAGCCTACGACGACCAACAGGAAGCTGTATGGGTCTACGACTCGTGGTTCGGCACTAGCGAGGTGCCCGGAGAGAATGCAGACGACGAAGGGCGCGAGATCAGCTATGAAGAGCTCGATAGTTACTGGCGCCACTTCAACCGTAGCTATATCGTGCTTTACCGGCCCGAACAGGAGCAGTTCGTCTCCAACATAATCGGCGAGGATATGGACGACGAGAAGATGTGGCAGAATGCGCAGCAGGTCGTGCTGGCCGAGTTGAACGAAGAGCCGGAGAACGCCTTCCTCTGGTTTAATCTGGGTACGGTATACAATGCGCTGGAGGAGTATGAACGAGCCGCCAGTGCTTTCGACCAGGCTCGCTCCATCGGATTGCCCTGGCGCATGCTGTGGTACCAATTTGGGCCCTACGAAGCGTATTATCAAACGGGCCGCTATGATGATGTGATCCTGCTGGCCGACGTAACACTGCAAGATAGACCCTACTTCGAAGAATCTTATTACTACAAGGCGCTGGCACAGATCGAGCTGGGTGAGGTGGACGAAGCCCAAAGGAACTTGCGCCGGGCCGTGGATTTCAACCCCAATTTTCAACCGGCCGCAGAAGCCCTGCGCGAACTAGAAGTCGCAGAACGATAAGGAATTACATAAACATCGCCCAATCTCTGCCGGGAACAGCGAGTCTGCGGAGGGTGCAACTTTGTCAACAGTGCTACGCTCGACGTCGTGTATAACGAGGTGCAAATATGAGTTCGAGAGCCAGAAGAATAGTTATTCTAGTTGTCCTAACGCAGTTGCTGTTGGCCACTGGCGTTTTTGCTTTGCCCAGAGTTGTAGAGGCGCTTCCTGGACGATACCTGGTACGCCTGCAGAACCACCCTCTGACCAGCGGCGTCGTCGAATTGGTCACCACACCGCTCCCTCGCTCACTTCCTGCGGCGGAAGGCGTCGATCGCGTTTCTGTTGCCGCCGACCAGTTGCCGGACATACCCGGCCTTTCTGACAATGACTCGGCTCTTGCTGCCGAAGCGACGCCATCGCCGACACCAACAGAAATGGTCGAAGAACTCGTCTCGCCTACACCTGAGGCAACTGAACCGCCCCCGACGCCTACCA
>DATHSI010000132.1:0-3411 GCA_035464315.1 Candidatus Sulfomarinibacteraceae bacterium
CGGCCGTCAGCATGTCCGCCTGACCCAGGCTGGCCATCACGTCTACGGCGCGCGCCAACGTGCTATCACCCGTTGCCTCATACCCGGTGACGGTCGGAAACTGGCTCAATGCCGTGAGCACCGCAATGCCCGCCAGTAACCCCGTCATCACCGAGTAGGAAACGAAGCGCGTCAGCTGCCCCAGCCGCAACAGGCCGAACAGGACCTGAAACACGCCGACCAAAATGACCATGGCAAACAGCGCGTTGTCGCGCGCCTCTGCGGGCAGACCGGCAAGGGCCTGGCCCGCGGCCAGCGCCGCAGCGCTGGTGGATGTTATCACCATCAGTTTCGAGCTGGAGAAGAGACCGCCGGCCACCGGCCCCGCCATGCTGGCATAGAGACCGTACAACGGGTTCACGCCGGCCAGGATACCGTTGGCCAGCCCATCGGGTACGCTGGCAATGGCGTTGTTTAACCCGGCAAAGCCATCCTGGCGCAACACGGCACGGCCGGGCAGACGCCCGAGGCGACGGTTGGCAACTGCCTCGCGCAAGGCGCTGAGCCCGGGTTGTTCAATCAGCGGCTGCTGCGGCTCCGTCTGGGAGGATTCCGGTGTGTCCATGTGCTCCATTCCGATTGTGCTGTTGGAATGCCTTCGCTTGAAGCGGTATCATCGGCCCCTGTGTCAGCGTTCTGTGTAACCAGCCAGGCCTGTGCTTCAGCAACTGCTCCCGCTGGGCAGTACGCTCTATGCCATGTCCTTATGACCCTGCACGCTCACCTTCCTGAACCTCGGGCACACCCGGCGCGACCTCCAGCTCGGCCGTATCTGCGGCCTCAACGCGTCTGCGGAACTCGCCGGCGACCAACAGAATGACGAGCATGCTGATCAGCGATGCGGTCAAAAGCAGCAGGAAGACCGCTCGCCGCTCACCGAAGCTGCCGCCTGCGATAACGAATGCGGCTGCGTAGTTTCGGTGGGCAGTTGCCATGGCAAATGTCCGCCGGATCTGCGGAAGGGAACTGCTGAGGAGGTAACCGGCCCCTAGTCCGGTGGCAATCATGATCAGAATGGCGATGATGGCCCCGGTGCCCACGAGCGAAAGTACCTCGCCGACGTTGGCCAGATTCACAATAATCAGCAGAGCCAGGCTGATGTTGGAAATATCGTTCATGAGCGGCCGGGTCATCGCCGCCTCCTCATCGTAGCGGGCATGCATGAACAAGCCAGCAGCAAGTGGTACGAGAATTTGCATGATCAGCGGCAGGGCGACGGCGACCGGATCCACTTCAACGCCCGGAATCAGCAGCGGTAAAACCAGTGGCAGGTAAATGACGGTGGCAACGACCAGGAGGGTAACAATACTGACGGAGAGGAGAAGGTTGCCTCGACAAATCTGAGTAGCCTTCAGGGTGAGAGCAGCGCCGGCCGCTGACCCTAATAACAGCAGGCCAATCTGCAAGTCCTGGTCGAGCGGCAAGAGGCGTGTGAGAGCGAAGGCCATGCCCGGCATGACGACGAAGTTGGCTACCAGCGCCGCGAGCACGAGACGCACATTCTTCAACGGTTCCACGATCTGTCGCACCGTCAGACCAAGGCCGAACCCAAACATACTGGTCACCACGAAGGACAGGGTGAAGGCGTTGGTCAAGTAACTGATGACTGCGTCCATTGCTAGCTTCCTTCAGTCGCGGTTCTCACACTATCACGTCCCTGGCACGAAGATACGAGCAAGAGCGGTAACTGCGACTGCCGCCTACTCACGTCGATCGACTACCGGACTTCGATTCGGTAGTCGGCTCATCATACATCACCTAGCGCGTCCCGAAGATATCAAGGTCGAACGGTGGGGAGTCCTCGCCGAGTTCTTGATCGACGAGCGAGTGTAGTTTCTTTAACATACGCTCGACTAACGCCGGGTCGTGGTCAGGGTGTTCCGGGTTGCCAATATTTTCCATCTCGCCAGAGTCGTTCACGAGGTCGTGCATGGTCACATCACCTGTCGCGTACAGCTCTTCCAGCGTCGCAGGGTTCCCATACTCCAGCGGGCTGAACCAGCGCACCAGCTTGTACTGGCCGTCGACCACGGCGCGGAAGAAGGTGCGCCGGCTGAAATCCGGGGAACCATACTTAGTACCTGTCTCCCTCACTTTCTCAAGCAGTCCCTCTTCCGGCAGCCCCAGGTCCAGCAGGGCGCCCAGCGCGCCGGTGACGTTCCAGTCCGGATCGAGCATATTCAGGCCGTCCCACGTGATCAACGCACCGTCGCCCGGCGCTTCGACCGATCCTCGGGGACCAGGCTCCGTTGGGTTCAACATAGCCTTGCGCATGGAGCGACCCGGCAACTGCGGGTAGCGCTGGTGGATCTCTTCCTCACTCAGTCCTGCAAAGTCAAGGAGCGTGGGCGCCAGGTCGAGCTGCGAGCCAACGGCCAACGTGCTCTTGCCCTGTGCCCCGCCTGGGATCACCGCCGTCAGGTTAACCACCGCCGCCTCGTCGTAATGAATCGCGCCTTTCTGGTGCATTTTGTGCGCGCCATTCATTTCGCCATGGTCGCTGGTGTAGATCACGATGGTGTTGTCCCATAGATTCTGGCGGTCCATCGCATCCAGAATCTTAGCAAACTCCATGTCTACCAGGCGCATACAGTTAATCAAATAGTTGCGGCGGGCCTTCCATAGATCCTCGCGCCCTTCCGGCGGCGCCCCATACGTCGTGCGGATCAGTTCTTTGTAGGATTTCGGGCCCAGCGGCTGCTGAGAAAGGTCATCGTCGAAGTTGTCGGGAAGATCGGGATCGTAGTCGTGGAAAAACCCGAAGGTCTGGGCCCTTCGCAGCTTGTCCTTCATAGCGCCAGCCTGCTCAAGCTCCACCTCATCAGAATAGAAGTACATGATATCGTGAGGATTGACCATGCTGCTGATCATCAGCCATGGTTGATTCAGGTGGGGGGCTTTATTTTCCAGAAAATCTACCGTGTGCATGGCCACGGTACCATCCTTGACTTCGCCTTCCAGCGGCTCGCCGAACATGTCCCCCCACTGTTGGTAGTCCGCAAAGCCGTATGGCTCCAACGCATCCGCATGGTGCGGCAACTCGCTCAGGTGCCACTTGCCCTTAAAGGTGGTGTAGTAGCCCTGTTCACGCATCATCGTGCCGATGGTGGGGATGTCGTGGCTCAGGCCGGAGGTGATCCAGGCAAAGTTGGTGTTGTCCCACATGCCAACCTCTTTGGCATGCTGGCCTGTCCACATGGTGGCCCGCGACGGGGTGCAGATGGGCACGGTGCAGTACTGTCGGTCGAAGCTCACGCCCTGCGCTTCCAACCGCTCGAGGGCCGGAAACTGGACGCCGTCCGGCAGATGCATGTGCGTGTCCCACTGGTCGATGCACAGGATCAGGATGTTGGGCCGGTTGGCGCCACGTTC
>DATHSI010000133.1:0-4132 GCA_035464315.1 Candidatus Sulfomarinibacteraceae bacterium
GGGCGATATTAAGGTTGCTGGGCTCCGCCCCAGAGGCAGCGACTGCGCTTTCCGTGAATGGCTCAGTGAAAAATGCTCAGCGGCAGATAGGCGCTGACGACGAAATTGGGGACGTCTACGATCTCGCTGATCTTCAGATCCACCGCGGCGCCGCAGAGACAGTACGCTTCCTCCCGCGTCAGCCCGTGTTCAGCCGTCAGGTAGTCGAGCATGTAGCGTACCGCCTGTTGCGCATTCTTGTACAGGTCCGGACCGTGGGCCGTGGTGACATGGTATCCGTCTGCGCCGGCGCAGGTGAGCGGCTTGCCCGCCGGCGTCTGGAACTGCAATTCTGCACGCTGATTCTGCTTTTGTAAGTCAAAGCGCAGGGTGACCGTCATGGGGCACTCGATGCCCGAGCCGTTAATTTCTCCGTCTCCCTGCGCGGCGTGCGCATCGCCGCAGGAGAAGAGAGCGCCGGGCACGAAAACGGGGAAGTAGGCGATGCTGCCGGGCGTCAAGTGGCGAATGTCCACATTGCCCCCATTCTCTCGCGGCGGAATGGTGTTCAGCCGCCCCGTTTCTCGCGGCGCGACGCCCATGACGCCGCAGAAAGGCTCGTATGGAATGCGAACATCCGGGTTGAGGTAGCAAAGGTCGCCTTCCAGGCGGAAATGGTGCAGGTAAAAATCGCTGAAGTCTTCGGCGAGCAGGCCAAAGCCGGGCAAGATCGCGCTCCACCCCCACCCTTTGTGCTGCAGATCGAGAATCTCGACGACAAGCGTGTCGCCCGGTTCGGCGCCGTCGACGTATACCGGCCCCGTCAGCGGGTGCGCCAGGGTAATGTCCAGATTTGATAACTCCTTCGCGGTCCAATCGGGCGTGACCTGGCCCAGTCCCTCGCGTGTTTCAAAGACGACGGTGTCGCCGGGCGCTATGTGCAGGCGCGGCGGGTGTGAATTGTCCCAAAAGGCGTGGGTGTCAGTGGCGTCCAGGTGATGCGTGGTCATGGCTGCTTTACCTTCTCCTTTTCTGTCTCACGGTTCGAGCCCCTTGCGACGATAGAAAGGGGCATTTCTTCTCACCGTAACGACCACAAAAGGGAAAGGTCTAGTTCAAATCTTGAACTAGACCTCAGCGCTTACACGATCTGCGAGCGGATGTTCTTGACTATTCGACTGTTATTTTCTCCCAGCCGCTGCGCTCCGGCAGTAGCTTCCAGACGTTGCCGTCGGCGGCGCGCACATAGAGGGTGGTGTATCTGGGGGCCGAATCTCGTTGTACGGCCGTCTCATAGCCTGTTTCCGGTTCCGTGGCCCAGCCTAAGCGGTCGCGCACGCCGGGTTCGTCGCACCACAGCCTGCCGAAGCCGCGCTCTGGCTGGAAGAGACCGGGCGGCGCTTCGCCCACGTCACACAACGGCTCGCCCTCCTCCCAGGTATCGGGGTAAAAGGCCCAGCGGGGTGAGAAAACCTCGTCGTCGTACAACACGTAGATACCTGCCTGGCCTTCGGTCCAGCCCTCTTCCACCCAGACCATGTATCCGCTCTCAAACGGCTGTTCGGCGCCGTTCGCAAAGTGGGCCGGCGCGCCGGGGCAGCCGTCTGGCTCCGGTGAGAAGAACCAGCTATCTGGGCAGGTCAGCGGAACTGTAAGGCCCGCGCCGCTGCTGACACCCTCGGCGTCGGTGACGTAGAGCGAGAACTGTACATATTCGCGCTCGGCCGTGCTGATGGTATAGCTGAAGGCGCCCGTCGGTGCCACGTCCCAGACCCCGGCAATCGGCCCGCCCCGGCTGATGCGCCACAGGCTCGCCTCAACGCCGCCCGTGCTTGCCCATTCCAGCTGGATGGTGTCACCGGGGTCGGCAATCTCCACGTTCGCCCGAAAATAATGAATCGTCGGGCCGGGCGGCGAGGACGCTATGAGGGGCAAGTAGGTGGTATGAACGCCCTGCGCCCGCGCGCCCAACACCCCCGCCAATATCGCCACCGCCAGAACCACACTCCACACCAAAAAGCCGCGATGCTTCATCGTACACTCCTTTCGCTCTCTACCGATCAGTGTACGGATACCAGGCCCGGTTTCAAGCCCTCATAGACGATCCGTAGCGCAGCCGGAGCCCAAACGCAGCGAGCGACAGGTGCGAGGTGGCCAATTGACGTTCTGTAGGGGGTGGCGTGCCGGCAGTATGCCCGAGACGGCAGATCCGTCCGGCATGCCAGATCACCCGCCGCGGACCGGCGGCGGCGATGGCTGAGCAACCCGCCGCCCGCACCGTGCAATCAACCGCTCTGCGGTCTGCCCGCCTTAAACCACTCGATGAGGCGGCGCGAGATGCTGATGCGTGAGGGGACGCGGGGCAGCTCGCCGGCGGCGAACCAGCCGGCGTCTTCGATTTCCTGACCGTCGGGTTGCAGCTCGCCGCGGGCGTGCTCGCAGGTGAAGGCGATCATCAGCGAGTGGGGGAAGGGCCAGGGCTGGCTGCCGAAGTAGCGGATGTTCTTGACGTCGATGTTCACTTCCTCGCGCACCTCGCGCACCAGGCATTCCTCCAGCGTCTCGCCGGGCTCGACGAAGCCCGCCAGCACGCTGTAGAGGCCGGGCGGGTGGCGACGGGAGCGCGCCAGCAGCAGTTTGTCGCCGCGGGTGACGGCGACGATGATGGCCGGAGCCAGGCGGGGGTAGCTGCGCTGGTCGCACTGCGGGCAGATTTTGACCCGTTCCTGGGTGGAGCTTTCTACGGGCGCGCCGCAGGCGCTGCAGAACTGGTGCGTGCGATCCCAGTCCACGATTTGCACGGCGCGGCCTGCCACCCAGAACAGGTCGTCATCCAGCACGCCCCACAGGCTGCGCAGGCCCTGAAAAGTCATGCCCGGCGGCGCCTGGGCGTTGTCCGGCAGTTCGGCCGAAAAGCACAGCATGTGGCCCAGGCGGCCCAGATACTGCGTGCGCACCGGCTGCAGGTCCAGCGCCTGCGGGGAGGGAATCAGGGGGATGTGGGCCTGGGGCTCATCGCCGTCCGCTTCAGGCTCATTGCGCACCAGCAGTCGATAGCCGCGGAACAGGAACCACAGCGCTTTGTCATCGACGCCCTGTGGGGGTTGCACGCCGGGCATGAAAGGGGCGCGGGTCAGGGAGTAAGGGCGCGGGCTCACTGTGACCTTGCGGCTGGTTCGCGGTAGGACATGTGGGCCTCAGTATCCGGGCGTCGGCGAGGGGGCCGGCGTTGGCGGCTCACCCGGATAGCCGGAGCCGGAGGGGGTGTTGGTGGGCGCCGGCGAGGTGGGCGTGACGCCGCTGCCAGCGGTGGGCGAGGGCTCTGGCGTGGGCGATGGTTCCGGTGTGTTGGTCGGCTGGCCCGGTTCCGTGGTGGGGGTGGCGCTTGGCGTGGGGCTGGGCGTGGCGTTGGGATCCGGCGTGGCCTCGCCGTCCGGCGTGGGGCTGGGCGTGGCCTGGGTGGCTGTGGGCGGAGAGGTGCCGGTCACCGTGGGCGCGCCGGTTGTGGGTGTGATGGTGCCGGTGGCCTCTGGCGAGACGCCTTCCACCTGCTCCTCTGGGGCTTCGCCGCTCACGGCGCCGAGGGCGGGCAGCGGATTGGGTTCCACCAGGCGCACGGCCTCCAGATACCAGACGACGCCGGCGCCCGCCTGTGGGCCACAGCCGCCGGGCCGGCGGTAAGCGCGCCAGAAGCCGTCGACCGTCATCGACGTACCCTCCGGCACCAGACGCAGGATGGGGCCGAAGCCCATGGCGTCCAGACGCAGCTGGCCATTAGACATGGCCCAGGTGAGCGCGGGCCCGCGTTGTTTGTCGCAGGGGGATTGGGGCAGGCGTGTAAAGTCGCCGCTGACGCGGATGAAGCGGTGCAGATAATCGGTGGGGGCCTCGTCCAGTTGTTGTAGAGTGACCTGCACCGCGCGGCGCGTCATGACGCCGGCCTGGACCGGATCCTGATCGGAGCGGAAGACGCCCTGCGCGCGGCAGGCGGTCAGCAGCAGGGCGCCCGCGACCAGGACCAGGAGCGGCCAAAGGCGGGCGGTGCGTGCTAATCTGGAGCGCATAAGCGGCATAGGTGTCTCTCGTCTCGTCTGAATGTTGTCCCCCTCTCGGTCATCCTCTAGCCCGCTGGCGCACCGCTCAGGGCAATCGC
>DATHSI010000134.1:0-4405 GCA_035464315.1 Candidatus Sulfomarinibacteraceae bacterium
CCCTCACTATAGACGGGCACGTCAAGCTGCTTACCCAGCGTCTCTAGCTGGTCAATTGCTGCCGGCCGGTAAACGTCGGCAGCGACGAGAAGCGGACGTCGCCCGTCGCGCCGCATGTTCAGCGCCAGTTTGGCCGCCGTCGTCGTCTTACCCGAACCTTGCAAGCCCACAAGCATGACAATTGCCGGCGACTGCATGCCCAAATTCATTCGTCCGGGTTCGCCCAGCGTTTCGATCAACTCTTCGTGGACGATTTTCACAACCTGCTGGCCCGGCGTCAGGCTTTGCATTACTTCCCGGCCTACGGCCCGCTCGCGCACGCGATTCACGAAGCTCTTTACAACTTTGAAATTGACGTCGGCTTCCAACAGCGCCAGGCGCACTTCGCGCATTGCCACGTCGACGTCCGCTTCCGTCAATTTGCCGCGCCGCTGCAAACTGTCGAACACTGTCTGCAGGCGACTTCCTAACGATTCAAACACAAAAAATCCTCAATCCTTCCTTATTTCAAGGTGTCGATCGACATTGTAACTCGGCTCCCGCGCCACGTTCCAATTAACGATCTGCTAGCAAAAAAGGCCCGGCCACAAAGCCAGGAATTTTAACGCAGCCAGGCCCGACGGTCAAATAAGCTGGAGCGCGTAATTGTTCAGAGTTACAGAAATGGATAATCAGGGAGGGGCATGAGCCGGCTGGAGGAGCAGGCGCTGAAACTCGGCAAGGGGATTCAGGCCACGTGCGTGCCAAGTCTCAAAGAGGCTAGCCAAGCCCAGCCGGGTTTGGCTGCCGGCAGGGCTGCGCGTCCCGCCACTTATCTTGCGCTGCACGACGACAGGGCGTAGTGCGCGCTCGGCGAGATTGTTGTCGGCGGGCACCTGCGGGTGCAGCACGAATTGGTATAGTTCCTCCAGATGGCGCAGCAAGCGTTTGGCCAGCGCCTGACAGGGGTGTTGCTTGACCTGTGCGTACTGCAGACCGAGCAACTCCGTTTGCCGTCGCAGACGCTGGTAGAGCCCCTGCCGCTCCTCTGCGGCCAGCCCCTCTGCCTCGCTGCGGGCGCGTTCGTACTGCCAGCGTACAGCCAGCGCCCAGGCCAGCACTTCGCCATCCTCAGCTTGTTCCTCTTGCAGCTTCTTCAGGTCCCGTAACAAGTGGACCCAGCAGCGCTGGTGGGGACCGCTGTAGACGTTGTAGCTGCCCAAGAAGTCACTGACCAGGTGACCGCCAAACCCCTCCAGGAGCCGCTGCACTACGGCTTGACTGCGGCTGGCGTCATACTCGTAATAGCGTACCGCCTCTGTTCCGCCGCTGGCCAGACACCACACGTACCCGTTCTGACCGTCCTCGCGCCAACCTGTCTCATCGCCATGGAGAACCGTCTGCGCTTGTGCCGTCGCCTTCAGGGCGCTGATGGCGCCTTGTACATGCTGGCGCATCCGCTGCAGGAGCCCGCTGAGTTCGCCCAGGCTCAACTGCACCTGATGCACAGCAACCAGATACGCTTGTATCTGCCGCAGCGGCAGGCGCAAGCTCTGTCGCAAGTAGCCAACGAGCGCCGCCAGCCTTACGCCCACACGTCCCTGTCCTACCACCTGCTCCTGCCAGTTGATGCGCGGCGCCTGCCAGGCCTGACACACCGGACACCAACGCTTGATGATCTGATGTTCGATCACGGTCACCGGTTGCGGTTCCGGCAGCTCAATCACTTGCCGCCGGTACTGTAAACTCGCTCCTCGCAGTTGATAGGCGCAGCTTGGGCATCTCTCCAAAGCATGCCGCTCTATCTGCGTTGGCTGCTCTCGTTTCCGCCCGCGATTGTGCTCGCTGGCCCGCTTCTTACGTCCGCCTTCCTTCCCCTCCCAGCGCGGTCGATTCGGTTTCACAAAGGCTGGTGGATCAGGCTTCCGCTCCTCCAGCTCTCTCAGGCGCTCCGTCAGCGCCGCCACCTGCGCGTTCAACCCTTCTACCAGTTGCCGAAGCGCTGTATTCTCTGCCCGAAGCTTGATGACCTCTTCTTCCAGCGTCATACGTTACAGTATAATCTTGTTTTTCCGTAAGTGTGAACAATTACGCGGACGGTGAAAAGACCGGCGCGCCGGCGTTCGCCCGAGCGCCGGTCAGGACCTCATCGGCGCCGGCTATGGGCCAGATCCATCAGTCCCGTGCCGACCCACTTCTTGCTCCGTCTATCATCTTCTTTGCCAAAGCGGATGGTAGCGCCACTCTCGGTGACGGCTTCCACCGCAAGACCCAGACTTTGCAGCTCCTTGACAAGCACGCGGAACGATGCAGGCACGCCGGGTTCTTCGATAGGCTCATCCTTGACGATTGCCTCGTAGGTCTTGACTCGACCCTGCGTATCGTCGGATTTCACCGTCAGCATCTCTTGCAGGGTATGGGCCGCGCCATACGCCTCAAGGGCCCAGACCTCCATCTCACCGAAACGTTGACCGCCGAACTGTGCCTTACCACCCAACGGCTGCTGGGTAACGAGCGAGTACGGACCGGTTGAGCGGGCGTGAACCTTATCCTCGATGAGGTGCGCCAATTTCATCATGTGCAAGATGCCGACGGTCACCGGCTGGTCGAACGCCTTACCGGACTGCCCGTCAAGCAGCTTCTCCTTACCAACGATAGGCACAGGTAGGCCCGTTTCCAAAGTCATCCTCGTCGCTCTCTCCATCAGCTCGTCAAAGGCCGTCTCACGCACGTCAATGTGAAGTTCTTCCGCAAGCTCTTCGCCATATTGCTCGCGCATCAGGCCATACCATTCGCGGACGCAGACCTCGATGGCCTTTTGATCGTACGGCAGCCACGCGTCCTTGGGCATTTCATGATTGTCTGGAAAGATTTCGGCGGGATCCCAATCGCGCATCTTCAGCCATTCGCGCACGACAGCGAGGCGCGCGTATGTCTGGCTGGTTTCCAGTTCCTGCTCGTCATATCCCTCTTCGCCAAGCCAGGAAAGGACAAACAGGCGGCGGGCGTCATCCTCATCTTGAAGCGTTTCGGTGTCATAGCCCATTTCTTCGAGCCAGTCCCAGGTCCATTCTGAGGCGGTAGCCCAGGCGCGATCGGTCAGCCAGGCACGGCTGAGTTCGGCGCGTATTTCGATTTCATTGGCGCCGTCGAACACAGGCGAAATGGCGCGGAAGCCGAGCCGATGCGCGGCCCAACCGAGGTGCGTCTCCAGAACCTGGCCGATGTTCATACGACCCGGTACACCGAGCGGGCTCAGGATGACGTCCACGGGCGTGCCGTCTTCTAAGAATGGCATATCCTCCACGGGAACGACCTTTGAAATGACGCCCTTATTACCGTGGCGACCGGCCATTTTGTCACCCTCGGATATCTTGCGGCGCTGGGCAACGCTGACGCGCACCATGGTTTCAACACCGGCGGGTAGGTCGCGGTCGTGCTGGCGATCGAAGACCTGAACGTCGACAACCTTGCCGCGCGCGCCATGTGGCAGGCGCAAACTGGAGTCCTTGACTTCACGCGCCTTGTCGCCAAAGATGGCGCGCAGCAGTTTCTCCTCGGGGGTCAGTTCTTTCTCGCCCTTAGGCGTGATCTTACCAACGAGGATATCGTTCTCGGTGACGTCGGCGCCCACGCGGATGATACCGCGCTCATCGAGATCCTTCAGAGCCTCTTCGCTGACATTTGGAATATCGTATGTGATCTCTTCTGGGCCAAGCTTAGTATCGCGCGCTTCCAGTTCATGCTTTTCAATATGAACGGAGGTGAAGATGTCGTCGCGCACCAGTCGTTCGCTGACCAGAATCGCGTCCTCAAAGTTGCCGCCTTCCCACGAAAGGAAAGCAACTACCACATCCTGACCTAACGCCAGCACGCCGAACTGCGTCGACGAGCTATCGGCGAGTACATCACCGCGTTCGACGCGCTGCCCCTTAACGACAATCGGTCGCTGATCGATACAGGTACTCTGCTTAGACCGGTTGTCTTAGCGCAGCGTGTAGGTGTGAGGTCCGTTCTCTTCCATGACGACGACTTCTTCGCCGTTGACGCCGAGAACCTCGCCCGGCGCACGCGCTAAAACGACCTGACCTGTGTTCAGGGCAGCCTGCAATTCCATACCGGTGCTGACCACAGGAACATCTGGTTGCAGAAGAGGCACAGCCTGGCGCTGCATGTTCGAACCCATTAGAGCGCGGTTGGCGTCGTCATGCTCCAGGAAGGGGATAAGCGCTGCGGAAACGCCGACGATCTGTCGCGGCGCGACGTCCATGAAGTCAACGCGCTGCACGGGCGCAATCTGGAACTCCTGATTGCGGCGCGCCGACACCCTACGGCCTACGAACTGACCGCGATCGTCGAGCTCGGCATTGGCCTGGGCAATCGTGTAATGGTCTTCTTCATCGGCCGACATATAGACGATGTCATC
>DATHSI010000135.1:0-49398 GCA_035464315.1 Candidatus Sulfomarinibacteraceae bacterium
TGGAACGGCGAAGGCGATCACATCGACCGCAAGGTGGTGGACTTCCTGCAAAGCAAATACTCCTAGCGCACGCAGTTTTTCTCCAGTGGACAAATTGACATTGCCAAATCCAATGGTATAATTTTTCGTCGAGGGGTATGATTTTCTCTCAGATTTACAATTATATAGTGTCGCTACGCGGTTGTATGGAGGGTTGATATCTACACGACTTGATTTTTTCGTCTATTTCGTCAAGCTAAAGTCTCAGCCCTATTCAACGACTTCAGGCAAACAAACTCAATCAACGAACTTGTTTTTTGGCTCGGCTGCGTACCAAATCTAAGCCGAGTTTTTTTGTTAATCTGGAATGTGTTGACATTTCTCCAGGTAAGAAACATCATCAGTCAGTACGAATCTGTTCTCGTGAGGACGAAGCGTCAACACGGCCCAATCTCATAAGAGACCAGTAGAAAATGGCGAAAGAAGAGAGTCAAGTCACAACCGATGTAGATTTTGCGCAGGAAATGGCCTCGCTGCTGGATCAGCATGATTACGAGAGCCCTAAGGTTGGAGATATTCGCAACGCGATTATCGTCTCTATGTCCCAACAGGGCATCATCGTCGATCTGGGTCTGAAGCGCGACGGCATTATCCAGCCTGCAGATCTGGAGAAACTGGAGCCTGAGGAGCGGGAGTCATTGGCCATCGATGACGAAATCCCCGTCTATATTCTCAGCACGGACGAGCAGGATAGCCTGCTTGTTTCTCTGCACATGGCTCGCATGAATGAGGATTGGATCCAGGCTCAGGAGCTGCTGGACAGCGGCGAAGTCATCGAGGTTGAGATTTCCGGCCACAACCGTGGCGGTGCGTTGGCGCCCTTCGGTCGCCTGCGAGGCTTTATACCGGCCTCGCACCTGACCTTCCTCAACCCGGGCATGAGCGATCAGGACCGGCAACGGCGGATGGCCAAAGCGCATGGAGAGAAAATCCCGGTCAAGGTCATTGAGGTTGATCGCCGCCGCCGCCGCCTGGTGCTCTCGCACCGCGAAGCGGAACGCGTCTGGCAAGATCGTCGCCGCCGCGAGTTGATGGAAACGTTGCAGGAAGGCGATGTCGTCACCGGCCGCGTCAGCGGCTGGCGCGACTTCGGCGCCTTCGTCGATCTGGGCGGCGCCGACGGCCTGATCCACGTCTCGGAGCTGGCCTGGCATCGCGTGGAACACCCGCGCGAGGTCGTCAATATGCACGAGGAGCTGGACGTATACATACTCAAGGTCGATCGCGAGCGGGAACGCATCAGCCTAAGCCGCAAAAAGTTATTGCCAAATCCCTGGTCACTCGTTGACGATAAGTATGACGTCGGCCAGTTGGTAGAGGGCACGATCATTCGCATCGTCGATTACGGCGCCTTTGTGGAAGTGGAACCGGGCGTAGAGGGCCTGCTGCATACCTCACAAATTACGGGCAGCGGCACGGTCAGCCCGCACGACATTCTGGAAGAAGGCGAGACACATCTTCTGCGCATCATCAGCATTAACGCCGACCGCCAGCGCATGGGACTGAGCCTGAAGGCCGTCACTGCCACAGAGCAGATAGAGTGGATGACACAACGGGAACAGGCCACTGCGGAAGCCGCCGAATCAGAGAGCGCTGAAGCAGAAGGCGACGAAGCGCCTGTAGACGAAGCGCCTGTAGACGAAGCGCCTGTAGACGAAGCGCCTGTAGACGAAGCTGAAGAACCGGTGGCCGAAGAGCCTGTAGACGAAGCGCCTGTAGACGAAGATGAAGAACCGGTGGCCGAAGAGCCTGTGTCAGAAATCGAATCGGAAGACGCAGCTGCCGGCGAAGAGGCGGCGCAGGATGGCAGCAACCAGGAAGAAACTGTAACGGAATCCGTCGAGAGCGAAACGGAACCGGCAGCGTAAAAAAATCAGGAGTAGTGGAATCTTACGTAAAGGGAGGTGATGGTATATGCCGCGTGTTACCAGAATGGCTAACGAAACCGACGAGAGCCTCTTGCGCCGTTTTCGCAAGCAGGTTACAAAGGCAGGGACGATGACCGTCGTGCGCAACAAGCGCTGGCATGTCGGAAAGAGCGAGCTGCGCCGCATTCAGAAGAAGAAGGCGATCCGCCGTATGCGCCGCCGCCAGGCTGCCAGCGATCGGGGTTAAGCCCTGCGCCAGGCCTATAACAGGGATCTAACTGATCTCTGTTATAGTGTAGGATTGAGAGTTTTATTAACAGTAGCAAAGGAGAGTTATGGCTAAGAAAGAAGAAAAGATTGAAGTCGAAGGTACGGTTGTCGAAGCATTGCCGAATACCCAGTTCCGTGTAGAACTGGACAATGGCCACGAGGTTTTGGCTTACCTGTCGGGTAAGATGCGTCGCTATTACATCCGTATTCTACTGGGCGATCGCGTACGCCTGGAAATGAGCCCCTACGATCTGAGCCGCGGGCGCATTACCTACCGCTACAAGAAGCAAATGAATCGTTCGCAGGACCGTTAGGATTCATTCCCCGCTATTTTTGGCCGAGTGGTCACGTCGCACGATCAACGTCACCCAGTCACGAACCGTCAACGTTTCCACGACAGAGGCCCGACCCGCTGCCAATGCAGTCTCCACATTGGATAGTTGCTCGTCAATGATGCCACTGAGCAACAGGCGACCGTCGGGACCTACATGATCCAACAATCCGTCATCCCGCACCATCCTGACTATGACGGAGGCCAAAATGTTGACGACCACCAGATCCCAATCGGCAGCGTGATCCACGGCCTGTAAGCTCCCCTCACGAACTTCAATTTGCTGATCGACGCCGTTCAGAATCGCGTTTTCGCGCGCCGCCTCCACTGCCAGGGCGTCGGTGTCGATAGCTAACACGTAGCCGGCGCCCAGTCGCGCCGCAGCAACGGCGAGGATACCGGACCCGGTGCCCACGTCGAGGACGCGCATGCCGGGTCGCACCAGATCCTCCAATGCGCGCAGGCACATTTGCGTTGTCGGATGTAACCCCGTGCCAAAGGCCATCCCTGGATCGAGGACCAGAACAATGTCATCGGGCCGCGCCTCTGGATCCGCTTCACGCCATGTGGGCCGGATCCAGATGCGCCGGCCGGCCTTGAAAGGCTCGTAATGCTCCTTCCAGGCTTCTGCCCAATCCTGCTCCTCCAGCTTGCGAAACGTGGGTTCCGGCATGGGGTATAGCCGCCCCAGATGGTAAAGCGCCTCTCGTATCCCCTGTCGCACCTGGGGCCGGTCCTGATCAGAGGGCAGGTAAATCTTAACCGTTACGTCAGGTTCCAGCGCCACAAACTCGGCATCTTCATCCACGTCCTCGGTCGCGCGCTGCTCCAACACCACCCCATCGCCGTACGCCAACGGGCGCAAGACTTCGGCTACCGCCTCCGCCGCTTCCCCATCACAGACGACGCTCACTTCCAGCCAGTACATTATCAATTGCCGCCAATTCGCGAGGGAGGGGTCAAAGCGCTGAAGCGCTCTCTGATGGCTGCCTAACGCCCAAACATGTCACCCAGCGCTTCCTTCAAATCGTTGAGAAATCCCTTTTCGCGCTGGGGCACGACAGCCTTCCCCAGAGAATCGGCCATCTCCTCAAATAGCTCTCGCTGCCGCGAGCTCAGGTTTGTGGGCACGACCACCTGGGTCATCACCAGTTGATCGCCGCGCCCGCCGCCATTCAGGTGAGGCACACCGCGGTCGCGGAGGCGGAAGACAGTGCCCGATTGCGTGCCGGCCGGAATTGACAGCGTTGCATCGCCATCCACTGTCGGCACCGTTATCTCATCTCCCAGCGCCGCCTGGGCCACATTAATCTCGAGGTTAATCAAAATGTCGTCGCCACGGCGCTGGAAGAGCGCATGGTCCTCAACTCGGACAACCACATACAGGTTACCCGGCGGGCCACCGTCGCTGCCCGGCGCCCCTTCACCCGTCAGGCGAATTTGCTGCTCGCTCCGAATGCCCGCGGGCACGTGAACCTTCAGCTTGCGCTGCTGCTGTACCTGTTTGCGGCCATTACAGGTGCGGCAGGGGGACGTGATAACTTCTCCCTGTCCGCGGCAGTTGGGGCACATAGATACATTCACAAACTGGCCCAGGATAGATTGCTGAACCCGCCGTACCTCGCCGGTGCCGTTGCACTGCGTACAACGCTCGGGCTGCGTGCCCGGTTCTGCCCCGGAGCCATTACACGTCGGACATACCTCCGGCCGGCGAATTTCGATTTCCTTGTCCGTGCCAAAGACGGCTTCCTCAAAGGTCACTGCCATATCGTAGCGCAAATCGGCGCCACGACGCGGTCCGCGCTTGCGTCGCCGCGAACCTGCCGAGAATCCGCCAAAGAACTCTTCGAAAATATCGGCCACACCGCCGAATCCGAAATCTTCGAATCCAGCCGCGCCGCTGCCGCGCACGCCGGCGTGGCCAAATCGATCATAGGCCGCCCGCTTCTTATCGTCGGACAGCACTTCATATGCTTCGCTGATCTCCTTAAACTTCTCGTCGGCGTTATCTTCCTCCGAGACGTCTGGATGGTAACGGCGAGCCAGACGGCGATAAGCTTTCTTGATTTCCTCTTTACTCGCCGTGCGGGCTACGCCCAGAATGTCATAGTAATCAGCTTTACGTGCCATAAATACCTGCCGTATTGCGTGTTGTGCGTCGCTTCCCCATCATAAGGATCAGGCAAGAGAACGCCAACACCCAATACGTTGTGCTTCTGAAATCGTCTACGCGTCGCTAAATTCGCCCTCGATCACATCTTCGTCTTCATCATCCGCGCCGGTTCCGGGTTGTGCGGAACCGTTACCCGTGGCCTGATACATCGCGGCCCCTGCCTCCTGCATTGCCTGTTGCAATTTGCCGGCTTCGGTACGGATGAGGTCCGTTTCTTCACCCTGGAGCGCTGTTTTCACCTGCTCAACCTGGCTCTCAATCGCTTCACGGTTGGCCTGGGGCACGCTGTCCCCATTCTCACGCAGAAACTTTTCTGCACTGTAAACGGCCGAATCGGCCAGGTTCCGCGCCTCCACCGTGGCTCGGCGATCGCGGTCGGCGGCGGCATTTTCTTCCGCTTCGCGCACCATTTGCTCAATCTCATCATCGCTGAGGCCACTGGAAGGAATAATCTGCATGTCCTGCTCGCGCCCGGTGGCCTTGTCGCGAGCGTTCACGTTCAGAATGCCGTCGGCGTTGATGTCGAAGGTCACTTCAATCTGCGGCACGCCGCGAGGCGCCGGGGGAATGCCATCGAGGATGAAACGCCCGAGGCTTTTGTTATCGGCAGCCATCGGTCGCTCGCCCTGCACCACGTGAATTTCCACCTGGGTCTGCCCTTCTGACGCCGTGGAAAACACCTGGCTCTTCTTGGTGGGAACCGTGGTGTTGCGCTCAATGAGCGCTGTGGCGACGCCGCCCAGCGTCTCGATACTCAGGGTCAAGGGCGTCACGTCCAGTAACAACACGTCCTTGACTTCACCGCCCAGGACGCCGGCCTGGATTGCCGCGCCGACGCCGACTACCTCGTCAGGGTTGACGCCCTTGTGCGGCGCCTTGCCAAAGAATTCACGCACCGCTTCCTGAATAGCCGGCATGCGGGTCATGCCGCCTACCAGCACAACCTCGTCTACCTCAGAGGTGGTAACGCCCGCATCTTGCAGAGCGCGGCGCACCGGTTCGATGGTGCGCTTGACCAGGTCATCGGTCAACTGCTCAAATTTGGAACGGGTCAGAGTCAGATTCAGGTGCTTCGGTCCCGAGGAATCAGCGGTGATATAAGGCAGGTTCAACTCCGTCTGCACCGTCGTCGACAGCTCAATCTTGGCCTTTTCCGCCGCTTCGCGCAGGCGCTGCAACGCCTGCCGGTCGTTGCGCAGGTCAATCCCCTGCTCCATCTTGAATTGTTCGGCGGCCCAGTCAATGATACGCTGGTCGAAGTCGTCGCCGCCCAGGAAGGTATCACCGTTCGTGCTCTTTACTTCGAAGACACCGTCGCCCACTTCCAGAATAGAGATATCAAAGGTACCACCGCCAAGGTCATAGACGGCAATCACCTCGTCGGCATCGCTGCCCAGGCCATAGGCCAGGGACGAAGCGGTGGGCTCGTTTACGATGCGCAACACCTCCAGGCCGGCGATTTTCCCCGCGTCCTTAGTCGCCTGGCGCTGGCTATCGTTGAAGTAGGCCGGCACCGTAATCACAGCCTGGGTCACCGGCGCGCCGAGATACGCCTCGGCGTCCGCCTTAATCTTCTGCAGGATCATGGCCGAAATTTCCGGCGGCGAATATTCCCGTTCATTCATCACGACGCGGATGTCGCCGTTGGCCGCTTCGCGCACTTCATATGAAACGTACTCTCGCGCGCGCTTCACTTCTGGATCCTCAAACTTGCGGCCCATAAAGCGCTTCACCGACGAAATCGTATTCTGCGGATTCACGACCGCCTGGCGCTTGGCAACCTGTCCCACCATGCGTTCGTCGGTCTTCGGATTCATGGCCACGATAGAGGGAAATAGACGGCCACCCTCCGCGCTGGGTATCACAGCCGGTTCTCCGCCTTCCATCACGGCAGCCACCGAGTTCGTCGTTCCTAAATCAATGCCAATGATCCTTCCCATAATTCATGCTCCTATGTAACTCTGACGCCGGATGGCCGGCGACCACTCGTTGGCAAGTCGCCGATGGACGGCCACTACCCGCCACCATCAACGACTTTACGCCGCCACGACAACCATGGCCGGCCGAATAACGCGCTCGTTCAGGCGATAACCCGATTGCAGCTCCTTAATCACCGTGCCACTCTCATGATCGTCTGATTCTTCTTGCAGGACCGCCTCGTGTACGTTCGGGTCAAATGGTTGACCCACCGCCTTTATGCGCTCGATCTGTGTCTCTTCCAGAATACTGGCCAGCTTGCGATACACGAGCGCCACGCCCTCAAACCAGCTATCTTCGCCAATATGCTCCGGCACATTTTCCAGCGCTCGCTCAAAGTCGTCCATCACAGGCAGCAGCTTAGAGACCACGTCCACGGTGGCATTGCGCCGCGCTTCGCTGCGCTCGCGCTCCAGGCGCTTGCGCGCATTGGCGAACTCAGCGCGCGCCCGCTGCCAGCCTTCCAGATACTCAGCCGCCTGCGCTTCCGCTTCCTGCAGGCGCTCCTCTAATGAAGGCTCCTTACCCTCTTCCTCCGCCGCTTCCTCGCCGGCGGTTTCGTCTACCACGTCTACCTGTACGTCCACTTTTTCCTGTTCAGCTTCCTGATTCAGGTCTTGTTTTTCCACTATTTCACCTCTCACAGATCCGGCGTCACCAGGCGTAGCCATACCGGATCGAATTGCATTCAATAAGGAAACCGGAAGGACTCTCAGGCCGAGAGTCGTCGACTAAGTTTCGGATTCAGGCGGTCCCAGGCTGACCGATTTGTCCAGATAGTAATCGGAGACAAAGCCGCTCATAATGTCGGCCACGTAGCGCACGGCCGAAATGTTACGGCTATAGGGCATGCGCGTAGGTCCCAACACGGCCAGCTCGCCCGACAGGTCCTCTCGAACCCCATAGCGGGAAACGATGATAGTGCAATCCTTTAACTCTTCCCAGCGTCCCTCACCGCCGATGATTACCTGCACGCCCGACGTACCGGGGTCAATGGCCTGCGACAGGACGTCGGCCAACAACGTACGCTCCTCGAGCACGCGCACAGCCGGTCGTGTCCCCTCATCCTCCAGAAGGTTCACCAGGCCATCGCGGTAAAAATCACTGATGCTGCGCGTATCGGCCAGGCGCAAAACGTCGATGATCAGCCGCGCTACCTCTTCTTCCAACCCCATGTTATCTAGCTGGCTGAGGCGGGCGCTGATGTCGTCCGCTGTCCTGTCGTCGAACATAGCGTTGAGACGCTCCGCCGCAGCGCTCAGCCGATCCTGCTCCAGCGGTTCGGCCAGCGTCAACATCTGCTGCTTCACGTCGCCCCCGTACAGCACCAGGATCATGAGCACAAGCCTGCCCTGCGTAGAGATTAGCTCGACGTGCTTAAAACGGTTGGGGCGCGGGCGCGGTGCGGTCACCACGCTGGCCCCCTGCGACGTGCGCGCCAGAATTGCCGCCGCCAGCCGCATCCACTGCTCCATGTCCAGGCGCGCCTGGTGGAACTGGTGTCGTATCATCTGCTGCTCGCGTACGGGAAGCTCAAACTCACCAAGCAATCGCTGCACGAAGTAACGGTAGCCTCCCTCTGTTGGAACACGGCCAGCCGATGTGTGCATCTGGTGCAGATAACCAAGGTCGTCCAGCACGGCCAGTTCGTTGCGCACTGTGGCCGAGCTAACGTCGAGGTTGTACTGCTCCACCAGGGTCTTGGATCCGACCGGACGGCCCGTTTCAATGTAACTGCGGACCACCAACCCTAAGATGTGCTCTTGTCGCTCCGAAAGTTGCTCAGCCATATCCTCGCAAAAACGTGTGGTTACTCCTGGGTACAGGCGCTTGAATACAGATGTTAGCAGTCTCGATTGGTGAGTGCTAAACATGCCCATTCCGTATCATAACATGGGCAAAAATAAGCGTCAAATAAATATGGTGTTAGAGGAAAGCGTAGAAACAGAACGTTGCGAGCGTCGCCGCACCCAAATGCAGCCCCATCCCCTGGCCAATTGTGCACGCTCTATGCCGGCCCATTCGAGCGCCCCGTCACCGTCTGCCACACGGTGCGCAGGATGATCTTTACATCCAGCAACACCGACCAGTGTTCTGTATACCACAGGTCGTATTTCGTTCGCTCTACAATGGAAGTGTCGCCGCGCAGACCGTTGACCTGCGCCCAGCCCGTCATACCGGCCTTCTCGCGATGCCGCTCCATATAACGCGGTACTGTCCTGCGGAACTCTTCCACGTAATAAGGCTGTTCTGGACGGGGTCCAACCAGACTCATCTCGCCGATGAGCACGTTGATCAGGTTAGGAAGCTCGTCAATGTCAATGCGCCGCAACAGGCGGCCCAGCCTTGTCTGGCGCGGATCGTCGTCCACAGTCCACCCGGGGCCTTCGCGCTCGGCATCTGAGCGCATGGAGCGAAATTTAATCATCTTGAACGGCCGTCCATCCAACCCCATTCGCTCCTGGACGAAGAAGACGGGGCCTGGCGATTCTAGCTTGATGGCCAGGGCCACCAGCATCATCAGCGGCGAAAAGGCCACCAGGCCGAAAAAAGCGCCGGCTACGTCCATGAGCCGCTTGACAATCAGCATGTAGCCACGCATGGCAAAGTTGCGCACCGTCAGCAGTGGCAGACCGCCCAGATCGTCGATACCCGCATCGGTGGTCACAAACTGGAATATGTCGGGGAATACTTTGATAGACACCCGTCCGCGCTCGCAATAGGAGATAACACGTACGACTTCGCGGTGCCCCTTCTCGGGAATGGCCACAATCACTTCGTCAATGTCGTATTGCTCGATCATATCCGGCAGGTCTTCCACCGCGCCCAGCACCGGCACGCCCAGCACCGACGTCTCGACGCCGGGATTGTGCACGACACCCACCATTTCATACCCCAGTTGCGGCGACCACAGGATGCGCTGGAGGATGATACGCGCGATGTCGCCCGTACCCACGATCAGCAGCCGATCCTTGCCAACGCCCCGGTCGCGCAACACGTCGCGCACCACCTGATGCGCCGCGCGACCCAACATGATGAAAACGATGGACAACAACCAGGCGTAGATGATCATCACCCGCGGATAGTCCGCCTCCAGCGCAGTACCTTTGAAGAAAAAGGCGGAAATGGCAATAGACACGATCATGCCGATAGAGACGCTGGCAGACACAGCATAGAGCTGGTCCACACGGGAAACGGCGCGGGGAATGTAATACTGGCGGTTAAAGAGCAACGCGAAGACAATAGCCAGCACCTGCACCACCATGAGCCCTGCGTAGGTGGAAAAGGGATACAGGTTTTCAATTTCTGCGGGAAAGGGAATGAGAATGCGCAAACGGTAGGCCAGCACGAAAGCGGCCATTACCATCAGCGCATCCAAAAATATCAGCGATACAGCGTACAGGTTACGAACTTGTTGCGTTTTCATACTGCCTGAGCGCCAAAGCGCGGTCTGTTCAAAATCTCAGGTCCGGCCAATACATCCGGCCACACGGCCCTGCCGCCCTTCAACGCAATACCAAAAAGCACCAGCCAGTGCAACCAGAATGTGGTCGTGGCCCGATAATGCTTGTAGTAGAAGATGAGCATTGCCCGATAAAATTCGGTCTGTGCCCGCGGATTCTGGCGGCTGGAGGCTCGCTTTATATGCAACACGGTGACCTCCGGATTATAGACAACGCGCCAGCCCTCACTCTTAATGCGCTTGGCCCAATCCAGATCCTCGCCATACATCCAGAAGCGGTCATCCAGCAGGCCTACTCCCTTCAGAGCCTTTGTGCGCACCAGCATAAACGCGCCAACGACGGAATCGACGTCGGACAGTTCCCGTTCATCCAGGTAAGTCATGTTGTAGCGGGCAAAACGGCGCGAGCGCGGAAAAAGACGGCTCAGCCCCACCATGCGGTAGACGAGGGCCGACATAGAGTCGAACCCGCGACGACACGCCAGGTCCAGGCTGCCATCGGGTAAGACCAGACGAGGGCCGACCACGCCTACATCCGCATTCTGGTCCATGTAGCACAGCAGGCGGGCCAGGCCATCGGCGGGCAGTTCCGTATCCGGGTTCAGCAGCAACGCGTAACGCGGCGGTGTGGCGCTTTGAACACCCAGCGCCCTCAGACCCTGGTTGTTCGCCGCCGGATAGCCCAGGTTCTCATCGTTGGCAATGAGGTGCACGTCGGGGAACTGCTCGCGCACCATGCCCACAGAGTCGTCGCCAGAGTTGTTGTCGACGACACAAACCTTGTAGCTAAAATCACCTTCGCTGTCAAAAACAGTGTCCAGACAGCGTCGCAACAGCGCGCAGACGTTATAATTGACAATGACGATACCCAGATCTAACACAGTTGAATTTATTTCCCGATTAATCGCTGCCAGACATTCTAACACAGGGCTAAAAGCCATCAAAGACGCCCGCGCTACGCTAAGCACACGCTTGCGCCACGGAGAACAACATGCCTTTCTGCGAAGACGGCAAACCGTGCTACCCTATACAATATTACGCTAATGAAGCTATCGTAGAATAATCCTTTCAGCAATCTGAAGACAGTTAAGGTCATTATGGAAAGAAGATCTCTTGCCGTCGTCCTGTTCATGTTCTATAGTCTCATCCTCTTCGGTGGTGGTCTGTGGTTGGGCCACTCTGGCTGGCCCTTGAACCAGCTTGGCCTCGTTTCATCGCGCATGCCCCCGGAAGCGACCGAAAGCTTCGACCCCTTCTGGGAAACGTGGAACCTGGTCAGCGAGCGCTTCTACGAACAACCGATCGACCCCGAAATGCTGACCGAAGGAGCCATCGACGGCATGCTCGCCACCCTCGAGGACCCGCACACCCGCTATCTGCCGCCGGCGCTGGAAGAGTCGGCGCGCCAGAGTATGGAGGGCGAGCTGCAGGGCATCGGCGTGCTCGTGGAGATGGTCGAGGGACGCATCACCATCGTCTCTCCCTTTGACGGATCGCCGGCCGAGGAAGTCGGCCTGCTGCCGGGCGACGTTTTGCTGGAGGCCAATGGCCAGGATCTGAGCGAATTGGACCTGACGGAGGCCGCCGAACTGATACGCGGCCCGGCGGGCACCACCGTGGACCTCGTGGTCGAGCGCAACGGGGAGACATTTGAGGTGGAAGTCACACGCGCCGTGGTGGAGATCCCCAGCGTGCGCGCTGAGATGCTAGAGGAGAACCTGATCTACCTGCGCATCAACCGCTTCGGCAACCGTACGGAGGAAGAGCTCGAAGACACATTGGAACCGTTGTTGGCCCAGAACCCGCGCGGCCTGATCCTGGACCTGCGCAATAACCCCGGCGGCGGGCTGGATGCGGCAGTCGACGTCGCCGACCATTTCCTGGATGAGGGCATCATCCTGCGCGAGCGTTTTGGCACGGGCCAAGAGCGCGTCTTTGAGTCAACCAGTGGCGGGCTGGCCCAGAATATCCCCATTGCCGTATTGATCAACCAGGGCAGCGCCAGCGCCTCCGAAGTTTTGGCCGGGGCCATCAGAGATCGTGGGCGCGGCGTCCTCGTGGGCACTCAGACATTCGGCAAGGGCACCGTCCAGACATGGCACGCGCTGAGCAACGGAGGCGGCGTGCGCATTACAACCGCGCGCTGGCTAACGCCCGATGACAACTGGGTTGGGGTGGGCACAGGTGAAGGCGGCCTGACGCCGGACATTGTGGTCGAACTACCGACCGAAACGCCTGACCCCGACCGGGCGCCCGAAGACACTCAGCTCCAGGCAGCCATCGACCACCTGTTGCAGAGTGCAAGCGCCGCGCAGCAGTAGACGTGTCAGCGGCTGGCGACTGATGGTCGCCGGCCAACTGCCGTTACTGACTCAGCATATCCCGCCGCCGCTTCGCCCGCCGCTCGCGCTCCCGCTTGTCCAGCACCCGCTTGCGGATGCGTAGATTGTCGGGTGTGACTTCCAGCAGTTCGTCCGTGCTGAGGTACTCGATGCACTCATCCAGGCTCATCTGGCGCGGCGGCGTCAGCCGTTCGTCGATGTCGCGAATGGCGCTGCGCATGTTATTCAACTGCTTGCGCTTGCAAACGTTCACGTCCAGATCGCCGGGTCGCTGGTGTTCACCGACGACCATGCCACCGTAGACCTCCACGCCGGGACTCACGAACAGCTCGCCCCGCTGCTCGGCGTTTTCCAGCCCAAACGTGGTTGTCGTTCCGGTCTCCCAGGCAACCAGCGAGCCCTGGTCGCGCTCCTCGATCTGACCGGCCAACGGCTCATAGCCATGGAAAATGGTGTTGATGATGCCCGCGCCCCGTGTGGCCGTCAGGAACTGGTGGCGGAAACCCAGCAGGCCGCGGGTGGGAATGACGTAGGTCAGCGCCACCGTATCGTCAGACAGCGTGCGCATGTCACGCATTTCGCCGCGCCGCTTGCCTAGCATCTCCACCACCGCGCCAACGGTGTCCGCCGACGTTTCGATGTGCACTTCTTCATACGGTTCGAGCTTCTGCCCGTCCTCTCCCTCGCGGAAGATCACCTCGGGTCGCGACACCTGGAACTCATACCCTTCGCGCCTCATCGTTTCGATGAGGATTGCCAGGTGCAATTCGCCGCGTCCGGAGACGATAAATGTGTCGGCGCTTTCCGTTTCGTCCACGCGCAGAGCCACGTTGTGCTTCAGTTCTTCGTTCAGGCGCTGGCGGAGGCGCCGTGACGTTCCCCAACGACCTTCACGACCGGCGAACGGCGATGTGTTCACGCCAAAGCTCATGCGCACTGTGGGCTCTTCGACCGTGATGCGCGGCAGAGCCAGCGGCGCTTCGGGGTCGGTCAGCGTTTCGCCGATGGCCACGTCCTCCAGACCCATGATAGCCACAATCTCGCCCGCTGCCGCTTCCTCAACTTCTACCCGCTTCAGGCCCTGGTGCACGTAGAGATAAGGCGCTTGCTCCAGAACGACATCCCCGCTCAGCGTCACACGCGCCAGGGATTGGCCGGCGCGCAGACGCCCACGGAAAAGGCGTCCAATCGCCGTCAGGCCGCGATAATTGTCGTAATCCAGCGTGGTGACCAGCATCTGCGGCGGCGCAGCTTCGTCGACCACGGGCGGCGGGATCTCCTCCAGGATGGCCTCGAACAACGGCTGCAGGTCCGGCCCCAGCGACGGGGTGCGCCCGGCTGTCGCTTCCGTAGCTACCGTATAGATCACCGGGAAGTCGGCCTGTTCGTCCGAGGCGCCCAGCTCGATAAACAAATCGAAGGTCTCATTGAGCACGCGGTCCGGATCAGCGTTGCGGCGATCCACCTTATTGATGACTACGATAGCCCGGTGGCCCAGTTCCAGGGCCTTCTTCAGCACAAAGCGGGTCTGGGGCATGGGGCCCTCGGCAGCGTCTACCAGGAGGAGCACGCCGTCGACCATGTTCAACACGCGTTCCACTTCGCCGCCAAAATCGGCGTGGCCCGGCGTATCCACAATGTTAATCTTTACCCGTTCACCCGTCCGCGGGTCGGCAATCGAAATCGCCGTGTTCTTGGCCAGGATGGTGATGCCCCGCTCTCGTTCCAGGTCGTTGGAATCCAGGACACGCTCCGCCACCTGCTGGTTGCTGCGAAAAACGTGGGCCTGCCGCAACATGCCATCGACCAGCGTCGTTTTACCGTGGTCCACGTGGGCGATAATGGCCACATTGCGCAAATCTTCTCTTGTGGTCAGGACGCCGTTCCTGCTCATGGTCTTTGTTTCCATCATATCCAATTCTTTCACACTGATTACTGGAGCTTTCGCTACAAACGAAAACCCCGGCCGGAATGACCGGGGTCACATAGTTACCTATGTTATCAGAGGTTGGTCTCTTTCCCAAGAGGCCAACGTTAACGTTCCATTGGCATTTAGTTGTCGTTCACAGAGCCTGCGCCGGCTGCGTCTTCACCTCCGCGGCCTGGGTCAATATCGACTCTGCGCCGCGGCGCGCTGCCTCGTCGTGCGTGCCCAGCATCGCCGCCAGTTCAGCCACGCGCCCGCCGTTGTCCAGCGGCGTCACGTCAGTCACGGTGCGCCCATTACGCTGGCTCTTGCTCACGTGGAAGTGCGCGTCGCCATAGCCCGCCAGTTGTGGCAGGTGCGTGACCACAATCACCTGATGGTCGCCCTGCGCAGCCAGCCCCCACAGTTTGCGGCCCACGACGTCGCCCACGCGCCCGCCGATGCCCTGGTCGATCTCGTCGAAGATGAGCGTCGGCGTCTCGTCTACGCGCGCCAGCGCCGTTTTCAGCGCCAGCATCAGGCGCGCGGTCTCGCCGCCGCTGGCCACGCGCGCCATCGGCTTCAACGGTTCGCCGGGATTGGTGGAAATCAAAAACTCCACGCGGTCGATGCCCGAGTCATCGTAGGCAAAGCGCTGGCCTTCCACGTACACGCCGCTCTCGTCCGGCGTGCGCCCGAAATCGACGGCAAAACGCGCCCCGGCTATATTCAGGTCGGCGAGCTCAGCTTCCACAGCGGCGGCGAGGTCCTCGGCAGCGAGCTGTCGTTTCTCTGAAAGCGCCTGGGCCATGCGCCCGATGCGCTGCAGATACAGTTCTACCTCTTCTGCCAGCGATTCCGCCCGCTCTTCGTTGAAGCCGATTTCCTCCAGCTCCTGCTGCGCCCGCTGGCCCCAGGCCAGGATCTCCTCCACCGTATCGCCATATTTGCGCTTCAGCGTGTTGATCAGCTCCAGCCGTTCCTCCACAAAGCTGAGACGCCCCGGATTAAACTCCAGTTCTTCCTGATAATAGCGCAACTCGGCGCTCAGCTCGTCAAACTCGGACACCAGCCCCTGAAGGCGGTCCAGCCAGGGCTCTTTCGTCTCGTCCAGCTTGACTAACTGCCCCAGCGCGCGCTCGGCCTGGCTCAGCAGATCCACCGCAGCGGGCATCTCATCGTCCACACCCTGCAGCAAAGCCAACGCCTCATTGGCGCTTTCCAACAATTGTTCCACATTCCCCAGACGAGCCCGCTCGTTGCGCAACTCTTCTTCCTCGCCAATTTCCAGGCGCGCGGCGTCGATCTCCGACACCTGGAATTCCAGCATGTCGATACGTTGGGCGATGTTGCGCGCATTACGCTTCAAATCGGCCAGCTCCTCCTCAATCTTGCGCAAGGCGCGCACTTCACGCGTCAGCTCCCGGCGCTCAGTCTCCAATCCGGCATAGGCGTCGAGCAGCGGCAGGTGAGAGCGCGGGCGCAACAAGGAAAGATGCTCGCCCTGTCCGTGGATGTCCACCAATGCCTCGCTCACTTCGCTCATGAAGGTCAGGGTCACGGCGCGGCCGTTGACGCGACAAATGTTGCGACCGTTGATACGCACCTCGCGCGCCAGCAGCAGCGTGTCGGGGTCGCCGCTCTCCACGCCCTCGTCAGCCAGCAGGGGAACAACCGCCTCCTTGTAGCGCGGCGGCAGGTTGAAAATGCCCTCAACATACGCCGTCTCGCAATCGGCGCGCACCATAGTCGTGTCCGCCCGCCCCCCCAGGAGCAACATCATGGCGTCCAGAATGATCGACTTACCCGCGCCGGTCTCTCCTGTCAGCACAATGAAGCCCGGGGAGAGCTGCAGGCGCAGCTCGTCGATAATGGCAAAGTCTTTGATATAGAGTTCAGATATCATAGCTCGACAGGAGACAAAGGCTCCTATTTCATCTGATAATAAGCCGCGCCGGTGGCCAGGAACACGTAGATGGCGGGCCAGAGCAGTCCAAAACCAAGACGGCCCAGTGAAACGCCGCCAACGAGCATGCCTAATAGTAGCGGCAGTCCGACCGGCAAGAAACCGCCGAGAGCCACCATGGCAGCCACCAGATGCGGCAGGTAGCGACCACGACGACGGCGCGCAACGCGAAAGGCGACACGCCCGATCAGGGTGCCCGCTGCCGGCCCAATGAAGATGACGAAAAAGCCAATGCGTGGCGCAATGTAACCGGCAATCAGCCCCAACACGAGGGCCACGACTGTCCCCAGCACGTACTCCAGAATTCCCGCCTCAAAAAAGACGTCTTGCGCCTCGCGAATACATTTCGGACAGCGATAGCCGACCGGCGTGTGCTGCGCGCAGCGCGTGCAAATGGGTTGTCCACAGGTATAGCAGCGCAGACCGGTTTCTCGTTTCGGGTGCCGATAGCAATAAAGCGCCTCCTCGTCATCGTCCGACTCATCCTGCTCCACAACAGGTGTGGTCACAACGTCCTGCGGCGCTTCCGGCGTCGTTGAGGGTTGTTTATCCGGCGAGTCCGTCTGGCGAGGACCGGCGCCATCATCGCCGTCAAAGGGACGACGTCGCGTGGCTTCTTCCAACCACTGCCGCGTATCGAACGGATCCGGGGTGGGTTCTTCGAGCTCTGGTCGTGGCAGCCGGCCCTTTGCGGTGGGCGCCAGCGCCTGTTGGGCCGTTTCTCCATCCAGCGGGCGCTCCAGCTGCTCCCGCGCCGTCTTGTTGTGCGGATCCAGTTCCAGAACCTTCTCGTAAGCGCGCCGCTGCACCTGCACATCGCTGCTCACGCGAGCCAGCCCCAGCCAGGCTTCTACCGTCTCCGGCGATTCCTCCAGGATTTCTTCGTACAATTGTTGCGCTGCCGCTCGTTTGCCTACACGCGCCGTCTTCTGCGCCTGTCGTAGCAGCGAGCGGATGCGTGGATTCATCACTTCCATAGTCAATCGACCCTTCTCTATTCTGCCTTCTTGGGATGCCAGAACCCCAGCCGCTCCATTAGACGATGATAAAAGTAACTGGAGTCGTCAACACGGGCGAAGGTGGTGCTGGCGCTGTGCTTGCAAACCTCCACGCGATCGCCGCTTTGCAGCGCTATGCTGCTCTGCCCATCCGCAGCCACCGTTGCTTCGTGCTCCATCTCAACCACAATAGCCACCACCGCCTCCTCGTGCAATATGACGGCGCGATCCAGGCTGAGGTGTGGAGCCACAGGCACTACCAGGAAATTCAACAGTTCGGGCGGCAGCAACGGCCCGCCGGCAGCCATAGCGTAAGCCGTGGATCCGGTAGGCGTGGCTACGATCAGGCCGTCGGCCGTGTAAGTGGTCACCAGCACGTCGTCCACGTACAGGTGCAGGTGCAGGACGCGCGCCTGGGACCCGCGGCCGACGATGACGTCATTCAGCGCTGAAAAATGCCGCAGGACCGTCCCTTCACGCTCCAGCGTCGCCTGCAACATCAACCGTCGTTCCAGCCAGAAATCGCCGCGCAACACACCGTCCAGCCGCTCTGGCCAGTCGCCGGGAGCCGCTTCGCTGAGAAAACCAACTCGCCCCAGGTTTATGGAGAAAATGGGCACGTCGTGCGGCGCAGCCAGCTTTGCCGCGCGCAGCGTGGAGCCGTCGCCGCCCAGCACGACCAGCAGGTCTGTGCTTGCCACACGGTTTTTCAGCTGCTCGTTCTCAACCTGTCCGTCCTGCCCGCGCGCCACCCAGGAGCGGCAGCCGCGCTCTTCGAGCCACGCCTGCAGATCGCTGGCCAGCAATCGCGCCTCGTCTTTATGGGGATGATATAGAACACCAATTGTATGCATACGATCCGCTTGCGTTCATTGCGCAGGCGTGACGCCGGATAGAGGCTGCTAGGTCGTTCCCGACCCCTCGCTATGCGCCTTAAGCCAGCCGGCCAGTTGCGAGCGACCCACCAGCTGCTGTTCGCCGCCTACCATGGGCCGCACGGCCACTTTCCCCTGCGACAGTTCATCTTCACCAAGTATCAGCGTGTATTTGACATCGCGCTTGTCCGCCTCGCGCATCTGACTCTTCATACTGCGCCGGTCCCGCGCAAAGGCCAGCCACGTAGAAATGCCGGCATCGCGCAATTCGTCGGCCAGCACCACAGCCTGAACCCTGGTCTCGCCGCCAAAGTGGGTGATCATGACGTCCGGCCGTTCGGCCGGCAACGATTCGAGGCCCTGCTCCTTCAGGCCAAGGATAATGCGTTCGACGCCGCTACCGAAGCCCACACCCGGCGTCGGCGGCCCGCCGATCGCCTCGGCCAGCCCATCATAACGACCGCCCCCGCAGAGAGCGGCCTGGGCCCCAATGCCTTCAGCCCACACCTCAAAAACCGTCTTGACGTAATAGTCAATGCCGCGCACCAGGCGAAAATTCACAGCGTACTTGACGCCCAGCGCATCCAGCAGGCGGCGCAAATCCGCGAAGTGGTCCTCGCAATCAGGGCAAAGGTGATCGGCAATGTGCGGCGCTCGGGCCAACAGAGCGTCCATGCCCGGCTCTTTGCTATCCAGCACGCGCAACGGATTGCGACGCATGCGCTCGTGGTCAATCTCGCTCAGCCGCTCGCTATGCTGCTGGAGATAGGCCGTCAGCTTCTCTACGTAGGCCGGTTTGCACTCCGGGCAGCCGGTGCTGTTCAGCTGAAAACCAAGATCCTCGAACCCCAACTCGCCATAAAGATCCATGGCCAACATCATCACTTCCACATCGGCGGCCGGATCGATTTCACCCAGAATTTCGCAATTGAACTGGCTGTGCTGGCGGTAGCGCCCGGCCTGCGGGCGTTCGCGGCGGAAGATGGGTCCCACGGTGTACACCTTCACCGGCTGCGTCTCGTTCATCAGCCCGTTCTCCAGGTAAGCGCGAACCACGCCCGCCGTAAACTCAGGCCGCAACGTAATGCTCGTCTCCTCGTCCTCCTGGATGGTGTACATCTCTTTTTGCACGAAAAAGTCGGATGCGGTTCCCACGCCACGCGCAAAGAGCTCAGTGTATTCAATTATGGGCACGTCCAGACGCTCAAACCCGTACCGCGTGGCGAGGTCGCGCGCCTTGGCCAAGACCATGTCCCAGTAACGCCGCTCGGCGGGCAGGACGTCCTGCATGCCTGTAACGCGTTGTATTGCCGTCAAAAAAGCCTCCGATGCTAAAGTATAGTCTCCACTGTTCGTTCGGACTATTATAACGGCATATGCACGTAAACACAGCCGCTCTTTGTGTGTCAAAGGGGGGAGTTTTCGGAAAGAAATCGACGCCCGCCGGCGCTTATGCGACCCTTAAGCCAGTCGCTGCTCGCAGTGGCTTCGATGCCCACACCCGGCGCAGCGTCGCCAGTTGTGGTGATCGCGATTGACCTGGCCTGCCCACATATCCTCGCGCATGGCGCCCAAAACGCTGAAGAAGTCGGCCTCAACGCGGTCGTCAAAATTGACGGAAAAGGCGCGGTCGCGGTACTGAATAATGCCATGGCTGGGCCGGATGCCATACGCTTCTTCGACAAGCAGGCAGTAGGCAGCAAGCTGCATGACGTGCCCGAAGTAGGGCTCGTCGGGCGCCTCAGACGATTTGATCTCCACGGGCACAATCATGCCGTCCGGCTGCTCGATCAAATAATCGGGCCGGCCCGCCAATTGTAGCGGGCGCGAATAGAGAGGTTCCTGCTGCGGGTACCAGATTCCCATGTCAGTGTACAGCACATCTCCGTCTGGCAATCCGCTGTCCTGCCACCACTGCCGCGATTTCAGAGCCAGGGCTAAGGCCAGAAGCATCAGGGTCAGGCCCAGAGCCATCCACCCGGTTTCCATCCCATTGAGGCCCATCTCTAAATCGCCCGTATCAGCAAGAAGACAAACACACTGACCGCCATAAATACCAGTACGTAGGCTAGGCCACGCGCAAGGCGCGCCTGCCGCACACCCCGACCATGCGTCTGGTGGTAAGCCACACCTCTGGCCAACTCTTCTACGTTCTGCGGCGCATATCCGGCAACACGACTCAACCACCAGGCGCGGTTGCAGTAAACGTATTCGGCTATCTCACTGGCTCGTATCACTCTTTCGCTCATATGTTCTAATTTAGCTGAAATTAGAACGAAAGGCAATAGAAATTCATGAGGGATTTACGGAGTTTGTGGCGTTAGTTGTCGGAGCTGACGGCGGTCTGCAGTCCGGCTCACGGCCGCAGCAGAATCTTGCGCACGCCGGGTTGCGCCGCGTGCTCAAACGCTTCCAGGGCCTGAGCCAGCGGATACTCCCCGTCGATGAGCGGTTCCACGGCAATCTCGCGGCGCGCCAGCAAGCGCATCGCCGGCGCAAACGGGCCGCAACGAGAACCGACTACTGTAATTTCGCCCACCACAAGCTTCGTCAGATCCACGGTCGCTGCGCCGGCGAACGTGCTCTTCATGACCAGGGTTCCCAGCGGGCGCACCAATCGCAGGGCCTCTGCCAGGCCAGCTTCATTCCCGGTGGCCTCCACGACGAAATCAAAGGTGTCCTCCTCAAAGTCGGCAGCCAGACCCGTCGCCATGCCCATCTTCTGCGGTAATTCCAAGGACGATTCGCTGCGCCCCAGCATCGTCACGCGGGTGCCCGCCAGGGCCAATACCTGGCCTACCAGAAGCCCGAGTCGTCCGGGGCCAATGACAGCCACGTGCGCCGTGGGCCGCACCCGCACCTGTTCGCGGATGCGCAGCGCCGCGGCGAGAGGCTCCACGAATACGGCTTCCTCATCCGAAACCTCCTCAGGCGCCGGCTGTAGATTCGCCAGCGGCAGCGTCACGTAGTCGGCGAAGACGCCGTCCTTATTGATGATACCCAGCACCGTGCGATGGGGACAATGTTCTGGGCCGTCGGCAAGGCACGTGGCGCAACGTCCGCACCCCAGATTTATACCGCCCACTACGCGCCGGCCCACCCAACGCGTCTCCGGCGCCGCTTCCACGATGCCCACAAATTCGTGCCCCAAAACTCCCTCAAACGCGGCGTACCCGCGCACCACTTCCAGATCTGTCGCACAAATCCCGGCCAGGCGCACGCGAATCAACGCTTCATCCGCCTGTGGCTCAGGCCGTTCGTAATCCTTACGGTATTGCAACTCGCCATCTTTTAAGATTAATGCTTGCATCTTTGCTCCGTCTGGGATTGGCATGATTGTGAGCGCCCGCAGCTTAACCAGGATGCACTGTGGCATCAAGGCGCTCCTGTGTCAATGTGCTCGCTGCCTATGGTTCAGGTCCTACGGTCGGTGTTGGCGTGGCTGTGGCAGCTGAATCCGGCTCGCCTTCATCGACTTCGCCGGTCTCGCCCAGCAGTTGCTCCAGCAACTCATCAAGGCGCTCGACCTCGTCAGCAATCGCCGCCGGGGCCGAATGGCCATCCCAGGCCGCTTCGACCATTCCCTGCGGCCCGCGCACCAGCAGCAAATTATCGGCCTCACCGCTGACGTAGGCGTTAATTCCTGGCGCAAATGTGTCCGCCTCCAGAAGCGCGTTCGTAAAGGAGATGACCTGGCCCGCTGCCAGCGTATCTGTGATCACTGCCTCTTGCGCGCTCATCGCCAACACGTCGCCATCGATGGTCAACGTCAGGCGCGCGCCGTCGTGGCGCTGGTAATCCACCATAGTGTCCAGCGGTATCTCCAGCGGCGGTCGCGGTACGCCCTGCTCCGCCAGCAACGGCGCCATTAGCGCGTCCAGGCGCAAGTAGAGGGGCAGCAAGGTGCTGGGCAGTGAGAACGCGGGGCAGGTAATGGTGAGGGAGGTCTGGGAATTTGAATCACCGTCCGGCAGCGCGGCGCCCTCACTCATGTACAGCGTCTCTACCGGCGTGCCCGTACAGGCCACGCGATATTCCTCGGCCAGCGCCTCGCGCTCTAATTCTTCCAGCGCCAAAGGTAGCAGCGCGTCCACCTCGGCAACCGGCAGCGGCTGCGCCACGTCCGAGTCCGTGGCCAGCCAACGCCACAACAATCCCTCCTCAGTCAGCGCCAGCGTGTGCGCCACGTCATACGGTGTGGCGCTACGCCGCAGCCCCAGTTGTGTGCCCGGAGGAAAATGGGGGCCCAGCAACACGCTGGTGTAATTTTCGACACTGGCCAGCATCACTGTGTCCGTCAGCCAGCCTTGCCGCGACGCCTCTGCCAACGGTAACTCATAGGAAAAGGAGACACAGCTTTCGCAATTGGCCGGTACCGGCGGCAGTTCCAGCTGGGGCAGCGCTTCTTGCAGTTCCAGCAAGATGCCCCCCTGATTCTCGCGTATGGCAGCCACACCCTGCGTCTCGTCCACCACCGTAACACGCCCGCCCACGCTGGCCTCCAGACGGCGATCCAGGGCCAGGGCCGGAATCTGATAGTGGAATTCGATTACCGGCTGCTCAAAATCGACCGTACTCTGCGGGCTGGGCGTCGGCGCGAAAGTGGCAGTCGCTGTGGCCGCCGGACTCGCCGGCGCCGTATTTGTGGGGTAAAGGGTGGGGATCACCACCGGCGTTGCCGGCGCCGCCGCCGATTCATCTACGGCCGCCGCGGGCGCCGTTGGCGTCTGCTGTTGCCCGCACGCAACCAGAACTGCGCATAACAGCGCGCCAAGAGTCATAGTGACGACGCTGGGCGCCGGACGCACTACGCAGCCTCCGTCGCTCGCAGTTGCCAGGACACCAGAATGGGCACGGCATTGAAGATGGAACTGTACGTGCCGCTCAGAAGCCCAAGGAATAGCACGGTAATAAAATAGCGGATGGACGCGCCGCCGAACAGCATAATGGCGCCCAACACAAACATGGCGTTCAACTGCGTGGCCAACGAACGGTGTATCGTCTCCAATATAGACCGGTTCACCAACAGCTCGAAATCTTCCAACGGGCTCTTGCGCAGGTTCTCACGAATCCGATCAAAGACAATGATCGTATCCTGCAAGGAGAAGCCGGCGACCGTGAGCGCCGCCGTCAGGAACAGCGCGTCTACTTCCCAACCGAACAATAGGCCGGCCAGACTGATAAAGCCAAAAATGACCGTCAGATCGTGCAACATGGCAATCACGGCCGACACGCCATATCTAACCGCATTGGGGACCTGGCGAAAGGCGAACGTAATGTATAAAAGAATGAGCAGCGCGGCGACCAGGATGGCCAGAAAGGCCGCTCGTGTGACCTCTGCGGCAACCGAGGCGCTGACGCTGTCCACGCGGACGACGTCGGGGTTGAGCGGCGCCACTTCTTCGCCGAGCGTGGCCAGGATCGAGTCAATTTCCTCTGGACTCAACGCTTCAGTCCGGATTTGCCAGGCATTTTCCAACTCTTCGCCGAGCAACGAGGTAATGGCCGGGTTGGAAATGCCGAAGTCGGTGAACACTGCCCGTATCTCATCTTCATCCACAGTCTCCAGAAACTGCACTTCAAACCGGGTGCCGCTCTGAAAATCGACGCCTATCTGGAAAGGGTAGCCGGTCCTGATCGTGGAAACGATCATCGCCGCCACTCCCAGGGAAATGATAATAGCTGAGAATAAGAAGTAGTAACGACGGCGTTGTACAAGTCTAAACATAACTCACCTGTTTCGAATTTCTCTCGCGTAAAACGGAATCGGCGCTGCGCGGCATAAGATCAGGCGCCGAGCAGCCAACGACGAGAACCAAACCAATCGGCCCCACGCCCCAAAATCAGGTTGACAAAGGTACGCGTCACAACGACCGCTGTAAACATGCTGATCGTAACGCCAATGGCCAGGGTAATGGCAAAGCCCTGTACCATGCTGGCGCCAAAGTTGCGGCCAAAACCCCACAAGACGAGGCAAACGACCAGGGTGGACACGTTGGAATCGCGGATCGACGCCCAGGCGCGGCTGAAACCGGCCGTAATAGCGTTGCGCAGGCTGCTGCCACGGCGCAACTCCTCTTTCATACGCTCAAATATCAGAATATTTGCATCTACCGCCATGCCGGTAGATAAGAGAAAACCGGTTACCGCCGGGAGCGTCAGCGTAACGGAGAGCCATTTAAAGATGGCAAAGTTGATCAGTGCGTAGAGAATGAGCGCCACATCGGCAAGGACGCCGGGAACGCGATAGTAGATTGCCATAAACAGTAATACGATGGCCACGCCGATGACGCCGGCCCGAACGCTGGCTTCGACGGAGCGCTGGCCGAGTGTGGCCCCAATCTCGCGCGTGCTTTCGATCGCCAGTGGCACCGGCAGCCGGCCGAAACGGAGCTGCAGCGCCAGATTGCGGGCCTCTTCTAGCGTGAAGTCGCCCGTAATCGTTCCCTGGTCGCTGATGGCGTCCTGAATGCGCGGGCTGGAGATCACACGTTTGTCCAGGACGATTGTCAGGAAGCGGCCCACATTGGCTGCAGTGTGTGCGCCCAACGTCTCGCCGCCCTCCGGTGACATCTCAAAAGCCACAAAGGTGCGTCCAAAGGTGTCAGCCTCTGCACTGGCATTGCGCAACTCTCCACCGGTCAATATCGTCTCGAACGTAGGCACCTCTCCAATACCATCTTCTTCTTCACAAGGAGAGGGCCGGCCCTCGTTGAGGGTTGTGCGCACGCAGGTGCCCTCGGGCAGCGGATTCGCGCCCGTGTCGATGAACTCCAGCAGCGCCGTTTCCTGAATGAGGTCAATGGCCTGGGCCGTGTCCTCAATACCGGGCAACTCCACCAGGATGCGCCGCTCGCCCTCAATCTGCACCAACGGCTCGGCCACGCCCAGAGCGTTCACACGCTGGCTGATAATCTGGCGCGCGGCAGTCATATCGTCCATGCTCACCGGCTGGTCTTCGGGCACATCTGCTTCTAGCAAGACCTGCAGCCCCCCTTGTAGGTCAAGACCCGGCTGTACGGGATAGGCCGGGTTGAGAATCATCCAGATGGCGGCGCCGGCGAGAATCAAAATTCCAAGTAACCACAACCAATCTCTTCGCTCTCCGTTTTCCGTCCTCAAAGCATCTTCCTTCTTCTTTGGTGGGCCAGGCCCTCGTTTGTTTCTGTTTCAGAGCGTTTTAACTATAGCGTAGATAGAAATTGATTGCGAATAGCGCCCGGCGTTTGCGGCACACAACAAAAAACGCCGCGGCGGCTACCGCGGCGTGGTAAGGTCGACCTTGTGTCTGCTGTTATCGTTAACCCGAGCCGCTGGTCACCGAAAGGGCCTCGACTGGCTCGATGCGATAATCAGTTGTAATCTCCACACCGGCCTCTTTGAAAATAGCGCTGGCTGAGCAATACTTCTTCATTGATAGACGGATAGCCTTTTCCACGGAGAATGCATCTACATCTTCTCCTTCAACCACGTAGACAATCTCCACCACAGTATACACTTTAGGGTATTCGTCGGCGCGCTCCCCGGCTACCTCCACGCGCAGGCCACGGACCGGCTGCCGCATCTTTTCCAGCATACCCACGACGTCCACCGCTGTACAGCCGGCGACGCCCGCCAGCAGAAACTCCATGGGGCTGCCCGCTTCAGTTCCCGCCGGGCTCCCCAGGTCGAACTCATAACCTGAGCCGAGGATGCCCGTGAATTGCTTCCCCTTCCCTTTCCATACAACATTTGCCAGATTGATTTCAGGTTTGTCCATTATTCTCCTACTTCACCTTGGCCATTAACCCAACCAGCTCATCCACAACGCGTTCCACGTTGCGGTTTTCTTCAAGGCCCGCGTCCAGTAGACAATCTTTGGCATAAGCGCTCATCATCAGGCGCGTCGTCGTCTGTACCGCGGCGTTGATAGCATTTAGCTGTTGAACGATCTCGTGGCAGTCGCGGTCCGCGGCGATCATGCGCTGTACACCGCGCACCTGACCTTCGATACGCCGCAGGCGCGCCTGCAGATCTTCTTTTGCCGCTTCAGAATGTTCCTTCACGTTGCCAATTCTCCCTTGACAGGCAACCTACCTGTCTAACATCCACCTGCTCAGGTGAACGGGCTCGGTATGCTCTTTACTGCTGCGCGCGACGCCGGCCTGCTGCCGCCCACAGAAAAGGCGCTCAGCTGTTTGCGCGTGTCGTCGCTCCCGCATTCGGGGCAGGTCTGTGTGCTGCTGGCCTCCGACATCGGCAGCCGGCGCTCAAAACTCTCTTCGCACTCGTGACACTTGTATTGATAATAAGGCATGGTTTCTTGACTCCTTTACGTATACTATAGAGGAGTATAGTATTTGGCCCTCAAATCGTCAAGAAAGGTACCCATATCTCCTGCTCAACCGGAGTCTAATCCGGCGCAGTGCGGACAAAGACCAGCGTGTCGCGTAGTCGGTTGCTGCGGTGATGCCGATCATGATTGTGCAGGGTAGCTTCCAGTTCATAGCCGGAGCGGCGAGCCACGGCGGCGCTGCGCTCGTTCAGCGAGTCGCAACGTATCTCCACCCGGCGGGCGCCGAGGAGGTCGAATGCGAAATTCGTAATGCCCTTCACCGCCTCCGTGATGTACCCCTGCCGGCCATAAGGTGTGCGCACCCAGTAGCCAATCTCAAGGCTGGGCACGTTCCAGTTAATGCGGTGCAAACCGCTGCTGCCGGCTAACGTGTCTGTTCCTTTCAGAAACAGCAACAGCCACATGTCTTCGCGAAGCAAGAATCTGGCTCGCGCCTCTCGCAGTCGCGCCTCGTGCTCCTCCACGGCAGGCGGATCCCCCGCCGCCCAGGGCATCCACTCCTGCAGCTCGCTCCAGGAGTCACGAACCGCAGCATTCATCTCCGCGCCGTCGCCCGCGCGCGGCGCCCGAATGGTCAGCCGTTCTGTGTCAAAAGAGTCAGGAAAATCACGCAATATCGGTTTCATGGGTCACCTGTGCTACGATGGATTTCTCGGCCCGGTTTCGATCAGAATATAGGGGCGCCCGCCGATGGCATAGGGATTGTCTGCGCCGCACCAGGTGTTCTGATTCGTGGCGCCCGGCAGGGTCAGGCGATAGACGCCCCCTTGCGGTTGAATGACGCGAGTAGCGCCATCGGGCGTCACCAGCGTGGCCTGGTTGCTGATGGCCGGTACTTCGGCGATTTCATCCTGGCCGAATCGGGCCCATAACCCCAGAATGCGTTCCCGCGTCGAGGGCCGGTAGAAGGCGATCCACTCCTGCGGCCCGCGGTAGGGATCGTCGCCGCCCGGGCGCTGGCGCCACAGCGGCTGCGCGTCACGCAGATACGTGGTCAACACGCGATACGCGGCATAATTGGGACGGGCGGTTTCCGGCTGTGGGTGCTGGCTGAAGCACGTCGCATCCGTAGGGTTGCTAAAGAGCCCATTGGCGTCTCCGGCACAGGGATAGTCGGGATTCGACTTCAGGCGGCCCTGATCGTCGCACAGCTCGCCATTGTGTGGCGGAAAATCGGTGCCCGCCGGCTGGTTGCCGCAACCATCGTACAGTTGAAAGTGAAAAATGACGTCCGCTCCGGCAAATGCAGCGTAAAAAGCGCTCTGGATGACAAAATCGGCCTGCTCGCTCATCGTTGCCCGGTACCAGCTTCCGGAGTCCCATACCGGCCCCGGATAATCGTTCCAGGCCGGAACGCCGCTCTCGTTAAGCCAGATCGGTTTCTGCAGGTCACGGCTGGCCAGGGTGCCCCCGGCGCGGTAAACGTAGTACCAGGAGCGCCAGGAACAACTGTAATTGTGTGTCGCCAGGATATCGTGAAAGTAGTTGTGAGGGCGCGCTAAGGGGTCGCCGTCATAGATGGACAGAACGTCCCCGTAATAATTAGGCTGTGTAAAGTTGGCCAGACCGCCAAACAACACTTGCGCCTCTGGATCGGCGTGCTTCGCCGCCAGATAACCAACCTTCAACAGCCGCGCGTAATCAGGCAGCGAACCATCCCAGAAACTCTCCAGCTCTGGCTCGTTCCACATCTCCCAGTGGCGAACACCAACGCCCGCATCCCAGTTGTTAGCCTGCGCCAGCACGCCCCCGGGCTTATAGCGATTCACGGCAGCCGTCACAAAGCGCGCCCAGCGATTGGTCTGGTTAATTGTCTTATGCTGTCCCGGTGTGTCTGTGCCGTCCGCGAACACAGGGTCGTAGAGGCCCACAGGGGTTGCCCGTTCTGGCGCGAACAGCGTGATCTGTCCTTGAGGACGCGGCGGTAGCGCTTCCGGCTGCAACGGCTGTACGGCCGTCTGGTAGAACCAGGGCGTGCCCAGCAGAATGGCGTTGATCTTCAGCCCGTGAGCGAGGTCCGCCTCTACCGTGCGGTCCTGTGCGCTCCAGTCAAACTGGTTCTCGGCCTTTTCTACAAGGGGCCAGTAGATGGGCCAACGGTTCCAGGACGCGCCTGTAGACAGGGCGTTCTGATACTGCTGCTCGTCGGCCGGATCCTCTGCGGAGCTCATAAAAACCACGCCGTACTCCGGCCCCACTGGCCCGGCGACGTAATCTGAAGGTATCTTCTTGATCACCGGCATCCACTGCACGTGCGCCGGATCGCCATCACCAGCGCCGGGGGCCTGTCCGGGTGGGGCGCTCGCCACCTGGCGAATGGTCAACACGAGAATTAACAATGCTCCGCCCAAGACGATGGTCCAACCCTTCCCCCGCCCTACAAAGTGCTCGCTACGAATACGCATGTGACATCCTCCTGAGGCCGCAGGCCGGCGCTCACTATAGCATCGATTGTAGCCGCGTCCGGGAAAAAAAACAGATCAGGGGAGAAGTGATGCGCGCCGGCAGACTTTATCCGCTGTCCTCGGAGGGGGCCAGGCGACCCAGGCCCACCAGCAGTTGCCTTAAACCACCGGCAATACGCTCCAGGTCGAAGCCCAAAATTTCACGTTGAAAGCGAAAGGTCTGAGGGGACAGGGGCGCCAGCAAAGCCTCGGTAGTGTAAGGGACATCCAGGTCATCGGGTAGCTCGCCCGCAGCCACAGCCTGCCGCAGTAACCCATGAACTGTCATATGTTGCCAGAAGTGAGGTCGCTGGACTTCAGCCTCGTCTAGCGCGTCGCTGTGCTGTTGCACGGCGTAAAGCAAAGGCATATGTCTCTCGGTAAACGCCACCAGCGCCTCCAGAAACTGACCCAACTGCTGCAAATAAGGCACCTCTTGTCGCGACATGGCCCGCATCCGGCTCAATTGCTCGTCCTGGAACGCCTGCAATTGAGTGTCCATCAGCGACAGGCATAGCTCGCCCTTATTGGCAAAGTTGCGATACAGGGTCCCCTTCCCCACCCTGGCCTCCTGGGCCACGTCGGCCATGCTGACCTGTGGAACCCCCCTTTCGGCGAAAAGGCGCTCGGCCGTCTCCAGGATGCGCACGCGGTTGGCTGCCGCGTCACGCCGTCCAGCGCGCCCCGACTCCGAAGGTGGAAATGCATTGGGAAGTGGAATGTTCTTATTCATTGTCACCATACCTGTCAGCTCAGGCCAATGCGGACTGCGCGGTGCCTGTTCTAATTTAACTATAACACAAGCCCCTTGACAAGCGGACTCGGGTCCACTATTGTAACATACAAAGCGGACTAGAGTCCATTTTTAACAACACTTATCAGTAATGCTTAGTGGAAGCAAAGGAGAAAAACGAATGACTTGGACAATCGATCAGGCGCACTCCCACGTACAGTTTTCAGCGCGGCACATGATGATCAGCACCGTTCGCGGTGAATTTGAGGAATTCTCGGGCACTATCGACTTCAACGAGGAGAATCCAGAAGAAAGTGCTATTCACGTCAAGATTGACGCCAGCAGCATCAACACCCGTGAGGAAGACCGCGACAACCACCTGCGCTCGGACGACTTCTTGCACGCCGAGGAATATCCCTACCTGATTTTTGAGAGCAAGGAAGTTGAGCAGTTAGATGATGATCGTGGTCGTGTCATTGGTGATCTGACAATCCGTGGCGTAACCAACGAGGTTGTCCTGGATGTCAAATACCACGGTATGGCCAAGAGCCCCTGGGGCCAGACGAGCGCCGGGTTCTCCGCCTCCACGACCATCAATCGCAAAGATTGGGGCCTGACCTGGAACCAGGCCCTGGAGACGGGCGGCGTCCTGGTTGGCGATAAGATCAAGATCGACATTGAAGTTGAGCTTATCCGCCAGGAACAGGAAGAAGAGGAAGCCGTACCCGCCTAAGCCCTCTCCCGACGCCAGGCCACTGGCGCCGGCTACGGAAACAAAAAGCAGGAGCCCGGTTCGCGCTTACAGCCCGGGCTCCGCTTCTGTTCTCAGAGTAATGTTGCCATTCTCCAGCCACCCGTTTACAGTAACAAGAACGATTCATGCTACAATAGGACCCATGCAAGAAATACACCAAACACAACCTGTTCGGACCGCCGGGGTCGCGCTGGATGATGCACGGGCGGCGATGATACTGGTGCACGGCCGCGGCGCTACGGCTGACAGCATCTTGACGCTGACGCAGGAGCTTGACCGGCCCCACTTTGCCTATCTCGCGCCACAGGCCGCGTACAATACGTGGTACCCGCAGAGTTTCCTGGCCCCGCTGGAGCAAAACGAGCCTTACCTCAGCTCGGCGCTGGCCACGCTGGACAACCTTGTGCAGCGCGTGGCCGACGAGGGAATTCCTCACAACCACCTGATTCTTCTGGGCTTTTCCCAGGGCGCCTGCCTGGCCAGCGAATACGTTGCGCGCAATGCCCGGCGCTACGGCGGCCTCGCTGCGCTCAGTGGCGGCCTTATTGGAGCGCCGGGCGCCTCTCGCGATTACGATGGCTCTCTACAGGGCACGCCCGTCTTCCTGGGCTGCAGCGACGTGGATCCACACATTCCCAGGGAACGCGTAGACGAGACGGAGCAGGTTCTGAGCGAGTTGCAGGCGGAGGTCACCAAGCGCATCTATCGCGGCATGGGTCACACGGTCAATCAGGACGAAATCGAATTTGTGCGCTCGATGATGGACGAACTTCTGAACCAGGCTGCGAATCAGGCATAACGATTGCCCGACCGCGCCCCATATGAGGGTGATATGGACAGCAAACTTCCGGCCGATACCAGGATTGGGATGGTTTCATTAACGATCAGCGATTTACAGCGCTCGCTTGACTTTTACCAGAACGGACTGGGGCTAAACGTGCTGCGCCGCGAGGATAACGTGGCGGTGCTCGGAGCAGGCGATGCCGAGCTTCTGAAGCTGACGGCCCTGCCCCAGGCTCGCGCCCTGCGCGGCGTCACCGGCCTCTACCACTTCGCCCTGCTCTTGCCCAACCGCGTCGAACTGGCGCGCGCTTTGCGCCATTTCATGAACAACAGCGTTGCGCTGCAAGGGTTTTCCGACCACCTGGTGAGCGAGGCCATTTACCTGGCGGATCCCGACGGCAACGGCATCGAAGTGTATCGCGACCGCCCCCGCTCTGAATGGCCCTACGACGGCGACCGCGTGCAAATGGCTACCGATCCTCTCGATTTGCGCGATCTGTTGGCGGAACTAAATGACGATGACGATCACTGGAGTGGAATGCCGCCGGGAACCACGATGGGCCACATTCACCTGCATGTGGCCAACATTCCGCAATCCGAACGGTTCTACCGTGACGTGCTGGGGTTCGAGCTCATGGTGCGCTACGGTCCTGCCGCCAGCTTCCTGGCCGCGGGCGGCTATCACCACCACGTGGGCATCAACACCTGGGCCGGCGCCGGCGCGCCCCCACCCCCTGCGGACGCTGCCGGCCTGCGCTGGTTCACCGTCCTGCTGCCTTCGCAGGCCGCCGTCGATGCGCTGGCCTCTCGCCTTGAAGGCGCCGGTGCGCCTTTCCAGCGACGAAATGGCAGCATCGAAGTAAAGGATCCCTCCGAAAACCGTATCCGGTTGCGCGTGGCTCCGCGTTCGTAGGGCAGGGACTGGTCGCTGCCCGGCAGGAGCGCTATTTTCTCCAAGCCCCATTCCCCGCTAAAATAAGAGCCATGCCACAACAACTGACCTTACTTGCAGTATACGCACACCCCGACGACGAAATCCTTGGCGCAGGCGGATCGCTGGCGCGTTACGCAGCGGAGGGCGTCAGGACAGCCGTGATTGTCGCCACGCGCGGCGAAGCGGGCGAGATTCAACGCCCGGGCACGGCGACGCCCGAAACGTTGTCCCAGGTGCGCGAGCAGGAAATGCGCTGCTCCGCCGAGGCATTGGGCGTTTCTGAACTGATCTTCCTCGACTACCGCGATTCCGGCATGGCGGGCGCGCCTGAAAACGAACACCCTGACGCGTTCGTCAATGCGCCGGCTCACGAAGTCGTGGAGCGGCTGGTGCGCGTGATCCGCCGCCTGCAACCGCAGGTGGTGCTTACTTTCGAACCCTATGGCGGCTACGGGCACCCCGACCACATTGCCGTCAACCGCTACACACTCGCTGCCGTCGACGCTGCCGCCGACCCGGCCCGCTACCAGGGTCAGGGCCCGGCCTGGCGCACAGAACGCGTCTACTACCCCATCATTCCCAACTTCCTCATCGATAATATCAAGGCCCGCGTTGCGGCGCGCGGTGGCGACGTGAGCGGCTACGACGAATTGCTTGAGGGTCGCGCGGCCAATGCGCGCTTACTCGACGACGAAATCTGCGTGAAAGTGGACATTTCCGGCTTTGTGGATGATAAGTGGCGCGCCTGGAACTGTCACCGCACACAGTTCGGCCCCAACAGCCGCTTCCGGCGCCTGCCCGACGAGGAAATGAAACCACTACTGAGTACGGAGTACTTCGTCCAGGCTCGTCCCCGGTCGGCTGCCCCCCCGCAACTGGACGATCTCTTTGCTTACGAAACAACCGGAGACCCCTCAGGTTGAGCGTTCGGGCAAGCTGCGTCAGGCCGCAACCGCCCCACCGGGAAAGGCCGCCTGCCACAATTGGTACAGACCAAATAACAGCAGCGCCAGAGCCGATACAGCCGTTAGCCCGCGGCTGACGCGCGGTCCCAGCCGGCGCGCCGTGCCAAAGAGAAAAATGACAAGCGCCAGGCCCCCGATCAGCGTGCCATAAAAACTCAGAAGGAACGCAACACCCGCTGGCGGCGTTGTGCGCCACGCCTGTAACAGCACGGGGCCGGACACGAATCCCCAATAAATGTACGGAGCCGGATTCAAAAGGTTCATCAACGTTGCTTCCAGCACGCTCTGACCGGCGCCGCCTCCCTCCACCATGGCCTGATTGAAGTCGGCGTCACGAACGGTGAGCCAGGCGCGCCGGGCCAGGTACAGGATAAAAACGCCGCCGGCGGCCTGAATACCGCGCATCAGCCAGTCGGGAACCTGGGTCAGCACAAACAGGGTAAGAATAATGATCGGCCCATCAGAGAGCAGCGGCGCCAGGGTCGCGGGCAGCGTACGGCGCCAGCCGTTTTTCATTGTTTGCGACAGCAGGTAAGCCTGGAATGGCCCGGGCTGGGCCGCAGCGGGCAGCCCCAGGGCGAATCCCTGCAATATATAAACTATCACCAGAACCTCCACGAATGGCTCTGCATGATAGCGGACCCGGCCCGGAATGCAAACCGCCCGCTCGCTCAGGGCAGGGCAGGGCAATCGCATGCTACGGAGCGCCGGCATCCTGCCGGCACGTGGTTGCGCTCAATGCCGGCTAGGAAGCCGGCGCTCCATTCCTTGCGATGCACACTTAGCGATTGCCCTGTCCCCTCCTGCCGCGCACTTGCGCATCTACTGGTGGTCGAGCGATAATGGGCCATGATGGAAAATGTTTCAGTAGATGCCGTCTTTTCTGTTTTGCAGGAGACGATGGCCGACGATCTTATTGCGGCCTACCAGTTTCCGGGTTACGGGGGCAGTTATTTTTCGCCAATTCGGCGCGCAGCAAACCTACTCCTGGTTGTTCGCCACAATTCGCTTATACACGACCTCCGCACGCTCTTCCACCAGCGCTGTGACCATCTATCGGTCGATGACCTGGGTATTGTGATGACGGTAGACGACGCGCTCCGTCGTCACCTACACCTCAATCCTCTGTTCGCCAGACACCTGGCGGTCAACGGCCGGCGCATCAGCGGGGAACCGCTTGCTCTCACCGACAGCGCAGAGATTCATCCCGCCGAACAGGTGGCATTTCTGGCGCACCACGCGCTCCTGGCATCTGCAGCGCTGGCTCCGGCGCGCCTCCCCAAACCAGAACTGAGCCAGGCACTCGAACAACTCCGCGAGCTGGCCACGTCCATGAGTGAAGGCAGACAATTTGCCGAGGCCACGGTCGCAGAGCTTTTCGCGACGGTGCAAGAGCGCCTACAACAGCAGATTGAGGCGCTGTCTTTGCCACAGCGACAGGCCGCTCCGGTCACGGATGCAGGCCAAACCAATCTAGAAGCGATGTACGAGGATGGCGAGTATCTTCTGGTCGTCATTCCCCCGCTTGTGGACCGGCTATTGCGCAGACTCGATTGGGACGCCGTCCTGCAGAACGCGCCAGAACACCTTATAGCCCTGACCGTAAGCACTGCGAGCCAGCTTCAGCTGGCAGTCCAGGCGGAGCGTCCGCTGGATTATCTGCTGGGCAATTTCCAGCACCTGTGGGGTCGCGATCCGATAGCCGGTCTGCGGGTGTCCAGCTGGGCCGTTTTCCGCCAAGCCGCGCGCAAGCCGTCGGAATTGCTGCACGGTTTGTCCGCCGACTACATTCGGGCCGGCGACGATAACGCGGTGCACCGCGTTATCCATGATTATCAGAATAGGCTGCTCAACATGCGGCTGGAACACGAGCTGTTGCACCGCACACAGGGCATTGAACGCAGCAGCCCGGATAAGGAACTACCACGCCGCGACGAGCCAAACGATGTGCGCATTGATGCCATTAGCGCTCACCTGGAGTGGTGGACCGCTTTCTATGCGGAGAAAATGGCCGCGACACCTGCCTCAGAAAAAATGGCACCCCAATGAACGCCGTCCTGGCCAACTTCATCGGCCGGCCACAGCTGGAAAAGATAGAGCTAAAATCCGGCCTGCGCCTCTTTTTGCTGTTGCTGGTCATCACACTCCTCCAGCCGCCCCCCATTCTCGTCGTCCCTGGCCCGCCTCAGACCGTGGAGACAGACCATCCGGTTCTCGGCGTCCACACACGCCTCACGGATGAAGTCGAAGAGTGGAAAATACAACGCACATTGCAAATGGTGCGCGAGATGGGTGCGCCGTGGATCATTGAGTTTTTCCCCTGGGCATACTACCAGGGTGAGGATGGCGGCATCGCCTGGCGCCATCCAGATCTGGTCGTGAACCACGCCAACGCCCAGGGACTGCAAGTCATTGCCCGTATCGGCCTCACGCCGGAATGGGCCCGGCCTGAAGATACCCCCCTCACCTATCTCGACGCCACCGCTTACGACGATTTCGCGGCGTTTGCCGCTGCCTTCGCCCGCCGCTACCGGGGCCAGGTTGGCTACCTGATTGTGGGCAACGAGCCTAACCTGAGCTACGAGTGGGGCTACCGCAGCACGACGCCTGAAGACTATGTCGAACTGCTCGAGGTGGTCTATCCGGCCGTGAAAGCGGCCAACCCAGACATGACGGTGCTGGCAGGCGCGCTGGCGCCCACACTGGAGCCGCCGGGCTCGCCCTGGGGTCTGAACGATTTGCTATATTTGGAAGGAATGTACGAGGCTGGGGCAGCTGACTATTTTGACGGTCTCGCCGCTCACACCTATGGCCTCACCTTTCCCCCGGACGCTGAACCGGGACCCGAAATCCTGAACTACCGGCGCATCGAGTTGTTGCGGGAGATTATGGTAGCCTACGGTGACGAGGAGACAGATATCTACATCACGGAAGCCGGATGGAATGACCACCCGCGGTGGACCCGCGCCGTGCGCCCCGGGCAGCGCATCGCCTACACGTTAGACGCCATTCGCTACGCCGAGGAAAACTGGCCCTACGTACGCGTTGTGGGCATCTGGGCCTTCCGCTATCCGGCGCCTACCAGAAGCTATATGGATTACTTTACTCTAGTCACCCCAGAGTTCATCGCCAAACCGATCTATCACGAGCTCCAGGCCTTTACGGGAAATGCTGAGTAACCAAAGAGCACCGGTGTTGCTTCTGGTTCTGACGCTCATTCTGCTGGCGGTGGGTTGCTCAGGGCGCGGGGAAACCTGGCAGCGCATTCAGGAGGAGGGCGTGTTACGCGTGGGCCTCGACCCGACCTATCCCCCGTTCGAAACCGCCGATGACGGGGAGCTGCGGGGCATTGACGTTGATCTGGCGCGAGCGCTGGCCGAGGAATTGGGCCTGGAAGCGCAATTCACCTACTTTGGCTTCGATGGACTGTATGATGCCCTGGCAACCGAACAGGTAGATGTGCTCATTTCCGCGCTGGTCATCCGCGTGGAACAGACGCGTGACTTTGCTTACAGCGAGCCCTACTTCAACGCCGGTCAGCTCCTGGTCACGCCACGAACGGAGGACAGCATCCGCGAAATGGCCGACCTGGAGGGCCGCACCCTTGCTGTAGAGCTAGGGGCTGAAGGCCATGTCATCGCCACGCAGTGGGGACGACGTCTGGCCCACCTGGAGATCACTCCCCTGGATACGCCACAGGCGGCCCTGGATGCCGTGGGCGCCGGAGATGCTGACGCCGCCCTGGTAGACGCCATTAGCGCCCGCATTTACTTCGCTCGAAACGAGCAGTTACACGTGGCGGGAGAGCCGGTGACTGTGGAACCTTTTGCCATGGTTGTACGTAAAGAAGATGAACGGTTGTTGCGCAACCTGAATGAAGCATTGGAACAACTCGAGACAAGCGGCGAGCTTGAGGCAATTGTTAAGCATTGGATGGCAGCGCCAGGCCTTGAGTAACAGCGCCATCCGTTCACGCATAGCCGATTTCGTACAAGCTGCATATAATACACACACATAACTCTCGTTGTCCGGATTTCCGGCGCCACAAATAATCTGACACCTATCACGAAGCACATAACTATGAATCGCACGCGTTCTTTCTTCAAGTCACTGACCATCCCTGCGTTACTTTTCGGCGCGTTATTGCTGGCGCTGTTATCGCTGACGACACTTACGGTGTCGGCGCAGAGCAAGCAGTATTTCTGGGAAAGATTCGACGTAGACGTGCAGGTCCTGGAGAACGGCGACCTGTTCGTCACCGAGCACCAGACGCTATACTTTTCCGGAGAGCCATTCACGTTTGGCTACCGCACGGTGCCCACCGGTCGCTGGGGCAACAACGACGGCATCAGCGACGTATCTGTGCGTGAGGGGGACATCATCTACGCGCCAGACGGCTCTGGCGCCTCGCACACGGTAAGCGTCAGCAACAGTCGCACCGAGACAGAAATTTACTGGTACTTTCCGGCGGCCACCGGCGCCCAGGACTATACTCTCTCCTACCGCGTGCACAGCGCCGTGCGTACCGAGCCATCAGGCGACCAGGTATTCTGGAACGCCTTGCCCGCCGACCTCGGCGCGCGCGTCCAGGAAAGCACCATTACGATCACTTTGCCTGAAGGAATAGAAGCCGCTGCCACCACTGCTCTGGTCGACGGGCGCGAGGGCAACGGCATTGAAACGAGCGTGAGCGAGAACGGCCGGCAGGTGACGTTCCAACTGACCAGGCCACGCCTGTCGGGCGACGACGTCGAAGTCGGCGTGCGCTTCCCCAGCGGCCAACTGGCGATTAGCACGCCGGCATGGCAGCAGGCCGAACAACGGGCGGATGCATTCAACATCTTCTTGCTCGTCTTCAGCCTGCTCATCGCAGCCGGCGGCCCGCTGGCGGCCATTGTGCTCTGGTATCTTGTCGGCCGCGACCCGCAGGTCGGACCGGTGCCGCAGTATCTAGCTGAGCCACCTGACGACACCCCGCCCGCCGTCGTGGGCACCCTGATCGACGAGACAGCGCACATCCACGACATCATGTCCACCCTCATTGATCTGGCCAGACGCGGCTATCTGAAGATGGCCGAAACCGGGCCCAGAGGCGACTACAACTTCGAACGCACGGACAAGCCTATAGATGACTTACGTCCCTATGAAGCCAAAATGATCCGGGGAATCTTCGGCAGCCGCCAATCGCGCGACCTGGACGACCTCCGCTACAAGTTCGCCAATAATCTGCCCGGTATTCGCAAGGAACTCTACCGCGAGCTGGAGGCGCAGGGCTTTGTGCGCAGATCGCCTGAGAGCGTGCGCAATAGTTTTGGCTGTCTGGCATTTGGCGCCCTGGGTCTGGCCTTCCTGTCCTTCTTCGCTCTGGGTTCCATTTTCGGCGAACAGGTGAGCCTGGCCATCTGTCCCGCGCTGGCTCTGGGCCTCACCGGGGTCGTGTGGTTCGTCGTCAGCCGCTACATGCCGGCGAAGACGCGTGAGGGAGCCGAAGCAGCCGCTCGCTGGCTGGCATTCAAGAATTACCTGAGGGACATTGAGAAGCAGACGAAACTGGAAGAAGCAACCGACATCTTTGAAAAATACCTGGCTTATGCCGTTGCCTTCGGCCTCGAACGGAGCTGGATCCGCAAGTTCTCCTCCGTGCCGTCTGCCCCTATACCGCCCTGGTACATTCCGTACCCGGCTTATGGACACGGTCCGGGGCGAACGACATCCGGCGGATCGCGCCAGACGCGCGGCGGCACGACGGGTGGCGCGCCGTCGCCAGCCGGCGGGCGTCCCTCGCTTGAAGGGATGTCCGGCGGCCTCACCGGCGGGCTGGCAGCCATGTCCGGCGGGCTCACACGCATGCTCACCAACACCCAGACCGTGCTGCAGAGCACCCGCTCGTCGAGCAGCAGCGGCGGTGGTGGTTTCAGCGGCGGATTCAGTGGGGGTAGTAGCGGCGGCGGCAGCGGTGGCTTCGGCTAGGCCTGGAACTGGAGAAATCAATGGGACGTACAATCGGCATTATTCTCATAGCAGTTGGCGCACTCGGTTGCCTCCTGGTTACCGTGCTCATGGGTGTCTATGTTTACGAGGGCAGTTTGAGCCTGGGCGCCGCGGTGCTGGGGTTCACCCTCGGGGGCATCGTCTTGCTCCTGCCGCTGGGCGCCGGTGCCTTCATGTTGTGGAAAGGGCGGCAGGAAGCGACGTTTGAGCAGCAGGCGCAAAAGCAGCGCCAGTTGCTGAACATGGTCAAGACGCAGGGGCAGGTAGCCATCAGCGATCTTGCCATCCAGATGGACGTATCGCGAGATGAAGTACATCAGATGCTGACCGACCTCGTCGGTAAGAGCCTCTTCTCGGGCTATGTGAATTGGACTGAAGGTATGTTATACTCTCGACAGGCCAGCGAATTGCGCGAGCGTAGCACGTGCGCCGTGTGCGGCGGGCAGTTAGAGCTTGCCGGACAGGGTGTTATCCGTTGCCCCTATTGCGGCACCGAGTATTTCTTGGAGTAGGTTCGTATAACGTGGAACCATCTGTCAGATGGTTCGACAAGGAGCGATCATGACAGACCCAATGAAGAAAGATCCTTTCAAAGGATCCTCTGTCCCCGATTTGTACCAGACAATTGAAGATGAATCGACGCTCCTGGGCCGCCTTGCCTCAAAGCTGCCCGGGTTTTCCGGATACATGGAACGCAGCCGGCGACGCCAGGCGGATAAAATTCTGCGCGACACGATCGCCGCCCGTCTGGAACAGACGCGGCTACAACTGTCCAACGTACACCAGGAGTTAAGCAGAGACATCGTCAAAGCAATCGACCACGCCGAGCCGCTTGGCCGCACGGACAGCCGCCTGATGGGCCTCATCGGCAAGATCAAGGACGCGCCTCAGGGTTACAGCGGCTTCTTCGACGCCGTCAAGGTCAAGGAAGAGGACCTGGCGCGCCTCTATAAATTTGACGAGCAGATGTTAACCTACAGCGATGAGATTGCCGCCGGGGTCGATGCCCTGCAACAGGCGCTCCACGATGACGGAGACATCGACCCTAAACTGCGCGAGCTGGATGCAACCATTCAGGAAGCCAACAACGTCTTTAGCGCTCGCCACGAGATTTTGACAGGAGTTGCCTGATAAGTGTGCGGGCGCGCCAGAAGAGCTGGCGCCGGCCCTCGTCGCTTACTCAGGTTAGCCTAAGGAGAGTCCCAAATGCCACAGATCCTCGACCGTGTTGCAGCAGAGCCCGGGCTGCGAGATGAAATTGTACAGAAGGTGCCGCGTGGGGGGCCCGGCGATATTAAACTGGGGTCGCCCCTGATCGTCCAGCCGGGCGAGACGGCCGTCTTTGTGCGCCAGGGTGAGCCCCTGGGCACGTTTACGTCTGGCACTCACGTTCTGTCCACCAACAGCATCCCTGTCCTGGGAGACATGATTGAGCGCGGTATTTTCGGCGGCAAGAATGTCTTCACGGCCGACGTCTTTTTCGTCAAGACGACCGACATGACCCTGAAGTGGGGCACGGCGCAGCCGATCATTGTGGAGCACTTCAACCGGCCGCCGGGCGCCAGCGCTATGGTCGGCAACGGCACGTACGTGGCCAAGGTCAAAGAGCCCTGGCGCTTCCTGACGGCAATGGACGCCTTCCGCGACACCGTGCGCCAGCCGCAGATCAAAAATCGTCTAGATCCGATGCTGGGCGTCATGATGCAGGACAAGCTGAGCGAGCTGGCCATTGAGCGCAACCTGGGGCCTGCACACCTGCAGAGCTTCTCCAAGGATCTCAACGAACTGCTGATCGGCCTTCTGCAGGCGGAATTCGACTCCATCGGCATGGTTCTGGTCGACTTCAACATTCGCCTTGGCCTGCACCCGCGCTCCCTGCAGGTGGTCACGGACATGGGCTACGGCACCAGCTATGTGGAGAGGCAGATGGCTGACGCCACCCTGGCCGCCGGTGAAAATCCCTCAGGCAGCAACCTGGGCGAGATCGGCTTCGGCATGATGGGCATGACGGCCATGCAGCACATGCAACAACAGCAGCAACAGCAACAACAGGGACAGCAAGGGCAACAAGGCGCGTCGTCAGACTCGGGAAGCGAAAGTAGCCAACTGCCCGACGTAATGACGCCGGAGCAGGTCGCCTCGTTCCTGCAGGTGTCTCCCGAGGATATTGTGGACGCCATCGAAGCCGGCGACCTCAAGGCGCGCAAGATCGGCAAGGCCTATCGCATTAGCAAGGCTAACCTGGAAGAATTCCTCAACGGGTAAAGTCTGACCCGCGGCGCAAAAGATGATGGATGAAAGTCCGGAGTGGGCGCTGCCCATTCCGGGCTTATTTGTCCGCCGCGGTGTTAAGTGCAGTTGCCGGCGCTTTGCAAGCTCTGCCGCCACAGGCGGCGAATTTCCTTTTCTCTCAGATCGGCCTGCAGCATCCAGCCCAGCACGGAACCACAATCGTGGCAGAACTGTTCGCTGTCGCTCTTGTCCACACACAACTGCCGCGACCACGACTCCCCGGCAACTGTCTCCACCGGGGCCAGCACCAGAATGGCATCGTGCGTCAGCGCCCGCAAATTCGCAATGTGCACTGAAATCGGATTTTCGGAATGCACCACATAACGGTTGATGAGCGCAAACCCTGCTCGCTTCAGGGCAATCGTCAGCGCTGCCCAGCCGCCCGGCTTCCAATGGTGGAAGGTAAAAACCAGCCGCCCGCCTGGTTTCATGACGCGCCGGCACTCGGCAAAAATATCGGCAAGCACATTTAGATAGTGGTGATTGCCATTGCCGTTACCACTCACAGCGGCGCGCTCCTGCCGGTAGCTCCAGACGCGCTGTTCTGCCCCCTCTTCATCCAATAGCTGTTTCAACCATACACGGAAAAAAGCCGCCAGATCGCCGTACTGCACGTTATCGAAATACGGTGGATCGGTGACTACAAAATCGACGCAACCGTCGGGAAGGGGCAACGTCTCCGCCGATCCCTGGTGCAACAGAAAGCGACGGTCGCCTTCTGACAGAGCGTAAACGCCGCCGGCTTCCACACCCCCATCAACTTCCCCGGCAACGGGCACGAAACGCGCTCGCTCGCTTGCCAGATCCCGCTCGCGTGGTCGCCGCGCCCACCGGCGCGCGCGCCGGATGCGATCGTGGAACAGCTTTTGAAGTGTGCCCGACGAGCGTTGCGCATATAACAGGTTGTTCTCCAGCGCCGTGTAGGGAAAGGAATAGGCATGGTAGGAGAAAACGTGGCGGATCGCGCCCGGTCGTTCACCTCGCCGCGCTCCCTTGTATCCGCACAGCATGGAGTTGAACTCCAGCGAGGTGGAAACGAGCAACGCCAGATTCAGGCGCACCACATCCTCATATTGCGGCAACACTTTCAGCGCCGTATCCAGGTATAGGAGTTGCCGGCTGGAAAACAGATCGGCGTAATTCGTAATGCCGTGGCTCACAAGGTCGCGGGATTTTGGGCCAGGCGTGACCTGCAGCGCAGGATCGCCACCGAAGGGCAGCGTGCTGCGGCGCGCGTCCGCGGCTGCCAGGCGCGCCCGATCTTCATCGCCGGGCGCGGCAAAGAACAAACCATGTTCGTGACAGTGGCCAACGACCACCAGCGCTTCGTAACGCTGGAAGAATGGTCGGTTCTTATCCGGCAGATACGGTTCGTTACAACGCTCGCACGCTCCGGCGCGCTTTTCCACCAGGGGAACACACGGTTGCAGACCATCACAGCGACAGCTCTCGCCGCGCGACAGCACCGCGTGACAACGAGGGCATAGTCTGACCTGCGGTCTGCCGCCTTCGTAGCGCAGCACCAGCGAGTCAACCATAATGGCCGGGCCACAACCACAGCGTCGCCGCGCGCCATAGAGCAGGAAGCGCATCGGCGTCGTATCGGCACAGTGCGGGCACTCTGTCTGGAACAGAGGGCCAATCTCGTCGTCAAGCGCCCCCAGCAACGTGCTAAAAGCCGCCTCCAACGCGTCGAGCGGCGCTGACGACAGCGTGGCGCGCGCCTGCAGCACGGGAATGGGATCCAGATCCACGCCGATGACGCTGGCCCCCATGCGAATCGCTTCGTGCAACGTCGTACCGCCGCCCATCATCGGATCCAGAACCACCTTGCCCGCCAGCCCTCCGGCTGCGTAATAGTCGCGCTGTTCTGCATCAGTCACCAGGTGCTTCAAGATGAGGCGGAAGGTGCTGCCACAACGCCGGGCCCACCACTTATGCATGTAAGTGTTTGGCCGGTAATGATGCTTGTTGTAGCTTTCCAGACGCGCCATACGGTCGGCGAACGCCGCGTCGAAGGAAAGGTCGATGGGCAACGGTTGCGCTGCGCCGACGAACGGCGTCTCGCGCCGCTGGCGGGCGGACTGCTCGGATCTAATCACGGTATTCTCTGGTGAGCGGAGAGCAGGAGGCAAGTTGTGGAGCAGGTTGGCTCCACGCGCGACCAGGGGACTTGCGACCGGCGCCCCATCTTACAAAGGTCTGTCCATTCTTTCTGAAAAGCGCGCTTTGCGCAAGTAGTGCGGCAGGTGAATCAGGCGCTTTTCGGTTATACTCTAGCCAACGCACATTAACACGTCGCGGACTATCATCAAAGAATGACCATTCGCGCGTTTGTGGGAAGGAAGTGAAAGCCAGATGCCGTCTATCCAGGAATTTGCCCAGACGCTGGCAGAAAATGTAGAGCAGGTAATCATCGGCAAGCGCGATGTGATCGAGCAGATGATAGTCGCTTTGCTATGCGAAGGGCACGTGCTCCTGGAAGACGTTCCCGGCGTGGGCAAGACTATGCTGGCCCGCGCCCTGGCCGTTTCGCTTGGCGTTTCCTTCAAGCGGTTGCAGTGCACGCCAGATCTGCTACCAAACGACGTCACCGGTGTGTCCATCTTCAACCAGAAGACGCGTGAGTTCAACTTCATCCCCGGCCCCGCTTTCACCAACATCTTGCTGGCCGACGAAATCAACCGCGCCACACCGCGCACTCAGTCGGCCCTGCTGGAGAGCATGGGAGAGCGGCAGGTAACCGTAGACGGCGTTACGCGCCAGCTGGAGCGTCCCTTTTTCGTCATCGCCACGCAGAACCCCGTGGAGTACGAGGGCACCTTCCCTTTGCCTGAAGCGCAACTGGACCGCTTTTTCATGAAACTGAGCCTGGGATATTTGCAGCCGGAAACGGAAAGTCAGATGTTGCTCAACCTGGGTCGCGCCCACCCCATTGAGGAGCTGCAACAGGCCGTTAACGGCAACCTGTTGCCCGAACTGGCGCGCAAGCTGTGGGACATACACGTTGACGACACCGTGCGCGACTACATCGTGCGCATCGTCAACGCCACACGCCACCACAGTGACATCCTCCTCGGCGCCAGCCCGCGCGGCAGCTTTTCCCTCTACCGCGGCAGCCAGGCTTTCGCCGCCCTACAGGGGCGCGACTACGTGCTGCCCGACGACGTCAAACAACTGGCGCCCGCCGTGCTGGGGCACCGCTGCATCGTGGATCCCGAGAGCGCCTTGCGCGGTATGCGAGTCACCGCGATTATTAATAGCATCCTGCAGGATACGCCGCTGGACATCGGCGCTGTAGAGAACCTGTAATTGCACAGGCCAATGGCCGCTGACGTGGCGTACAAGCGGGGTCACTCATGACCGATCTGTCATTTCTGATCATAACGCTGATCGTCCTGGCGCTACTGCTGCAGGTCGATTTCATCTTCTACATCGCTTACGTGCTCGCCGGCATCTACCTCTGGTCGCGGCTGTTCACACCTCGTATTTTCAACCGCGTCGCCTTTCAGCGCCACTTCACCGACCACGCCTTCTATGGCGAGCGTGTGCCGGTCACTCTGTCCTTCAAGAACAACGGCCGGCTGCCCATTCCCTGGCTGCAGGTGTCCGAAAGCGTGCCCCCCGAGCTGAGCAGCGCAGAAATGCCCAACCACGTCCTCTCTCTGAGGGGCCATGAGGAAGCGTCTTTCACGTACGAAGTACGCGCTACACGGCGCGGCTACTATCGTCTGGGGCCGCTCCACCTGCGCACCGGCGACGTCTTTGGCTGGGCCGAGCGCTCGGGCAAGTCCCGGCCCAGCTTCCTCACCGTGTACCCGCGCATTACGCCGCTGGCTCACCTCGGCCTGCCCTCTCGCCTGCCCTTTGGCACCATTGCCAGCCAGCAGCGTCTGTTCGAAGATCCCGCGCGCCCGGTAGGCGTGCGCGACTACCGCGCCGGCGACAGCCTGCGGCAGATCAACTGGAAGGTCAGCGCGCACAGCAACAACCTCGTCGTCAGAACGGTGCAGCCGGCGATCTCCCTGGACACGGCCATCGCCCTCAACATGAACCTGGACGACTACGACCGCCAGACCCGTTACAGCGTGCCGGAGTGGGCGGTGGAAGTTGCAGCCTCCATCGCCGCGCACCTGATTGGCAAGCAGCAAGCTGTGGGGCTGATGACCAACGGCATCGATCCCTTGTGGGAAACACAGGGGCAGCGGCCCAAGGGCGCGGACGGCGAATCCCTCGCTTTTGACGACGCGTCGGGCCGGCTGCTTGCCGGCGCACAGGGCGCAGGAGACGGCGACCACAAACCGACCATGCCCACGCCCATCACGCCGCGCGGCGGGCGGCCCCATCTGATGAAAGTCCTGGAACTGCTGGCGCGCGTGGAAACCGGCCGGACCGAATCCCTGGCAACGTGGCTGCCGCGCGCCTGCAACCACCTCAGTTGGGGCGTCACTGTTCCTGTGATTACACCCGTAGCCGGTCAGGACATCTATCATACGCTGCACACCCTGGTGCGCGCCGGCCTGAATCCCGTACTCATTATGGTCACGCCGACACACCAGTTTGGCCAGATGCGAGAACGCGCCCGCAGGCTGGGATTCAGCGCCTATCATGTGACAGAACGGAAGGACCTCGACGAATGGCGGCGGCCCAGATTTTTTGTGGCAAACTGACCGGGGTCATCACGCAAACACCATGAGCGATATAATTAGTCAGGATCTGAATGATAGCATAGAGGAGAAGCCAACCGGCGAGAGCCTGGTTCCCGGTCACAGCCGCCTGCGCCCTTTTCTCCTCGCCGTCCTGCTCACGGCCCTGTTTACCGGCCCAATTCTCGTCATCGAACTCATCGCTCCGCGACCCGCCTGGAGCGCGCTCCCCGTCATCGTCTTCTTTGTCGCCCTGGAAGCCACCTATACCACCGATTGGTTGTACCAGCCGCAGCGGCGGCACCTGAGTCGCATCAATTACCGGCTGGCCGAATTTATTGTCATTGCCCTCTTTCTGCGCCTGCTGAGTTGGGCCGTGAGCGGCGGGGTCCCCCCGCTGGAAGTGTGGCGTGGTTATTTACTGGCCCCGCTCAGCTTCTTCGACAGCACCTACATGATCTATCTACTCATCGCCCTGCTTGCCTGGGAAAGAAGCGTGCACTTCAGCAGCCTCTTCATGCAGCTGTCTCTCAGCGCCTCTGAGGTGGATTACTACTCACTGCCCCGGTTGGAGCAGGCGCGACGATTCCACGACCGGCCCATTGACCGCGAGCGTCCGGCGGTTTTTGCCGGTCTGGTCAAGAGCTGGCTGGGCGGCGGGCTGTTGCTCGTCCTTTTCGCCGCGCTGACCACCGTCGACCTGCCCACCCTGGATTTGGCGCGCGGCGTGCGCACCATCAATCGTCTGGGCCTGCGCCCAGAAATGCTGGCAGCGCTCCTTATCTACTTTCTGCTTGGCCTGTGGCTCATCAGCCAGGGCCGCCTGGCCATGGTCCGTTCGCGCTGGCTAGCCGAAGGCACCATGTCCCGGCCGGGCGTCATCGCCACCTGGCGACGCACAAGTCTGACTCTGCTCCTGCTTGTGGCGCTGGTTGCGGCCTTCCTGCCTATCGGATCCACGTTCGCCATCGCCGCCGTCCTGCGCGCCATCGTTGCCGCCCTCTTTTTCGTCGTCCAGCTGTTGTTTCTGGCGCTGACCCTGCTATTCGTCACGTTGGTTAGCCTGTTGGGAATCGAGCAACAAGCGGAAGAAGAGATGGAACTGGTGCCGCAACAGCCCGAATTCCCCACGCTCGCGCCACAGGACACACCTATGAGCGAGACGTCGGCGCTGCTTGCAGGAGGCTTCTTCTGGCTACTGGTCGTCGCCGTCGTCGTGATCGCCCTGGCCTTTTTCTTGCGCGATCGCGGCTATGGCCTGGAACAATTCGGGGCGCTCAAGATGTGGTGGCAAAGTCTCCAGGCGTGGCTGGGACGCTTCTTCGGCGGCGCCGCACGGCAGGCGACGACCCTACGACAATCCCTCAGCACCCGTCTGCGCGCGCTGCGACCTGACGCCGGCGGCGCCCGCACCCCCTGGCGCTTTTTTCGCATCAACGCCCTGCCCCCACGCCAGCAGGTACGCTACTTCTACCTCTCCACCGTACGCCGGGCAGAGGAAAAGGGCGTGCCGCGAGGGGGCAGCGAAACGCCTGTGGAGTATGCCCAACACCTTAAGGAGAACTGGCCGGAGGCCGGCGAGGAGATTGAGGCCCTGACCGGCGCTTTCCTGGAAGCGCGCTACAGCCGGCGCGACTTTGAAGTGGAAGAGGTGAATCCGGTCAAGGCAATCTGGCGGCGCGTGCGCAGCGCGCTGCGACGGTCGCGACACCCGGACGAAGCCGAGCCAGATGATGAATGAGCGCTAGCCGCGGACCGGCAGGTTATCCAGCACAAAGAGGATGACCCCCGCGATCAACATGTAGAAAATGATGAGAGGCAGGGCCACGTCCACGTAACCGGTCAGCCACCAGGCGGCCAGACCGGAAACGATTCCGATCACACCCCCGGCCAGCGCCCCCTTCATCGCCACTACAGGCGCCAGCGAAATGACCATGAGCAATCCACCGGCAAACGCCGCCTGCACCGTACGGGTCACGCCTTCCGCCACCATACTGCCCACGGGCCCCGCGCCCACGTCCAGCATGGGGCCCAGCGACGTGCCAAGCCCCACACCCGTCGCCGACATAATAAGAAACGCCTGAACCAGGCCCATAATCAATCCGCCCAGGAGAAAACCAAAGATGACGCGCTCCATACCCTCAGACGCCGATGCAGCGCCGAACACAATAATTCCCAGGGCCGCACCGATGAGCGCACCGGCGATGAGCGCGTCATTCAGCACACCACTGTAATATGTAAAAAATATGGACACCGGGACCTCCCTGGTCTCTCTGTCCGGCGACGAAGAGGCGCCCCCAGAACATCCTCCAGCGCCGAAAAAACCACCTGTCAATTACCTGTTACACAGATAAGAAACGCACGATGACGTTAATCGCGGCTGATTTTACCATTGATAACCGGAAATTGAAATGAGACGTGTGGTTCATTGGGCGTGGCAGAAGGGCGCGATCTCTCTATTCGTGCCCCAACACCGGGTGCGGCCGGTACGGTTCCTCCAGATAGGCTATCTCCTCCTCTGACAACGCAATCTCCGTGGCTTCGATGGCCTGTTCTAGATGTTGCATGCGCGTGGCGCCGATGATGGGCGCGTTGACGCCCGGCCGGTACAGCAACCAGGCCAGCGCCACCTGCGCCGGGGTCACGCCGCGCTCTGACGCCGTTTCCACCACCCGCTCCACCACGTCAAAATCGTTCTCCTGATAGTACATCTCCTGGGCGTAGTCGTCCGTCTGCGCCCGGATGGTCTCTCCCCACTCCTCCCGCGTGCGGTTGCCGGCCAGGAATCCGCGCGCCAGAGGACTCCAGGGAATCAACCCTACTCCCTCGTCGCGGCACAATGGGTTCATCTCCCGCTCTTCCTCACGGTAGATCAGGTTGTAGTGATTCTGCATCGACACAAACCGCGTCCAGCCCCGTTCCTTCTGTAGGTGCAGCGCTTTCGAGAACTGCCAGGCGTACATGCTCGACGCGCCGATGTAGCGTGCCTTGCCGGCTTTGACCACGTCGTGCAGCGCTTCCAGCGTCTCTTCGACAGGGGTAGTATAGTCCCAGCGGTGGATCTGATACAGGTCGACGTACTCCATCCCCAGCCGCTGCAGCGAGGCGTCGATGGCGTCCATGATGTGCTTGCGCGACAGGCCGCGGGCATTGGGATCGTCGGGATTGGTGGGAAAGTAAACCTTCGTCGCCACCACCACCTCCTCGCGCCGCGCAAAGTCGCGCAGGGCGCGGCCCGTCACTTCCTCACTGACGCCCTGGGAGTACATGTTGGCCGTGTCGAAGAAGTTGATGCCTGCCTCCAGGGCGCGTT
>DATHSI010000136.1:0-8483 GCA_035464315.1 Candidatus Sulfomarinibacteraceae bacterium
CGTCGCCAGATATATGGCAAGGGGCGCAATGATGGCTACGAGGAGTAGGGCATAAATGGCGAAAGCGATGTTGCTGGTTGCATAGTAGACCATGTCCTCGACGGCCATATCCTTCAGCGACAAAAGTCCGATGCCCACGAGCAGGATTACGCTTATCAAGAATCTTGACTGGCGGGCCTCTCTATATAGATGGTGCATGGCTATCGCCGCCAACACAATCCAGAAGGCCAGCGTCATGAAAGCGTAGCGATTGGACACGGTTGCGAAAGGCGTCAATACGACGAGGATGGCAAAGGGTACGAAGGCCCCGACGGAGACGAGCAGACCGGCCCGACTTTTGCGCCAGAAGAGCATGAGAGCGCCGGCGATGCTGAAGAGGGACAGAGGCGCGCCGATGTAGTAGATAGTGTTGGCAATGGTGCCATAGGGGCTGGCGTATCCGGTAAAAGATTGTCGCGACGAGCCTTGCATGAAGCGGCCCATGAGATCGGCGACTATAGCTCGCTCGCCCAGGACGGCCCGAACCAGCTCCAGCAGAAGATAGGCGACGAGGGGCAACAGGATGAAGACGAACAGGTATCTGAGACGATAGCCGCGGGGTAGTTCGTAGCGCAACAGTTTGAGCAAGACGAAATAGGAGATGAAAACGGGCAGGAGTAGCGCGCCCAGCATATGGGTGGCGACGCTCAGGGCGAAGGTGGCGAAGGACAGGGCGAGGTAGGGCAGGCTGTCCTTCTCGAGGGCGTGATAGAATGAGAGCAGGGACGTAGTGGACAGGAGCAGGAGCAGGGTGTAGAAGCGAGCGTTCTGTGACCAGTAAATGTGCCAGGGAGCAATTGCCAGCATCAGCGCGGTTACGATAGCGGGCCAGCGGCCAAAGAGGCGTCTGACTTCCCAGAAGATGTAGGGAATGGACAACGTTCCTATGAGCGCCGGCAGGAGGCGGGCGGACCATTCGCTTACGCCATACATGGCGAAAACCGGTTTGAGAAGAAGGAAGAAGACGGGGCGCATTGAGGTGACGACGTCTGTGAAAGAACGCAGGTTCGCCGCGTGCTTTAACGAATGGTGCTCCTCAATCCAGAAACTCCAATCGCCCAGCCCGTAAAGGCGGAGCGCACTGCCCAGGACCACCGTGCTGACAACGGCCAGGACCAGGTAGAAAGTGCGCTCGTCTGCCTGCGATGGTGTGCGTATTTCGGTTGTTGTTGACATCTGCTTTGCTCGCTCGCCCTGGATCAGCTAGTGAATCATCCAGGTATCTATATTTATTGCCCGGGCTGACAGCCCCGGGGTGTCGCTAGATTGCCTGAAAATAATCCCTCGCCAACAAGCCCCGCCGGCTTGGTGCGGATACTATTGTTTGTGCCCTGTACGGTCACTGGAACGCCGAAAAGTGTAATGAACTGACCTTACAGGCTGTATTACGTTACGGTAAAGTGGATAAGAGCCTGGACGGCTGTCGCCGTTTCTGATGTGCCTGAGCAGTCCACGTTAATTCGATGGACCTACGGAGACGTGGTTACAGTGCTCTGCGCTCCGGCCCCTTCATACAGATAGATATGCAGGGGGAAGGTACGCGCCTGGACTGTGACATCACGTGTGGCGACGAGGTTGGCGTTGCGGCGCACCCAATGGGTGAGCTCGGGCGTCTTCCCCGGCGCGGTCAGATCAAGGATGAACCATATTCTGTCCTCGCTGGCCGCAATCTCGTCGATCCGCGAACTGAAGTACTGCATGGACATGGTCTCGGTTTGCATGTAGAAGTCGGCCAGATCGCTCTTAGTGGAAGCCACACGGTCGCCCGGTTCCATTCGATCCTGGATCAGCTGGAAAGCCCCTTTCCAATCATCGCGGTTTCCATTCTGGTATTGGAAGTAGAGCAGGTTGTCACCTAGCGGCGCGACCAGCAGGACGAGCACTGCGCCATAAGCCAACAGCCGGCCATCGCGCGGCATGCGCACGATTAGCTCTCTGGCGCCGACTGCTGCGAGAATGATGATGCTGGTCAGCGAGATGAACACGTAGCGGTTGGCCGTGTACAGAAAGAGGGAAATAACCAGGATGCTCGCCAATGGAATGGTTGCCGCCAGTGCCAACAGCAGCCCCGCGCGATTCTTGTTCTTTAGCAGATGGAGCGCCGCGAAGGCTGCCAGACAGACGATGGGAATGGTGATGTAGAAAACGACCCCACCGAGAAGCCAGATGGGATTGTTGTTGATAAAAGCAAAAATGGTACCCCACTGTGCGGAGCGAACGATAAGGGCAGAATAGGCAAGCCACGCTCCGGCGAGAATACCAGGCCCGAAGAAGATGGCCAGGTTGCGCAGGCGAAAGCCTTCGGGCCGCTCGAAACGAAACACGAATACGAGCAGGACGTAGAGGAAGGCGATCGGCCCCAGGAAGGCGGCAAGGTGTCGCTCCTGGACGGCGAGGCCGAGAAAGAAAAGAGAGGCCAGGAGATAGAGAGGCCGGTCGCGTTCCAGGCCCATGTAGAACAAAAAGAGCGCCAGGGTGAAGAAGAGCAACAGCGCCGTGTAGAAGCGTGCGTTTTGCGACCAGTAGAGGTGCCAGGGGTTGATGGCCAGGAGCAGGCTGGCCATCAGGGCGGTGGTGAAGCCGAACATTTCTCTGGCGACGAAGTACAGCAGCACGACGGTGAGCACGCCAAAAATAGCGGGCGTCAGGCGCGCGCTCCACTCGCTGATGCCTAACAGGTCTAGCGACAGGGCCGTCGCTATCCGCGATAGGGGTTGAATATTGAGCAGGCCCTCGTACTCTACCGTGGCTCGTCTTACCGATATCCACTCATCGCCCCAAAAGCTCCAGGCTCCCAGTTTGTAGAAGCGAAAAGCAGAGGCTGCCATCGTGATGACGGCCAGGAGCAATGCCTGGGCCACGCTGCTCTGCCCCAGTGACAGCAGCAGTGGTCGAGGGCCGGAAAAATCATCGCGTATAGTGGGTGCGTTTTCCATGTTCAGGAGGACATCCTCATGGTTTCAGCTAACGTTATAAGGTCGGTTCCTGTACCGGGCGCGCCAGCAGGGACCTGCGGGCGGGGCTAATCCCCATCGGCGGACTGGTCTGGCTCGGCGTCGGGCACTTTCTCGCTGCCGCCATTGAAATAGGATGTCAGCCATTTGGCGCGGCCTGGCTTTTGCTCGTGATGATGGTAGTAACTCTCAACGTAATAGTAGTGAGCGTCCACTTGCTTGCTATGGTTCAGGATGATCCCGCGCACTTTGTTGCCAACGCTGTTGAGGCGTTTGATCGTCTCCTGCAACTCTTTGCGCCGGGTGGAGCCTGCTTTCACGACTACAAAAACGGCGTCCACCTGTGTGCTGAGCACGACGGGATCGGTAACGGCGAGGCAAGGGGGGCTATCGATTATCACGTAGTCAAAGCGTTGCTCCAGCGTGGAGAGAATCAGTCTCATGACCGGGGAGCCGAGCAGTTCAGAGGGGTTGGCAGGGCAGTCGCCGCTGGTCATCAACCATAGGTTTTCGATGCCGGTGGGGCGTTCCAGCTCTGTGCCCCTTTGCCCGTTGCTTTCCAGCTCCCTGTCGCCCAGGAGAAGGTCAGAGAGTCCGACGTCGTTGTTTTGCTTGAAAATATCATGTTGCACCGAGCGGCGGAGGTCGCCGTCCACCAGCAAGACGCGCAGTCCGGATTGGGCCAGAACCACGGCGAGGTTGGCGGCGATAAGGCTTTTGCCGTCGCCGGCCCGTGGACTGGTGATCAACAGCAGGCGCTGGCGTTCCTCTTTCCTGGCGTAGTGGATGGCCGTGCGCAGGATGCGGAAGGCCTCGGCATGCGGTGAGCGTGGCTGAGCGTGCGTGATCAGACGGCTCTCGTCCTCATCGAACGCTATATTGGCGATGGTGACCGTAGTGGCGTCTCTGGCATAACGCTCGGCGTCTTCCGGGGAGCGGATGGTGTCGTCCAGGAATTCCAGGCCGTAGGCGGCCCCGCCCGCCAGGATCATACCGACGACGGCGGCGATGAGGATGGTGAGCTCGTGGCGCGGATCTACGGGAGAGCGAGGCAGGTTAGCCGGTTCAATTATCGTGATACGGTTTAGCGCGCCGCGGCTGGTGTTGGCCAGCAGGGAGGCGAAGTTGTTCTGGAGCGTGTTGCGCTTGGCCTGCAGCGCGGCGATTTCCGCCTGCGTTTCGTTGATTTCCTGCGCGCTGAAAAGAGCGCCCAGCTCCTGCTGCCTGGCTTCAATTTCAGCATCAGTCTCTTCAATCTGTATCTGCAGATCGTCGAGCTGCGTGTTGATAAACGCTTCCCGTTGCGCCTCCTCCGGCGAAGAGCCGCTCGGGCTGAGCTGTACCAGTTGCTGGGCCAGCGCATTGGCTACAGCCTGGGCGCGCTCCGGGCTGGTATCGTTGACGGTGATGATCATCAGCTGGGTGCGCGGTAGCGGGGTGACGGCGTAGCCGGGCAGCGAGCTCAATCCGAGTTCTTCCATGACCGCTTCGCGCACCGGCTGGCGTTGGGCGATGTCGGCATAGTTTGCTGCCAATTGTTCGACAGCGGACAATTGTCCACCAGAAGGGTTTGGATCTTCTATGGTGCTGCCGACGAGCAACGTAGCCTGCGAGCGATACATGTCGGGCTGGTTGCGCACCGACAGGAAGCTGCCGAGCGCGGCAACGATTGCTGCGGCGGCAATGAGCCACCACCATTTCCGTAGTGGAGCAATGTATGCGTGAATGTCCATCGACGCTCCCTGATATCTTAACCTGGGTAACTGCCTGACCTGGTGACAAGCGATACCACCCGGAACTTACGGATTCCGCCAGGTAAGTAAAAATGTAGGTGTTGAAACTTACAGGGGCTCTTACAGCAGCGGGCGGGAGACCGGTGTGACGCGGCTACATCTTCGGCAACCGTTGCAGTAGCTCTCCGTAGCGCCGGGCCAGGGCAATATTGAGCCGCCGTTGCTCCGGTTGCTGGAGCAGGGCCAGTGGTGTGATGAGCAGCCGCGTGGCCGAAGCAAAGCCCAGCAGCAACTTGTAGGCGGCGGCAGAGGCGCGGCCGGAATTCTTGCGGAAGTAAAGCAGCTTGCCTCGATATAGTTGCAGGAACATCTCGGCGGCGACCAGTCGCGTGCTCTGTCCGCCGTAGTGCACCACTTCTGCCTGAGGGACCCAGTGGATGGTCCAGCCGCCGCGCCGAATACGATAGCAAAGGTCTATCTCTTCGGAGTACATGAAGTACTCTTTGTCCAGCAGGCCTACCTGGTCCAGCACTTCTCTGCGCACCAGCAGGCAGGCGCCCAACAACGCTTCCACTTCACGGGGCGCATCCTGGTTCCATGTCTCCATGTGGTAGGAGCCGTGGGGCACGAAGGCATCGAGGTGAAATAGGCGGAACAGCTCTCCTGAGAGAGTGGGTGCGGGATAGCACGATGTTTGCAGGGATCCGTCGCCGTTCAACAGGCGCGGCCCAACAGCGCCCGCTGTGGGATATTGCTCCAGGAAGCGAACGAGGGTTGCTAACGCGCCCGGACGCACTTCGGTGTCGGGATTCAGCAGGAGGATAAATTGGCCGCACGCGCGGTCGATGGCCTGGTTGTTGGCCTGCGCAAAGCCCACGTTCCTATCGTTTTCGATGAGGGTGACCGTGAAGGGGTAGGGCGCGGTCGCAGCGCGCTGGCTGCCGTCTGTCGAGGCGTTATCGACGACGAACAGTTCCAGCTGAGCATAGGGCAGCGGGGCGCAGGAGGCGGCAATAGACTCCAGGCATTGCCGGAGCAGTTCTCCCGTATTCCAGTTGACGATGATGATTGATATGATCATTTCTATCCCTGTTCCTGGACGTCAGGAGGAGATTGGATCGGCGGGCTCCGCTTTGTGGCGGCCGGCCTGGCGGCGCCTGGTCAGGGCCAGCCGTCCCACTACGGTCGCCGCGGCGGCCACGCCTTGCGCGGCAAAGAGGACCAGCACGGCGTCTACGGGCAGGCGATAGCGTACCTGGGTCCAGGATAGAATGTGTATGCCGGTGTAGACGAGGATAAAGAAGAGCAGTAGCGCGCCCGGCGAGATGATTGTTGCGAGTAGCGAGCGGCGGGCCTGTCTCACGCGCAATGCCAGCTGGCGCGCGACGCCGATGAGCATAAAGGGCAGGAAAAGGCCGAACGAGAGCAGCCGCGACACGTTACTGAGCATCCCCGAGGCGCTTTGCGGCCAGAAGCGGAAATATTCGGGGATGCGACTGAGGCTGAGACGCAGGTAGCGGCCCGGCTCGTCCACGACGAATTGTAACCCGCGTTGCAGTAGTGCCTGATCCAGCGCTGCTTCGTTCAGATGGCGCAGCTCGTCGGGGATTAATTCGCGGTAGCTGTCCATCTCGGACGCGGGGATGAAGGTGTCTTCGTAGAAGGGATGGTTTGCCAGATAGAAGGCAAACCCGGCGTTGGTGTTCAGCAGCACGAAGCGGTCGAAGCGGCTGTAATTGAAGGCGGTGATGGGCAGGATGGTCAACACGACCAGACCCACACTGATGGCGATGGGCCGCAGGCTGTCGGTCCAGCGGCGCTGCCGGTAATGGGCCAGGATGAGCCACAAGAAAAGGAAAGGAATGAAGAGGAGGTACAACTGTCGCAAGAGAATGGCGGCCGCCAGGGCAAGACCCAGCATCACGGCCAATCTGTTGTGACCCTCGCGGCGGCGGGCGAGGCTGACCGTCAGCGTGAGGGAGGCCAGGATGGCTACAAAATAGAAGGGCTCGGTCATCAGCGCAGCAGCGTAGTAGATGAAGTAGATGTAACCGGCGGTGATGGCGGCGGCGAGGTGGGGCAGGTGGTCTTGCAGCCAGCGGCTCCAGCCGGGCGCCGTCGTGGTCTGGTCGTGGGGGTGGGCGTCAAAGAGCTGGCGGGCCAGCCGGTAGGCCAGATATGGTTGCAGCAACCCTACGAGAGTGGCCTGGATGATGCGGGCGATGAGCGGTTGCGCGCCGAAGAGGGCGTAGACGGCGACGAGGTAGGCGGTGTACAGATAGCTCCAGTGCGCCGTGGGCTCGCCGGCGGCGGTCGCGGGCCACCACGTCTGGCCGAAGGTGAAGCCGTGCCCATCGAGAACGCGCAGGGCGAGTGTGTGATAGGAAACCTGGTCGAAGGCGCCGGGGAGCGGAACGACGGTGTTGCCCATGTAGAAGGCGGCGGCGATGCGCAGCAGAACAGATACAATCAGGATTGCGATCAGCTTTCGATCTTTCATCGTTCAGAAGCGACTCCGTGTGGCGCCGGGGCTGAGGGACACGTTACCATTTCAGATCCTCACAGTAGCCCAGATCGCGCAATGATCGGCCCGCGATTACCTTAAACAGCGACTTGCGCAACGGCGACCACTGTTTCCAGTAGTGCGTGGGGCGAAAGTTTTGTGGTTTTTGCAGGTGTTGCCAGGAGACGCCCTGGTCGTTGGCCTGTTCCAGTTTGGAGGAGCCGATGACGCGGATGCTGTCAATTTCGGCGTAAGGATAGGCGCCTTCATCGAGCTCGAAGCGGCGGCACACTTCGCGCACGAACGCTTCTGGATCGTGCAGCGCGTCCTCGTAGCGCGCCAGCCAGTACCCGGTGCTGCGCGTGGCGGCGAAGCGCTCGGCGGCGCTGAGGACCATCTGGGCGCTGCGATTCCAGCGCAGGCACACCTGAATGAAGTTCAGGCGCGGCCACGTGCGCAAGGTAGAGTGCACCAGGTCGCGTCCATCGCGCACCAGCACCAGCAACTGTTCGTAGGGGAACATGGTAAAGAAGTCGGTCAAGTATTGCGCGCTGGGCATTTTGGCCAGCACGCGCTGGCCGTCCGGCACCGGCTCGTACAGGTAGGCGATGAGCGCCGCTCCGAACAGCGGTAGAAAATCGGCGTCTCCCATTTTCTCGCGATTGCCCTTGTAGCCGAGTACGAATTTTTGCTGTAACTCTGCCACGTCTGGCGCCAGCTGTACGGCGGGAAATTCCCAGAGGTGGTGGGCGTAGGCGTAGAGCGCCGGGTGGCGGCGCAGTAGCTCTCCGACGTAGACGGTGCCTGAGCGGGGCATGATGCCCTGGATGATCAGGGCCGGCCCGCGTTCGGCGCCACGCGCCAGCCGCGCCGCGCGCAGGGCGTGGTCGCTGCTGCGGCCGAGTGCTGTCTCTACGGTGAACCCTTTCCTTTCGAAGAAGTAGGCCACGTACTTCTTGAGATCGTGGAGCAGGTAATTACGGTCGTTCGCTGTGTGCGTCATTTCTATAGAGCGCCTCCAGCGCCACCAGGCCACCCAGAAATACCCAGGCGATGACGCTGGTTCTGAAGCCATTCAGAGTTACGTTATAGACGAAGGGTATGACCCAATCGCCAAGCATGCCCGCGGCGAGCGTGCCTACCGTGCCGCCCAGAACGCCGTAGACGTAGGCGCGGGCAAAGCCCTCCGGCACGCGCTGGCGCAGGCGCCAGCCCAAAAAGCCGATCTCGGCGAAAAGCCACAAGAATGCGCCC
>DATHSI010000137.1:0-2773 GCA_035464315.1 Candidatus Sulfomarinibacteraceae bacterium
CGCAAATCTTGTCGCACTTGAAGCTGTGTTGCAGGACGCTGAAGGTGACTGGGATCGCATCTGGTGTCTCGGAGACATTGTCGGTTATGGGCCTAGCCCCAATGAATGCGCCGACCTTTTGCAGCAGTTCGATCATCTGAGCCTCTCGGGAAATCACGACTGGGCGGTGTTGGGCAAGCTAGAAATCGAGAGTTTTAATAGCGAAGCACGCATGGCGTTACGCTGGACGCAAGAGATTATCAGCGAGGAGACGCGCGCCTTCCTTGAACAGCTGCCGCCGCTGTTGGAGGAAGCGCCATTTACACTTGCGCACGGCAGTCCACGGCAGCCGGTGTGGGAGTATATCTTGGACGAGCGTAGCGCCGCCGAGAACTTCTTTCATTTCACTACGGCCTACTGTCTTGTAGGACATACACATGTACCACTCGTTTTTGAGGAACTCGACGGCGGACGATGCCGTGGCTCGCTGCCGCGCTACGACGGTCCGATGCTGTTAGGGGAACGACGCCTGATTATCAATCCGGGAAGCGTGGGACAGCCACGAGACTCCGACCCGCGGGCCGCCTACGCCCTCCTGGACAGCGAGGCGATGACCTGGGAGCACAGGCGCGTACCTTATGACATCAGCGTCACTCAAGATAGGATGCGAGCGCAAGGAATGCCGTTCAGGCTGGTAGCCAGGTTGGAGCTGGGATGGTAAAGGGCTCTTTGGGGAACGTTTGGGCGGTGGGCGTCGTCTAATAAATAGATATCAAGACGACAACACTGGAGGGAAGAAATGAAGTTGACAAAGCAGTGGTTCACGTTCATCGTCGCAATTCTGGTACTGGCAGCCTGCGCCAGCCGGGCTCCACAAGGAATCGAACTATTCGACGCCGGGGCCCCGGAAGAGGCGCCTATGGAGGCGGGCGAGACGACAACAAGCCAGGGCAGCCGGGCCTTGGAAAACGCCGTTCAGGAGCAATTGATTATCCGCACCGGAAATCTGGACATCATTGTCGAAAGCACGGAAGCCGCCATAGACGAAATTACGCGTCGCACAGACGCCGCCGGGGGCTGGATTGTTAATAGCAACACGTTCCAGCGGGGCGGAGCGAAGTCGGGCAATATGACCATTCGCGTCCCCGTCGCCGAGTTTCAGCCGATGATGGATCAAATTGAATCGATGGCTGTGGAGGTCGTGCGTAGCTCGACCAGCGGTGAAGATGTCACGGAAGAGTACGTGGACCGGCGCGCGCGATTGCAGAACCTGGAAGCCACCGCCGCTCGGGTGCGCGGCTTTCTGGAAGACGCCGACAATGTCGAAGAGGCTCTTGCCGTCAATGCCGAACTGAGCCGGCTCGAGAGCGAAATCGAGGCGATGCGCGGTCGTATCCAGTATCTTGAGCAGTCCGCTGCATTTTCCACGATAAACGTGAATATAACACCCGATGCGCTGGCGCAACCCATTGAAATAGGGGGATGGCGCGCCACAGGCGTCTTTCGCGAAGCGTTCCAGGCTCTGATTTCGGCCCTACAAGGCCTGGCGACGATTACCATTTGGATCCTGGTGGTCCCGTTGCCCCTGGCGCTTATCGTCCTCCTGCCCCTGGTCATCATCTACGTGTTCGTGCGGCGACGCAGGCGAAACAGAACGGAGGCCGATGAAACGACGCCAGACGACGGCTCGTAGCGACAACGGCGAAATCGACTCAGTGTAGTTGCACAATTTCGTCGGGAATGTGTCTGCGTAGACCAATGTGCAACTGACTAATAAGTACGCTTCAAGTATCGTTCAATCCCGAGGGATTTCCGAAAGCGTACTTAGGCCTCAATCGCCGCGCGAATTGCCAACACCAGCTCCTGAAAGACGGTCGTGGCCTCCAGCTTTAGTTCGCGCGGTCTTGGAAGACCTACCGGGACGCGTGCAGTTACGCGTCCCGGAAAACCGGTCATCACCAGCACCTCGTCGGCAAGAAGCACGGCCTCAGAGATACTGTGGGTCACCATGAAAACAGTGACGGGCATGGCGCGCCAGATGCGTAGCAGCTCCTGGCCCATGCGTTCACGCGTCAAGGCGTCAAGCGCGCCAAATGGTTCGTCCAGGAGCAGCAGATCCGGGCGGTGCACGAGGGCACGGGCCAAGGCCACGCGCTGCGCCATGCCCCCGGAAAGCTGCGCCGGATAGCTGTGCGCAAAGCCGTCAAGCCCGACGAGTTCGAGAAGCGTCCGGACGCGCTCCGAATTCTTCTGACCCTGAAGCTGCAACGGCAGGCAGATATTCTCGTAAGCGGTGCGCCAGGGCATCAGGTTATCGCGCTGGAAGACAATGCCAATGGGTTCAGCCGAGAGATGGGGAGCCGCTCCTCGCAGACTGACCGACCCACGCGTAGGCCTGAGTAGGCCGGCGAGGATGCGCAATAATGTCGATTTGCCGACGCCTGACGGCCCAACCAGTGCAGTAAACGATCCAGATACCAGCGACAGGGAAACGTCCTCCAGTGCCTGCACGCCATCGGAAAAGACGTGGCTCACTCCTCTAACATGTAGAAAACGTTCGCCGGTCGCCGGGATGTGATTCATGGTTGGAACTCGAGCACAAACTGGTTGTCGTAGGCCACTTCCAGGTCGTCTAAGGGCGCATCAAGCTGCCCGGCCTGCAACAGAGTGTTTTGTGTCTGCACCCAGGATTCTGGTGACGTGAGTCCCAGGGTTTCGGCTTGCCACAGGGGCAGAGACGCTTCCAGGACAGCCTTGCGATTGTCATCCAATCCTTCCACATATTGCCTGCTGA
>DATHSI010000138.1:0-29446 GCA_035464315.1 Candidatus Sulfomarinibacteraceae bacterium
GCGCGTGCGGATGTTGCGCAGCAGGTAGTTGAGCGTCATGCCCGTGTCGATCACGTCTTCCACGAACAGAACGTGGCGGCCTTCGATGGGGGCGGCCAGGTCTTTGGCCAGCCGCACGGCGCCGGGCCGCGCCTGCCGGCCGGGCCGGAAGCGCGCGATGTCCAGGTAATCGACTTCCACGGGGATGGTGATGGCCCGCAAGAGGTCGGCGAGGAAAGGGACGACGCCCTTGAGCACGCCGATGAACAGTGGATTTAAACCGGCGTAGTCACTGGAGATCTCCTGGCCCAATTGTAGCACCCGCGCCTCAATTTCCTCTTGCGAAATTAGCACGCGCTGTATATCGTCTGCCATCTGGCCATAAGCCTCCGGGGGATGTCCGATCACTCGTCCGTCTCCTGTGCCTTGGTGCCCAGGATCGGCTCCGCCGCTTCGTCCAGGCCGTACTTGATCAGCAATTTGCGCACGTCCCGGCGCTTGAATAACTTGACGTTGACGTCCGGATATAGTTCTTGCAGGCGGCGCAATTTTCGATTCTTAAACGTACTCAGGCTGGGGCGAATGGTGGTGAGCTCTACGTACAGATCTTCCTCGGGAAGATAAAAATCGGGCGTAAACGCAGCCGTCACGTTGCCGTCATCGTCCCACTCCAGGGGAAAGGTGCGCGGTTCATACTGCCACTCCATGCGGTAGAAGTCGAGGATGCGGGCAAACTGGGCTTCGGCCGGGTGCGCGAACGCCGGCTTCTTTTTGGATTCGGTCACCGCTGCCTCCCGCCCTGTGGCCGGCATTGGTCATGCGACAAACTCCATGCTGCAATCTTTCTACTCATTATGTAATATAATTATAGATTATTGACCATTGTGCGCAATAGTTGACCTTTTTCCTAGTGATGCCTGACCCTGCAATAGCCATTGAGACCCACGAACTCTCCAAACAGTTTCAGCCGTCCAATGGCTGGCGCCGGTTGGCGCGCCGCAAGCCGGTGGCCGCTGTCCGCGACGTGACGCTGGCGGTGCGCGAGGGGGAATTGTTCGGGTTGTTAGGCCCCAATGGCGCAGGCAAAACGACGCTGGTCAAGATGTTGTGTACGCTGATCCTGCCGTCCGGCGGGTCGGCCAGGGTAGCCGGGCACGCTTTGCAGGACGCAGCTGCCATTCGGGCGGCGGTGGGCCTAGTGGTTACCGACGAGCGCAGCTTTTACTGGCGGCTGACGGGGCGCGAGAATTTACACTTCTTCGCCGCCATGTACCGCCTGCACGGAAGCAAGGCCGAGTGCCGCGTGCAGGACGTGTTGCAACGCGTGAATATGACAGGGCATGCCGACCGGCGCTTCAGCGATTACTCCAGCGGCATGCGTCAGCGTATGGCCATCGCCCGTAGTCTGTTGCACCGGCCCCAGATACTCTTTCTCGACGAACCGACGCGCAGCCTGGACCCCGCAGCCACCGTACGCCTGCACGACCTGTTGCGCGATCTAGTTGACCGGCAGGGGGTAACCACCTTCCTGATTACGCACGACCTGGCGGAAGCGGAGAAGCTGTGCGAGCGTGTGGCAGTGATGCACCGCGGGCGCATACGAGCCCTGGACAGCCCGGCCCGGCTGCGCGAGCGGCTGGCGCGGCGACTGCAGTACACGGTGCGTGTAGCCCATCTGCCGGGGGACGCCATGCCCTGGGTGCAGCAGGTCGCGCCTGACGCGCGCGTGCGCGCTGTGGGCGATTTCCATCACCTCAGCTTTGAGGCCGCCGAGGCCGACGGCATGTTGACTCGCGTCCTGGATTACTTGCGGTTCAACGGCGTCACCATCCACAGCATTGAGACGAAAGCGCCCACATTGGAGGAGGTTTTCAGCCATTTCACGGAGACAGGGAATGAGTAGCGCTTTCACGGAACAGCTCCGTCTGTGGTGGGCGTTTCTGGTGCGCGACTTCCGGACCGAGATCAGCTACCGCTTCTCCTTTCTGATGAACCTGGGGGGCATCTTCATCTCGGCGTTGACCTATTTTTTTCTGGCGCGCCTCTTGGGAGAGCAGGTGACTCCACTGCTGGAGCCATACGGCGGTGACTACTTCGCTTTTGCCCTGATCGGTGTGGCCTTCGCCGGCTACTTCAGCCTGGGGTTGAGCGGCTTTGCCCGCGCCCTGCGCCAGGCGCAGACGACGGGCACGCTGGAGGCGATGATGATGACGCCGACGCCGGTCTCCAGCATCATAGTAGGCTCCGCCGTGTGGAGCTATGCTTTTACCACGCTGCGCGTGGTGGTCTTTCTGGCGCTGGGGGTGCTGTTGGGGATGGAGCTGGGCAGCGCCAACTATCTGGGGGGCTTACTGACGCTGCTCATTTCTGTGGTAGCCTTTGCCAGCATTGGCATCATTGCCGCCAGCATCATCATGGTCATCAAGCGCGGCGACCCGGTGACCGCTTTGTTCAGCAGCTTCGCCATTCTGGTGGGAGGCGTGTTTTATCCGATTGAGGTGTTGCCCTCATGGCTGCAGGCCGTGGCGCACCTCCTGCCTATCACCTACGCACTGCGCGCCATGCGCCTGGCGCTGCTGAGGGGCGCGTCATGGGCCGAACTGGCACCGGACTTGCTGGCGCTGGCGCTGTTTGCCGTTGTGTTCCTGCCCCTATCATTGCTGGCCTTTCGCTATGCTGTGGAGCGCGCCCGCGACGAAGGGAGCCTGGCCCACTATTGAATCAAAAAGGCCCGCGCTGCGTGTAGCGGCGCGGGCCCTCTGAGGTCGTTTGTCAGGTGTGAGCTCAGGTTGCTTTTAGCTCCTCGCCAACCTTTTCGACAACTTGCCCGTTGCCTGTGCGCTCCACTGCCTTATCGTCAGGGGCCGGACGTCGCAGAACACCACCGACGGAGAGATACTCATACCCTTTGGCCACCAGCTGATCGAAATCGGGAATCATGCGTCGCCCGTCGATGACCAGATAGGGCGGCTTCACCACTTCCTCGATGGTCGAGGCCAGGCCGCGGAACTCTTCCCAGTCGGTAGAGATGTAAACGGCGTCGCTGCCGCTGATAGCATCCCGCGCCGTCTCGTGGTAGGTGATACGGTCAAAGAGATGGTTCTTCTCAGGATGGAACCAGCTGCGCTGCGCCTCGTCCATGGCCAGCGGGTCGTAGGCGCGGATTTCGGAGACGCCGCGCGACAGCAGCGACTCCACAGCTTTTAGCGCCGAAGAATCGCGCATGTCGTTGGTCCGCTTTTTGAAAGCCAGCCCCAGCAGTGCCACCTTCTTGTTGTTGAAGTTGAAGTTGGCCTCGTACACGGCGCGGTCAATCATGTACGTTTTCTGGTATTCGTTGATGTTGTAGACGGCCTGTAGCAAGTCGGTCGAACGTCCCACGCGGTTGAGCTGGTAGATGAGAGATTGAATGTCTTTGCCAAAGCAGCTGCCGCCCGCGCCGTTGCTGACGTAGGAGCCCCAGGTGCTGATGCGCTCGTCCGCGGTAACGCCAATCTTCAGGTCCTCCATGCGGATGTTGCTATAGGACTCGCCCAGCCGGGCGCCGACGCCGTTCCAGAAAGAAATGTAGGTCAGCAGGAGAGTGTTGGCCGTATACTTGATTGCTTCGGCCGTCTCCGGCGTTGTCTCCAGATAGCGAATGCGCACGTGGTTGACAAACTGGGAGTAGACGCGGCGCAGGAGGCCGAAATCCTCCTCGGTGTCGGCGCCGACGACCACTCTGTCAGGACGTCGCGACCCTTCCACGGCGCTGCCCTGGGCCAGAAATTCCGGGTTTGAGGCCACGCCGAAATTCTCTACGCCGTGCTCCTGCAGGACCGATTCTAGTTGGCGGGCGGTGCCCACGGGGACGGTGCTCTTGTTGACCACGACGACGCGCTTTTTGTCCTCGCGCCGGGCCAGCAGTTCGCCAAGATGGTGCGCCGCGTTCATATAGGCGCTGAGATCGGTGGATCCATCGCGCTTTGGTGGCGTTGGCAGGCACATGAAGATGATGTCTGTGCCGTCGATGACGTCGGTCAGGTCCGTGGTGAAGAAGAGGTAGTTATCAATCGTTTCCGAAATGGCTTCTACCAATCCGGGTTCGTTGACGTAGCGTTCGATCCGTTCGCGATCGCCCGACCTATAAGCCTCGATCCGTTCCTCGTCAATATCATAAGCCCAGACCTGGTGGCCATATTCAGACAGGACGGCGCCATGGGGTAATCCTACAAATCCGGTTCCTACGACGATAATTTTCATGGTTGCTCTCCTTATTTTCTAACGTATTTCTCCCCGCGATGAGGACGGCTCACAGTAATGACGTCCCATGCTGAGGCGTATATGGTTGTTTTCTATGATTAAAAGGCTGTGCTCACCCATTGTAAACGCCTGTACCTTTCAAAATCAATTTCGCTACCTCCCGGCCAATGCTGACGGCGAAGTTGGTGCCGCGATCCCAGGGATAAACCTGGCTCATACTTGCAAAGTATAAGTTAGGGAGTGGTGTGCGCAAGTCGGGAATATGACGCGAATGGTTCACTTCAGGAACAGGTTGCGCATAGCGAGCGCGAAAGAGCCAGCTACGGCGGATCCACTGCCGGTTGAAGGCGGGATTGATCTTGTGCAGGTGGCTGACGAAGTGGGTTTCCAGAGCCTCCTTGTCCATGGACAGATAAGGGTGGTCCGGCGTGACGTAGTCTCCGCAGTAAACCAGATGGTCGCCCCCGTAATGTTCGCGGTCGATGTAATTGGTGTGTTCGACCAGGGCCAGGAAAGGGATCTCGTTTTCGCTCTTGTCCGGTGATTCGGCCGGGATGTTCAGCCAGTAGGTATTCTCCATGAGCTGATGGCGCAGGGCGAGGGTCAAAACGACCGCCCCCATGCTTTTCAGATTGGCCAGCTGTCCCAGGTAGTCGTCGGGCAGGGAGGGTGCCATGCGCCGCAAGAGGCCCGGGGAGACGGTGACCAGCACGCGGTCCAACAGCTGTTGCTGTCCTTCTGTACGCACTAATAGCCGTCCGTCGTCTTGCGGTTCGATGGCGTGCACCGGGCAGCCCAGGAAAACTCGGCCCCCACGCTCTCTGACGTGGGCGGTGAGCGTGTCCACGAACATCTGGAAACCGCCCTCGAAATAGCCCAGACGCGGCGAGCGCACTTTCAGGCGGGCCCACATCCAGGCCATGTTGGCATCCTGGTAGTAGGGGCCGAATTTACCGATGAGCAGCGGGCGCCACGTTGTTTCGTAAATCTTCTCACCGTACCAGCGCCGCATCCAGCGATCGGCCGTCTCTTGTTCGAGACGGCGCCAGGGGGTTGTAAAGCGCAAATAGGCGCTGACCAGGCCAAAGCGTATGACGTCAAACAGGTTGAAGCCGGGGAAGCGGATCCAGGCCAGCGGCGAATCAAAAGGCACAATGTCCCCGTTGTAGATGACGGACGTAACCGGGCGGGGAAAGAACAGCCGGTCCCCAATGCCCAGCTCGTGCGTCAGGCCGATAATGGCCGAGTCTGAGGTGAAGAGATGGTGGTAGAACTTCTCCAGAGGCCACTCCCAGCCCTCGTCGCGAAAGCCGGCGGCCAGGCCGCCGGTCTGCTCATCCGCTTCGAAGAGGGTAACGTCGTATCCGGCAGCCAGCAGGTCGTAGGCTGCACTCAGGCCTGTTACGCCCGCGCCGACGATGCCGACCGTGGGTCGATGGGCGGTCATACGCGTAGCTCTTGCTCCTTCATCTGCGCCGCCCGGCCAAAGTCAGACCAGCCCAGACCTTCGCGCAGCATATAGTAGGCGCCCAACAGGGTGATGGGCAACCACAGCGCGGCGTGCAGCACCAGGGTGTAGGCGCCGGCCAGATCGGGCGTCACGCCGTAAAGGGTGAGGATGGCGATGCCCGGGGTGTCAAACGTGCCCACGTAGCCGGGCGCTGAGGGCAGCGTGGTGGCTAGATTGACCACGCCGTTCATCAGCATCAGGGCAAAGAAGGTGACTTCAAAAGCAAAGGCGTGCATCACGAACCAGTATTTCACCGTCTCCAGGAGCCAGATGACGACGGAGGTAGCAAAAATCATCAATACGTTGCGGAAATCGCGCAGCGATTCCAGACCGCCCAGAAAATGGCGGGTAAAGTCCAGTACCGGGTCGCGCGCGCGGTAGGGCAGAAACACGCTGCTGAACCATTCCGCCAATGTGTAGGCGCGATCGGGCATGGCGGCCAGGGCAAAAAAGACGATCATGGCCCCGAAGAATCCCAGGCTGGCCACGATGACGACTGAACGCAGGCTGCTGCTGGGAATCGGCGTAAAGGGCAGGGCCACGAAGACGAATACGAGCATGACCAGGCCGTCGAAGACGCGTTCCACGATGACGGTGGCCATGCTGGCGCTGATGGAGACCGCTTCGCGGCGGCGCAAGACGTAGGCGCGCAACAGCTCTCCGGCGCGGAAGGGGTAGACGTTGTTGCCCATATAGCCAATGACGACGACGGGAAAGAGACGGCGCACGGGCATTTGTTTGATCGGCCGCAGCATGTAATCCCAGCGCCAGGTGCGGGCCCAGACGCCCACGAAGTAGGTGAGCACGCCTGGGATGAGCCACCAGTAATTGGCCCCGGCCATGTATTGCCAGACCTGGCCCAGTTCCAGGCCGCGCAATGCCAGCCATACAAAGAAGGCGCTGATGAGCACGCCCAACCATAGTTGCCACCGTTTCAAAAGTCTATACCATCCACTTCTTCTACACTTTATACACGTTTCACTGCGCAAACACGCAATTGTACCATGCTCAGGGTGAGCGGCTACCGGGGTGGGAGTTTAGAGGTATGGCAGTTGCCCTGCTTCGCGGTAAACTGGGGCGGACATTTGAAGCTACGCAGGAGGGATATGATCGGCGCAGACACAGGAACGATTGAACGACTTGCGGGACGGCGCTGGTTGCCGGTCGCCGGCGTGGGGCTTTTGCTGTTTCTTGTCGTCTCCTGGCTCCACTATCGCTTTGTCGTCGGCCCTCTTGATTACGCCAACAAGGATTTCATGAGCCTGTGGACCGGGGGACGGGCTGTGTTGCGCGGGTTGGATCCTTACGACCCCGCGGTCTGGGCGCCGCTGCGGATGGAGTACGGCAGCGAGTGGATGCCCGACGCCCGCGCTCCCTTTCCCCTGTGGACGTTTTTGTTGATGACGCCCTTCGCGCTGCTGCCTTTGGCCCCGGCGGCGGCGGCCTGGCTCACGTTTCAGGAATTTTTGCTGGGGCTGGCACTGTTTCTGATGGTACGCGTTGTCGGCGATTACCGCCCCGATCTGCGCGAGGTGGTTCTGCTGGCAGGCGGCGCCTTCCTCTCGGTTGCCATGCTCCTGGTGCTGATAAATGGGCAGATGACGTTCTTGCTGCTTCTGGCGCCGGTGCTCTATTTACTGCTGTGGCAGCAGGGCCGGCCGTTTGCTGCGGGAGCGGCTCTGTCTCTCCTGGCTCTTAAGCCAAATCCCTTTGTGCTCTTTGTTCCTCTGCTGGGGCTGTGGCTGCTGTGGCAGCGGCGTTGGCTTGTTTTAGCCGGGGCGGCAGCCGGTGGGCTGTTTCTGCTGGCAGCGACCTGGCTGGTGCAGCCGGGTTGGCTGTTGCCCTGGTTCAGCGTGCGATCCAAGACCGAAGTGGTCAGCGTGACGCCCACGCTGTGGGGGGCGGCGGCGGAACTGAGCGCCAACTGGTGGCTGCCGGTGGGCCTGCTGTTGGTGGTGGTCCTGACCCTGATCGTGGGCCGCTTCGTCTTTCGCCGCCCGCGTCTGAGCGACGGTGCTGTGGTGGCCCTGGCCCTGCCGGCATCCTTGCTGGTCAAGCCTTATACGTGGGCCTACGAGCACGCGCTGCTGTTTTTGCCGTGGTTGTGGCTCTTCACCCGTCTGGCGCGACGGCGGCTGGCCCGGCTATCGTGGTTCGGGCTGGCGTGGTTGTTGCCCTGGGCCATTTTCGCTCTGGCTATGGTACGCTTGAAAGATACGATGGGGTTTCTCGTACCGCTGGCGACGCTGGTAGCGGTGTTGTGGGTGGAGTGGAGGCGTCTTAGTGCAGGCCGACGGAACTAACGTGACACTGAGAACCACGGAGTGTGGGGGAGGACCACGGAGTGTTTTGAGGGGGGTGAGTTCTAACGCATAGGGGATGATGCCGTTTCCGACAGCTCGTATAGCCGCACTTCGATCCCACTGAAAAGCCACTTTTCGACCGTATCATAACGGCCGTCGAAGTAATCTACCTGCTGCTCCTGCCAGGAGACGCTGTGCTCGCGGGCTACGATGAGCCACAGGCGGTCGCCGCGCTGTGTGGCCTGCTCGCGGCCCCACACCTCGCCGCCAAACGCTTCGTAGACGGCGCGCGGCTTGCGCGGATCCGGGTCGCCTTCCAGCAAGCCATGTTGGGCGAAGTCAACGTAGCGTAGCGCGGGCAGATAGCTGCCATCGCTGGTGTGCAGGACGGCGTCGCCGGGGCGCCGCTGATCCTGTACGTAATGAATGGCGTCGCGATAGGGAGGCTTGAGGGGATCGGCGCTGAGATAGAGCAGGGCGCCCAGGAGCATGACCGCGCCACAGAGAGCGACGAGGGCCGGCAGCAGGCTGCGGCGCACAGTGGTCAGCCAGGCCAGTGACAGAAGCAGCAGCGGCGAGGCGGCAGCCATCGTCCGTTCGGGCAGAAAGAAGGGGCGAGCATAGTAAATGGCCACAGGCAGCCCCACCGAACAAGCGATGAGCAAGGCGGGCAGCAAGAGAGGGCGCATTTTTTGCTGGCGAATCAGGCGCCGGCGTTCGAGCAGAAGAATTGCCGCCAGCGCCACCGTCAGAAACAGGGCCACGACGCTGTACCAGGTACTCGTGGCGTATCCGAACAGCAGGAAAATGAGCGTGGTCAGCGGCTTGAGCGGCGCGGCACTCTGCGGAGAGGAACGCGCCAGCGGGCGCAAGCTGCCCAGGCCATATTGCGATTCGCCGGTAAGAATGGCTATCCACGGTATGAACAGCAGGCCCAGGCCCAGGCCGACCAGCAGTGTGCGATGTAACGACTGCCGGTCCTTTCGCCGCAGAAGCGCGTGCAGGCCAATACCCAGCAGGAGGAAGAAGGCGAACAGGTGCGTGTAGATAGCCATCAGCGCTGTCAGGCCGAATAGCAGCCACCAGCGAAGCGCCCGCCGCCGCCGGGCCAGGAGATAGGCGAGCACGACAAGCGTGGACAGCAAGGTGAGCAGCGTGTACATGCGCAACTCGTGGCTGTAAAAGACGTGGAAGGGCGAGATGGCTGCCATTAGCGCGGCCACGAGAGCCGCGCGCTCCTGACGGAACAGGGCGTGGCCCAGGGCATAAATGGCGGGGATTAAGAGGAGGTCAAAGAGGACGCCGGGAAGGCGAATGGCGAAGTCGGTGTGTGGCGCGACACGCAGCCAGATGTGCAGCAGGAGGTAGTAGAACGGCGGGTGCGGGTCCTTGATCGTGTTGTCCAGGATGCGCGGGGCGTCGAGGTCAGCCGCCAGATAGCTGATGGCCTCGTCGAGCCACAGGCTCTCGCGACCCAGCGCCGTCAATCGCAGCAGCGCAGCCAGGACCACGATGGCGGCGAGCCACAGAGAGCGCCGGCGCCAGCCTGTCTCGGTTGTCGTGGGGCCTTCCATCGCTCATTCCCGCCGCCAGGGCTTTTTACTCGTAGTAGCCCTTGAAGGAGCTATCGACTGGGGCGTTGGTCAGCGCCGCGCCGATGAGGCGCACACGTGCTTTTTCCAGCAGTTCCTTGGCCCGCTCGGCGTGTTCGCGCCGCGTCTTCCCTGCGCTCAGAACAAGCAGTACGCCGTCTACGCGCGCGCCCAGCACGGCGGCGTCGGTCACGCCGACGACCGGGGGCGCATCGATGAGTACGATGTCCGCCTGCTCGGCTAACATACTGAGCAGACGATCCACTTGCTGGGAGCCCAGCAGATCGGCAGGGTTTGGCGGTTTAGGCCCGCTGGTTAGCAACCACAAATTCTCCACTCCCGTTTCCCTGAGCGGCGGCTCGGCTTCCACGTCCAGGACCATCGTCGTAAACCCCGCGTCGTTGCTGACGTCAAACACCTGGTGCAGCGACGGGCGGCGCAGGTCGCAATCCACAAGAATCGTCTTGCGCCCGCTCTGAGCCATGGTCACGGCAAGGTTGGCGATAGTGGTGCTCTTGCCCTCGTCCGGTGCGGGCGAGGTGACGACCAGCGTGTGAATGGGATCGTCGAGGCTGTAAAAGGCCAGGTTGGTGCGCAGTGAGCGGTAGGCCTCGCTGATGGGCGAGCGTGGGTCGGTCAGTGTGATGAGGTCCATAGACAATTTATCCGGCTGGCGCGGGGCCAGAACAGATCTCCGTTAACCTGTGATATCTCTAATGGTGGGGAATGCGGCCAATGACAGGCATGTCCAGGTAGCGCTCAACATCTTCAGAGCGCCTCACAATGCCTGACTCGACCCATTCCAGGGCGAAGACGACGACGATGCCTACCAGCATGCCAAATACGCCGCCGGCGGCCGTGTTGATCAACGTTTTCGGGCTTTCCAGCGCATAAGTTGGCTCGTCCAATAACTCCGCCCGAATCCGATCTTCCTCGCGCAGATTGGCGTTTAATTCCTCGCGGCGGATGATCAACTGCTCGGCCCACACGCGCGCCACCTGCATGGCGAGTTCAGGGTCGGTGCTCTCGTAGTCGATCTGAATCGCGGACTCCGATGTGCTGGGAGCGATGGTCACGTTGCTCATCAATTGGCCGGGTGTCATGTCCAGCTGCAATTCCTCGATGACTCGCCGGGCGCGAAGGCTGCTGCGCAGATAGAGGGCAAAGTCCCGCCGTAGTTCGCGCGCGGCCTGCGTCTGGCCAAAATCGGGGCGTGAGGTGATCAAGAGACGTGCGGTGGCCTTGTATACCGGTGTTTGCATCCGGCTAAAGCCGAAGGCAGCCGCAGCCGTCAGCACGGCGAGCAGAATGATGAGCCAGCCTCGCTGCCGAAGAATTCGTACGTAATCTCTAAACTCCACTAAAACACTCCTCGATACTACTTTGCCGCCTGTCGCGATCCGGCCCCTTATTTATCAGGTATCTCGCCCAGGATGGGCAGGCCCAGGGCTTCGACTTCGTCCCGGTTGCGCACAGTTGGATCCAGATAGTCTACCAGAAAGGCCAGCGCCACGCCTGCCGCCACTCCCACAGCCAGGCGTAAAGGCAGCTCCAACTGGGCGCGGATGCCGGGAGGGAGCGCATTTACCACCGGCTCATCAAGAGGCACCAACGTGGCCGGCGTCTGGCCCAATTGGGGCAGGGCCGCTGTGTTCTGTTCCTGCAGAACGGTGACGGCCGCATCCATCATCTGCGCTAGGATGTCCGGATCGCCGTGAACCAGTGAGAGTGTAAACATGCTGCGGGCGTTATCGGCCACCAGACCGGCCTGCACCGAGCCCGGAGGCACGTCGACGCCGCGTTGCGCCAGCTCCCGTCGCACGGCTTCGCCAAACTGGTTGCCCTGAACCCAGTCGGTGAGGGCATTGACGATGTACTCCGATGTCAGCCAGTTGTAATATCGTTCCTCGTCGGAGTCACCGGCGGCCGGCGATGGGGGCTGGCTGACCACGAAGCGCACGCCGACGTTGTAGACGGTGGGCGGCGTGCTGTACGTGGCCAGGCCCACGGCCAGAATGACCAGGGCCGGCACCAACACCAGGGGCCAGCGCCGCATCAAGATTCGCCAGTACGCTCTCAGTTCCATTCGTTGCTTAATTTACTCGTGATGAACTCATTCAGCCGTTTCTTGAAGACAGACGTGTCGAACTGCCTGGCGTGGGTCCGAATAAAGCCCGGGTCAACGGCGGTCGCGTCAAACGACTGTACAGCGTCGATGATAGCAGCAACCGATTGCTCGGCAAACAGCGCGCCGGCGCCGGGCACAATTGTATCCAGCGCGCCGCCGCCGGCGTAGGCGATCACCGGTCGTCCCGCGGCCATGGCCTGGATGGGCGCGATGCCGAAATCCTCCTCGCCGGGAAAGAGGAACGCCCGGCAACGAGCCATCAGGTCCGGCAACTCCTGGTCCGGCACGTAGCCCAAAAAGGTGACGTTGGGCCCCGCCATCGCTTCCAGGCGCTCGCGGTCCCGGCCACGTCCGGCGATGAGCAGAGGCCGGTCCAGACGATTGAAGGCTTCGATGAGCAGGTCCAGGCGCCGGTAGGGCACGAGGCGACCGACCATCAGGTAATAATCATCGACCGTGTTTGCCGGTTGGAACCGTTCTGTCTCTACCGGCGGATAAATGATAACCGACTCGCGCCCGTAAATCTTGGCGATTCGGCGACGGACCTCCTGCGAAATGGCAATGAAGTGGTCCACGCGCGCCGCCGCCAGGCGGTCCCACATGCGCAGATAGGTGAGAAAGGGGATTAGCGCGCGCCGCGTCCAGCGTCCCAGGTTCTCCTGCTCCGCGTACTGCTGGTAGCGCCACAGATAACGGGTGGGCGTCAGGCAGTAGCAGATGTGCACCGTCTCCGGCCCGGTGATGATGCCGTGGCAGAAGCCGCTCTTATTGCTGAGGACGAGATCATACTCGCTGAAATCAAACTGCTCGAAGGCCAGCGGGTAAAATGGCAGATACAGCTGCTGGCGTTTCTGCGCCAGGGGCAGGCGGTCGATAAACGAGGTGCGTACGTCCCATTCGCGCCACTGTTGGGGCATTTTTTGCCGCCAGTAGAGAGAGGTATAGACGGGCGAGTGGGGGAACATCTCGACGAGGGTTTCCAGTACGTCTTCTGCGCCGCCGAGCTGGTTGAGCCAGTCGTGGACCAGCGCCACTCTGGGCCGTCCTCCGTCAGGCGTGATAGGTACAGTAGATGTCGGTTCGGAAGACACAGTCGTTATCGGGTGTGGGACAGGCGGGTGTTCACTCCAGGCCCAGCCGTTCCATGCGCGCCGCCAGCTCGGCCTCAACCTCCAGACCGCTTATGGCGTCGTCCAGCTGATTGTCCAGGTTGCCTGCCTGCACTTCCCAGGCGGCGTCGGCGTGGTCCAGCCGCCGGCGGATATTCTCCGCCGCCCGCGCTACATCGGGGTCACCCTGGCCCATCAGAGAATCGAGAGAACGCATGGCCTGCGTAGACAACTCGCGCGCTTTGGCCAGCTCCAGCAGGAAGCCCAACTCCTCTCGCTCCTGGCGCGCAATTGCCAGCCGGCCCTCCAGCTTGTGTTCCACGTCGCGCAGTTTTTCCGCGGCGCCAACCTGCCGCTGTAGAGAGCCATCGTAGGTCTTGACCAGTTCCATTGTGGAGCTCAATTGCTTTTGCGTGACCATGGCCTGCGTGCGCTTGCCTTCCATTAGAAAATGGTCCACCAACGCGTCCAGCTCCGCCGCTTTGTCGGCGAGAGCCTCCCGCCTTCGTCTGGTCGTTTTGACCTGTGCTAACATGGGGGCCACCGTGCGTTTGAACTCCGCCAGCTCCCGCTCGGCCTGGCGAATGTACTCATCGTAGACGGCAAGGTCGCTCTTTTGCAGGGCGCGATCGGCCAGTTCATGCAGGCTGGCTTTGATCAAGGTGCTGACTTTATGCAGGAGAGAAGCCATAGGGGCATTATACCTGTTTATGGGGCAACATAAAAAAAGGCGACCGCGCGCGGTCGCCTTCTACTGCTCTGGTCAGGACAGTCAGGAGAACGGACCAGAGCGGAGTAGCAATTAACGGAATCAGGCGTTGTCCTTGATCACGATCTCATCTTCATCGAAAGGGTTGGCCTTAGCCCTTCCCTTTTCCTCGGGCATGAGGATTGCGAGAATGAGGTATACGAGCAGGATCTGGCCCTGCGAGGCGAGGGCGATAAGAACAAAGATGAGCCGGACCAGGACCGGATCGACGTTCAGGTAATGGGCAACGCCGCCGGCGACGCCAAAGAACATGCGATCAGTTCGGGAACGTACCAACCGTTTTTCACTCATGAGTAACCTCCATCATACGATCTGCCATACTAACGACGGCTGACTTTTCACTCCAATCACTACTCTCTACGGATGGAACGTCACTATGGTTGCACAACTCTGACAGGCGGGCTGACATATGTTACACTTTTCAGGTATATTTGCTTCTCTCGCCCGCTGATGCGGGAGTCAATCCGACTATTCTTACGCAAATCATAAGTGGAAAACGGTAGCATCACAGTTTGAGAGGTTAGTTATGACCCATGTTCTGGTGACGGCGCCCTTCCCTGAGCGCCTACTGGATAAGATTCGTTCCGTTTCGTCTGAGATAGAGGTTGAACAGTTCCCTTTGCCGGACAGGAAATGGCCAGAGGATAAGACGACGCAGGCCGAGGTATATTACGCCATCTCCGGCCTGCCGGGGCCGGAACAGGCCCCGAATTTACGATGGGTGCAAACCCATTGGGCCGGTGTGAACCACGTGCGGGACCACCCCATCTGGGATAGTGACATCGTCATTACCACTGCCAGCGGCGTCCACGCTACAAATATGGCGCAGTATGTGATGGCCCAGATTCTGGCCTGGGCCAACCGGGTGCCGCGCTGGCTGCATTACCAGCGCGCAGGGGAATGGCCGGAAAAGCGATGGGAGAAATTCTTGCCGGATGAATTGCGAGGAAAGACGTTGGGCATCGCCGGCTATGGCAGCATCGGTCGCGAGGTGGCGCGGCTTGCCCGCGCTTTCGGCATGACGGTGTTGGCCACCAAGCGGGATGCGAAGCGGCTGGAAGATGAAGATTACGCCATGGCCAATGTCGGCGATCCCGGCGGGCAATTGGCGGCGCGCATCTACCCGGGCGAAGCCACCCGCTCGATGGTTGCCGAGTGTGATTACGTCGTCATCACCCTGCCGCTGACCGAGCGCACGCACCACCTCTTTGACGAGGAGATTTTCCGGGCGATGAAGCCCACCGCGTTCCTGGTTAACGTTGGGCGTGGTCCCATCATCAAAGAAGAGGACCTCGTCCGCGCTCTGAAGAAAGGGTACATTGCCGGTGCCGGCCTGGACGTGTTTGAAACCGAGCCATTGCCCAAAGATAGTCCGCTGTGGAAGATGGAGAACATGATTATCAGCCCGCACATTAGCGGCTTCACATCGCAGTACGACGAGCGAGCCACTGACTTATTCGTCGATAACTTGCGCCGTTACCTCAACGGAGAACCGCTGGTCAATGTCGTTGATCGTGAAGAGGAGTACTAAGTACGCTTACAGAAATGCTTCGCGAATGAAAGATGCCGAAGGCGTACTTATTAGGCAGTTGCACGTCGATTAGCACATGAAGCAGTCCGCACGAAATGTGCAACTGCACTTAGGGTCGCCGGCTGTTATGAAAGTCGCAGTTCTATCAGATGTTCACGGTAACCTGCCGGCGCTGGAAGCAGTGTCGGAGCATATTGAGCGCTGGGCGCCGGACAGGGTCATCATGAACGGGGATGTGGTCAACCGCGGCCCCTCCTCGGTCGCCTGCTGGGACTTCGTACAGGAGCACTGCGACAGGGATGGATGGGTGCTCGCCGGCGGCAACCACGAGGCGTATGTTGCCAACTGGGAGAGGGAAAAGCCGCGGGATCAGGCCCGGCTGCGCACGAATATTGACCAGAGCGCGCGTTGGACGTACGAAGAACTCGACGGGCGGATCGGCGATCTACTGTCTTTGCCGGCGTGCCTGGAAGTAACGGCGCCAGATGGAAGCGTGCTGCGGGTGACGCATGGTTCCATGCAGGGGCAGCGTGATGGCATTTATCCGCACACGCCGGAGCGGGAGCTGGCGGAGAAGGTGACTCCATCGCCCGCCGTCTTTTGCACGGCGCACACGCACAAGCCGCTGTTGCGCCGCTGGCGCCGGACGTTAATCGTCAATTCAGGCTCGGCGGGTACCTCGTTTGACGGCGATCCGCGCATCAGCTACGCGCAGGTTGTGTGGTGCAAGGGACAGTGGCAGGCGGAAATCGTGCGCCTGCCTTACGATCGTCGCCGGGCCGCGCGCGATTTTGAGGAAGAGGGTTATCTGGAGGGCGGCGGGCCGCTTGTGGAGATATTTTATACCGAGTGGCGCCAGGCGCGCCCGCTCATCAACCGCTGGGCGCGCGAGTACGAGGAGGCTGTGCTCGCTGAGGAAATTTCAGTTGCTGCTTCCGTGCGCGAATTTCTTGCAGAGCACGGTTAGGCGACAGTATGCGCAATGCGGGCGGCGAGCCACATGACGAAACAAGACGATAAGCAATATCTGACTGAAGAACAATACGCCAGCGAAGAAGGGCTGAACACGCGCACGGCTATTCAGGACCGCTATGGCACCAGCAGCACCGCGTGGTTCCACTGGGTCTTTGACCATCTGGAGCTCGCGGGAAAAGCGCGTGTTCTGGATATCGGCAGCGGCTCAGGCCAATTGTGGTGGCAAAACTGGCATCAGTTGCCGGCCGGCGTGCGGCTGATCCTCTCTGACCTGTCGTTGCCAATGGTTAAGGCTGCGCGAGAGCGCATGCCCCGCTATCCCAACCAGCCGGGTATTACGTTTCAGGTGGCCGATGCAGAAGCATTGCCGGTGCCACGTGCCTGCTGCGGGGTGGTGGTGGCCCTGGGCGTGCTGGATCACCTGCTACAGCCTGAGAATTGTCTGGCGCAGGTGCATCGGGTACTGGCTCCGGGAGGGATGTTCTACACCTCAGCCGGCGGGCGCCGCCACCTGCACGAGTTAGGCGAGCTTGTGCGGCCCTACTTGCCCGACGAAGGGTATGGCGGCGATAGCGAACGTTTTGGTCTGGAAAATGGCCGTGCGATGCTTTCAGAGTGGTTTTCAACCGTGAGCGTCTTTCCGTTTGAGGACATGCTTCTCTTTCGAGAGGTGGGCCCCATTGTGGATTACGTGCGCTCGGAGGGCACGGTGGCTCAGAAATTGAAGGGTCTGAAGTTGGCGGGCTTCGTGGAGCAATTGAAGCAGCAACTGGCGGCGCGGGGCGAGATTGCCATTACTCGGGAGAAGGCGCTGTTTGTGGCCCGCCTGTAAACGCAGCGTATGCATTTTTGCCAATCAGGCCGTCTTGTTTTATAATTTACAGACCTTGCCGGGGCATGGCGCAGTTTGGTAGCGCGCACCGTTCGGGTCGGTGAGGTCGTCGGTTCGAATCCGGCTGCCCCGACTGCAGAGCCTTACTCTTTGGAGTAAGGCTTTTTGTATGCGCCCTTAAGTGGCGGCGGGCAGGCATTTGTTCAGGGCCCGGCCCAGACGTCGCACTCCTTCCTCAATCTCTTCTACCGAAAGCCCGCTGAAGCCGAGCAAAATGGAAGGGGGCGCCGGTTGCTGCAGATGGTACGGCGCTCCACGGTAAACGCCGACGCCCTGGTCCGCGGCGCATTGCACCACGCTGCCCTCGTCGAAAGCCGGATCCAGGTAGAGCATGACGTGCAGGCCGGCCGGTTCGCGGGCGAAAGAAACGCTGTCGCCGAGGTGATCGTGCAACGAGCGCACCAGCACAGCGCGCCGCCGGCCATATTCCTTACGCAGGCGGCGCAGGTGTCGCTCGAAATGCCCCTCGCGAATAAAGTCGGCCACGGCTGCCTGCGTCAACGTTGGCGCGCCGCGGTCCACGATCGATTTGGCCCGGATAAACGGGTGCAAGAGCGCGGGCGGCAAGACGACGTAGCCCAGGCGTAGGGCCGGAAAGAGGACTTTAGAGAAGGTGCCAAGATAGACGACGCGTCCGTCCTCGTCCAGGCCCTGCAAGGCGGCCAACGGTTGCTCTTCGTAGCGCAGGGCGCCGTCGTAATCGTCTTCAATGATCGTCGCTTGCTGCTCGCGCGCCCACTGCAATAGCGCAAGCCGTCGCCGCGCCGGCATGGCGCCACCCCGTGGAAACTGGTTAGTCGGCGTGACAAAGGCCAGTTTCGCCTGTGACTCGCGGGGAATCGCTTCTACCGGAAAGCCGTGTTCATCTACGGTCAGGGCCGTCAATCTGGTTCCGTATACGCGAAAAATGTCGAAGGCATCAGTGTAACCGGGTGTTTCCACGAGCACCTCGTCTCCGGTCTCCAGAAGCAGGCGGGACAGGATGTCCAGCGCCTGTTGCGCGCCGTTGACGATGACCACCTCGTCCGGCCGGCAGTGCACGCCGCGCAGCCGCGCCAGATAGTCGGCAATCGCTTCCCGCAGGGGGTGGAAGCCGGACACGGAGCCATAGCGGGAAAGCATCACGTCGTCGGTGCTGAGATAACGAGCCAGGAGCCGTCGCCACACGTCGTAGGGAAAGATATGTGGAAATGAGCGGCCGAAACCGAAGTCGATGTCAAAGCGCCCCGGTTCGGATGCCTGCCGGCGCCGGCCGTCAATCTCCAGCACCCGTCTTCCCCAGCCGGCTAACGCTGTGCCCTGCCCTGCAGCGTCGTCTTCATGCTCCAGCGCTTCCAACGGCAGTTTGTCAGAGACGAAGGTGCCGGCGCCGCGCCTACTGCGCACGTACCCCTCAGCCTGCAGTTGGTCGTAGGCCTGGATGACAGTAACGCGGGCCAGCTCGAGGCGCCGGGCGAGGGTCCGCGTCGGCGGCAACTTGCTGCCGGGCGCCAGCTCGCCTTCCAGAATCCGTTCGCGGATCTGTGTATACAACTGGCGGTAGAGTGGGGCGCTTTCGGCCTCGTCGAGTGTCAGATGCAGGTCCATGTGTGGATTCTACCATAAGGTCAAGTTAAGATTACACATGTCTTACTGTCCTTTGTTAAAATAGACATAAGTGAACAAGCGAGTGACCAATTAGTTATGGCTTATACACCACCTGAACGGGTTCAGGATATTCTGGACAATCTACCGTCGCGCCCTGGCGTATACCTGCACAAGGACGAGGACGGAAAAATTCTCTATATTGGCAAAGCGGTCAACCTACGATCGCGCGTTCGCTCCTACTTTGTGCGGAATGTCGATTCATACAAGACGAGGTTGCTTCGCCGGCAGGTGGCGGACATTGAAATAATTACCACAGACTCCGAGCTCGAGGCTTTGTTGCTGGAGATGACGCTGATCAAGAAGCACAAGCCTCGCTATAACGTGCGCCTCAAGGATGACAAGCGCTACCCCTATATCAAGGTGCACTGGGCAGATCCCTATCCCAAGGTGACCGTGACCCGGCGTATGGCCCGCGATGGCTCGCGTTATTTCGGCCCGTATACGTCCGTGTGGGCCGTGCACCAGACGCTGGACCTGCTGCGCAAGATTTTTCCCTACCTGACCTGCGACCGCACGATTACGGGTCAGGACGAGCGGGCCTGCCTCTATTACGACATCAAACTGTGCAACGCTCCATGCATCGGCGCGGTGAGCAAAGAAGAATACCGCAATATGATCCGGCAACTGATGGACTTCCTGGAAGGTAAATCGGAGCAGATCGTACGGCAGATCGAGGAGAAAATGGAGGCGGCAGCGCGAAACCTGGCCTTCGAGGAAGCGGCCGAATATCGCGACCAGCTGCAGGCGATTGACAAGGTCGTGGCCAAGCAGAAGGTGATCGCCGCCGCCAATACGGACCAGGACGTCATCGCTTTCGCTCGAGAGCAGGGCGATGCATGCGTGCAGGTGTTCTTTATTCGTCACGGCAAACTGATCGGTCGTGAGTACTTCTTGCTGGAAGGCACCGAGGATGAGCGTGATGAGGCAGTGCTGCAGGAATTCGTCACCCAGTTTTACGACGACGCGGCGCATATCCCCAAAGAGGTCCTCTTGCCACACGAGGTGGAAGAGGCGCGCATCATCGAAAAGTGGCTGCAGCGGAAACGGGGGCAGAAGGTAGCCATCAAGGTGCCGCGACGAGGCAAGAAGAAGGCATTGGTTGAGATGGCGGCGAACAACGCCCAGGATACGCTGCAGACGCTGCGCCAGCAGTGGGCCACCGACCGCTCGCGCCAGGTGGAAGCGATGAGCGAGTTACAGGACGCTCTGGAGTTACCATCCCCGCCGGCGCGCATCGAGTGTTACGACATTAGCCACACGCAGGGGCAACACACAGTCGGTTCGATGGTCGTCTTTGTGCAGGGCGTGCCGCGCAAAAGCGACTATCGCCGTTTCAATGTGCACACGGTGACCAATGACGATTACGGCGCCATGCGAGAAGTGCTCATCCGTCGCTTCCGGCGTTATAAAGACACGATGGCGGGCGAACTGACCGATCCCAGCCAGATCGGGCGCATCAAAAAGGAAACAGCGTGGTCGCTGCTTCCGGACCTGCTCATCGTCGATGGCGGCAAGGGCCAATTGAGCATGGCCCAGGAGGTGTTGGCGCAGTTCGATCTGGAAGATGAAGTGCCGCTGGCAGCGCTGGCAAAACAGGACGAGGAGCTGTTTGTACCGGGCAAGGAGCTGTCTGTGCGCCTGCCCCGCCGCTCGGAAGCGCTGTATCTGGTGCAACGTGTTCGCGACGAGGCGCACCGTTTCGCCAATACCGGGCACCGCAAGCGGCGGGCAAAAGTAGGCACGGCCTCGATACTGGACGCCATACCGGGGGTAGGCCCCAAGCGGCGCAAACTGCTGCTGGACCATTTTGGCTCGCTGGATGAAATTCGCAAGGCGACGGCTGAAGAAATCGCATCGGTACCGGGGATTCCTTACAACGTGGGGCAGGCGGTGAAAGCACACCTGGCCTGAGCGCGTCGGGCCGGTGGCGGCGCTTAGATGGGGAGCATCATCTTGTAAGACCGCGGAAAAATCGATCTTGACACACCAGAACGTTTGTGCTATTCTGCGTATATAGAACAAGTGTTCTACACCCTCCCAACTGCGGAGCCGAAGAGCAGCGACCCTCTTCGGCTCCGCCCCTCTCATAACCGGAAACGTTGCCGGAGCCGCGGGAGGTAATCAAGGGGTTCTTTATCAACTTCTGGGGTCTGGACTGTGCCACCAGGCCGCAATCACATACCGTGGAGGAAGTAACGGATGATTAAACAGGAGATGTTCCAAAGTCAGTTTGACGACGGTATGCTGGGGCGCCTTACGGGTTATGGCGTGCATTTTCCGCGCCACGCAGTGATCGCCGTCATTTTGGTGATTGCGCTCTTTGCCTTTGAAATCTTCAATTTCGACACCACGCGGTACGCGCTGGACAATTTACTAGGACCGGTAGGAATTGCAGGTATACGCTGGGCGTCGATACTGGCGCTTGCCTTCTGCGCTATTGACTTTGCCGGGCTGGTGCGCCTCTTTTCACCGGAGAGCGAGGGCGAGCAACCGCGAGAGGTATGGTTTCTGATGGGCGCCTGGCTGTTGGGCGCGACGATGAATGCCCTGATGACGTGGTGGGCCGTCTCCCTGACCCTGATCAGTCATGAGTTTGGCAACGAAGTTCTGAGCCGAAGCCAGCTACTGCAGTTTGTGCCGGTGTTTGTAGCCGTGCTTGTGTGGCTGACCCGCATCCTTTTCATCGGCGCGCTGACCGTCGCGGGCAGCCATCTGCTTGAGTTTGGCTTTTCCGGCCGCTCTGTCAGTCGTGCGCGGCGCCTGCCATTGCCAACGGGTCAGCCAGTACGCGAGCGCCGCCCGAACGCGGCTGCAGGCGTTCACGAAACGCTTTTTGCCGGTGCTGACGTCGTGCCCACCAGCGATGAGGTGCCGGACTTCTTGGCGCGCAACCATCGCTCGCAATCAGATGAAGACGAGATGGGCGCGCGCAGAGGTATTCGCCGCGTCGACGAAGCGGCAGAAGAAGCTGGGATGGTGGATGTGCGACCTGAGCCACAGACGGCCGGCAAGAACAACCGTGTGCGCCAGCGCCCACCCATTCCCGGTGCGCGTAGAGGTGCGAATGCAGTGAACGGGCAAGGACGCCGCCCAGCATGAAACGACCTTATCCCCAGACAATCTTCTCAACGAGTGCTTAAATGGCTTACTACGATCAATATTACACGCAATATGCGCAAGTCCAGACACCATTCCTCCAGATTCCTGAGCACCGGCAACGGGCCAGCTCAAATGTGGTGCAGCGGCGCATGCTCTTCATCTTGGCCAGCGTGCTTCTGTTAATCGTGCCCCTGCTTGTGTCTTTGCGTCCTGACTATGGCGCGGCGGCGGCCGCCGCGAGCGGACAGGAGGTTGTGGCGCAGGCGGGTGAGGCAGATGCGGGCGCCGGTAGCCTGAGCAGCGACGCCGGTGCGGAGTTCTCTGCCCCGGCCCCTGCGCCGGGCCAGCTTTCCCCCGTGTTTACTCCGGAAGTGCGCCATTGGGAGCCACAGATAGTAGCGTGGGCATCCGCTCACGGGCTCGATCCCAATCTTGTGGCCATTATCATGCAGATCGAATCGTGCGGCGATCCTAACGCTGTGTCCAGTGCTGGCGCCCAGGGCCTCTTTCAGGTCATGCCATTTCACTTTGGCGCCGGAGAGAACATGCAGGACCCAGACACCAACGCCAGTCGTGGATTGACCTACTTTGTCGAGCGCCTGCACCAGACGAATGGCGATATCGGGAAGGCGTTCGCCGGCTATAATGGCGGTCATGTGGCTGCAGGCGGTAGCTGGGACCAGTGGTTGCCCGAAACGCAGCGCTACTACGTCTGGAGCACGGGAATTTACGAGGATATTCAGGCAGGTCACGCGGACAGCGCCACCGTTCAGGAGTGGCTGGCTGCCGGGGGGGCGAGTCTATGCAGACAGGCTGCCTCGCGACTGGGCCTGTAGCTGGCAACCCAAGAAGTGGTTGCGACCGTGGAGCGCGGCTACCAAGCCGCGCTCTTCTGGTTTGACGGGGGGCATTCCGAGGCTATACTTAAAATTGCTGGGGTGGGACGGTGAGATGTTATGGCGCTCCCGCCGCACACTTGACTGTAACCCATTATCACCTGCCTTTGAGGAGGTTTTGAATGACAATTACAGTTACCTGGCATGGCCACGCAACTTTTTCGCTGGACATAAATGGCCAGAAGGTGGTCGTCGATCCCTTCTTCGCCGGAAATAATCCGGTGGCGGAAACGGGTGTTGACGACGTAGAAGCTGACTTCATCCTGCAGACCCATGGGCATGGCGATCATATCGCCGACACGATTACCCTGGCCAAACGCACCGGCGCCCTGGTTATCGGTAATATTGAAATCTGTAACTGGGTCAATGCACAGGGCCACGACAATACACACGGCATGAACACCGGCGGCGGTTACCAGTTTGACTTTGGCTACGTCAAGATGACGCCCGCATTGCATAGTTCCGGTCTGCCTGATGGCTCGTACGGTGGCGACCCAGGGGGTTACGTCATCTCTGCAGACGGCAAGAAGATTTACCTGGCCGGTGACACGGCTCTGTTTTCGGATATGGCGCTGATTGGCCGGGCGGATGACCTGGATCTGGCCATTGTGCCCATCGGCGATAATTTTACGATGGGACCCGACGATGCCCTGTTGGCGCTGGATTACCTTAAACCGAGGACGGTTATCCCTGCCCATTACAGTACCTGGCAACTTATTGAGCAAGACGCAGCTGCCTGGGTGGAGCGTGTCAACGCAGAAGCCGATTGCGAAGGTATTCTGCTGGATGTGGACGAATCGCACACGTTGTCGTAAGCGCTGAAGCGGATCAGATAGAAAGTCTGGACGCGAGCGGTTGTTCACTGGATAATTGATACTGTTGTTGGGGCGTGAAGCGTCATCACGTCGCTTCGCGCCTTTTTGTTGTTTATCAGTCGCGGTTGGGAGCTCTTGGAGATCGAACAAATGAGTAAGCGTATTTCCCCCATTCGATGGATTCTTATACTCGGAATTTTGATCAGCCTTCCTGCGCTGGCCTGCAATCTGGTTACGGGCGAGCAGCCTGACCCGCTGCCGGGAGCGGAGGAGAGTGGCGAATCACAGCCGCCGGTCGAAACGTCGCCCGTTGATGAGGGCGCTGGGGAGGTGGCTGGCGATGGCGAGGACACGCCCGGAACCGCGCCTGAGCTCAGATCGCTTACCGCTGCGCTGGCGGAATATAACTCCTATCGAGTGAATATGAGCATGCGATTCGAAGCCACCGATTCTGATGCTGGGGGCGCTATGCGCATGGAAAGCGCCAGAATTGTGGAGCCGCCGGCTTCTAGTATGACGATTTACTTTGAAGGCGACCTGTGGGACGATGCTGGCGCTTTGCCGGAAGAGGCAAGTATCTCGTTCGCAGAGGTCGAAGGGACCACCTATACTGTACTGCCCGGTTTCGGCTGCGTCTCGGGCAGCGCCGGTGACATGAGCGAGGGGGTAGACGAATTCGGCGACCTGATGGATGCCGACGAAATTTTGGGCCAGTTGGACGATCTAGAGTACGTGGGCCGGGAGACGATTGATGGCCAGTCGGTCGATCACTATCACTTCACCGAGGAAAATATGGCCGATGCTCAGAATCTGCGCGAGGTAAATGGCGATCTCTATGTGTCGCGCGAAGAAGGATACGTGGTGCGCATGGTTATGGACGGAGTAGGCACCATGGAATTCCTGGGTGAGGCAAGCGACCAGGAAGGTACGCTTCACATGGAGTATGATGTGTCGGATGTCGGCGCGTCTTTCGATATTGAGATTCCCGAGGGCTGCGGGCAGGATGGCTCAGGCCTTCCGGTCATGGATGGAGCCACCGACATGTCTACGTTTGGCAGCTTTACCAGCTACACTGTGGAGGCGAGCCTTGAAGATGCCGTCACTTTCTATCAGCGGGAACTGAGCGCTCTGGGCTACGAGGAACCTCAGGAGCTGTTGATGATGGAAGATACGGCCATGCTCTTGTTTGAGGGCCCGGATTTGCCGGCAGTGACGGTGAATCTCACGGTGGAAGAGGATGGTATTGCCGTCATGCTGAGCAGCGAGCCGGGAGAATAAGGCGCAATAAGACGTCAACACCGGCGCCGGCCCTGGCGCTGCAGTATAGGCCGGCCCTCATGATGGACCGGGAAGGGGCGTCCCGTGAGGGCCTTCTGTTTCAGGAGGGTAGCAACTCGTGCTGCGACGTCTGCACGGGCTCATACTTTCGGCGATGGCTGCTGCCGCTCTATTGGGCGGCTTTCGCGCCCTGTCACAAGGAGCAAGCGCCGCCGGCGATGTGGCGCCGGTGATAATCAGCGAGGTCGCCTGGGGCGGCACGCGGGCCAGCAGCAGCGACGAGTGGATCGAACTGTATAATGCAGGCGCGGAAGCCGTTTCGCTGCAGGGCTGGCGGCTCTATGACAGCAGCGGGGACGTGGACATCAATTTGAGTGGCACGATTGGGGCGGGCGGGTTTTTCCTTCTGGAGCGTACAGACGACGAGACTGTGAGCGACGTCGATGCAGATTTAATCTACACCGGTGGTCTGAACAACGACGGTGAAGTGTTGACCCTGGCGAACGACCTTGGCCAGGTTGTGGATACGGCCAACGGCGGCGGTGGTAGCTGGCCTGCCGGGGAGGGCTCGCCGGGTTACCGTAGCATGGAACGGGTCGCGCCTGACGCAGCCGATGATGAAGAAGGGTGGCGTGACCACGACGGCCTGACCCACGTGGCGCAAGATGCTGCCGGCCATGCGGTCAATGGTACGCCGCGCCACCCGAATGTCGCCTGGAGCGTCCCATCTGATGGCGTGGACCTTATCGTGCGCAAATCTGCGCCGCCAACGGTAGTCGCCGGACGACCGCTTGTATATGGCATAGTCATCAGCAACGCAGGCGCCCTGACGGCGAGCAACGTCGTGCTCACAGATGTTATGCCTGTGGGCAGTGCTTACCTTGCCGACAACAGCGGTCTGCCCCTGTCGCAGCCAGCGCCGGGCGTGCTCGTGTGGCCCCTGAGCACGCTGGAAAGCGCGACGCGTTTCAGTTTCGAGCTAACGGTAACCCTGGCTACCGACTTGGCGGGCGCAATTACGAACACGGCGACGGTGGCTACTTCCTCTGAGGAAGCGTATGTAGGCAACAACCGCAGCACGGCGGTGAGCGAGGTCTTGGTCAGTCCGCACGTGCAGATTTTGATTGACGCCGTGCTTTATGATGGTTATGAAAGGAACGACGCCGACGAAGCCGTGCGCCTGCGCAATGTGGGCCAGGTGAGCGTCGATCTGGGAGGCTGGAAGCTGAGCGATGGGAGCCGTTCTGCGCTGCTTGCGAATGACTTCACCCTGGCTGCCGGTGAGGCTGCGTGGCTGGCGCGGGACGAGGGCGCTTTCCGGCGGCAGTTTGGATTCGAGCCTCAGATCGTGTTGCCTGATTGGCCCGTCTTTGCCAACAGTGGCGACGAGGTCATCTTGTTACGCCCGGATGGCAGCGTTGCAGATGTACTCGTCTACAAAGATGGCGATGTGACTGTGCCCGGCTGGCAGGGGCCAGCCTTGCAACCGTATCGCTCGACGACGCTGTTCGCAGAGGAAGGGCAGATTCTCTATCGCCGGCCCGAACCTCATGGCTGGTGGCCTGCGCCGGACACCGATCGCGCCACGGATTGGGCCCAGGCTCGCGACGACGTGGTTGCCGGGCGCAAGGTGCAGTATCCGGGCTGGAACATGCCCGATTTCTATCCCTCGCCGCCGGTGACGGAGACGGCTATCGTCACCGTGGCTGTGGCCCCGGACAATGCCTACGAAGCCATGGCGAGGCAATTCAACGCGGCGTCAGACAGCATCCGCATTCAGGCGCTGACTTTTGAGAATCTGGGTCTGGCTCAGGCGTTAGTCGATGCCGCGCGGCGCGGCGTGGACGTGACCGTGTTGCTGGAGGGTGATCCGGTGGGTGGGATGACGGACCAGGAGCGTTACGTGTGCCAGCGCCTGGAGAGCGCCGGCGGCGCCTGCTGGTTTATGATTCGCGATGACGAGCAGGACATTCATGATCGTTACCGCTATCTACATGCCAAGTTTGCAGTGATCGACGACACGTTTGCCGTGATCAGCAGCGAGAATATGAGCCCGCACAGCATGCCCTACGACGACAAGGCGGACGGCACGTGGGGCCGGCGCGGAGTCATACTGCTTACGGACGCTCCGGCGGTGGTGGATCGGTTGCAGGCGATATTTGCCCACGATCTGGCGCCTGAGCGGCATCAGGATTTGTTGCGTTGGTCTGAGCACCACGCGGTTTACGGCCTTCCAACAGCGGGATTCGTGCCCATCACCGTTACCGGAGGTACGACTTATACAGTCCAATTTACGGAGGCGGTGTCTTTCTCGGGAGAGTTCGGCTTCGAGGTCGTGCAGTCACCGGAGAACGGCCTGCACGGGCAGCGAGGGCTGCTGTGGCTCCTGAGTCAGGCAGGAAAGGGTGACACCATTGTGGTTCAGCAGCTAACTGAACAGCCTCACTGGGGCGGCGCACATAGTAACGCCGAAGAGGATCCCAATCCGCGCCTAGAAGCATACATCGACGCCGCGCGCCGTGGAGCACGCGTGCGGTTGCTGCTAGATGCATTTTACGATGACGAAAGGAGCCCGTTGAGCAACCAGGCGACTTGCCTCTATGTCAACGCTATTGCTATTGACGAACATCTGAACCTGCGCTGCCAGCGTGCAAATCCGAGTGGCATGGGTCTGCACAACAAGATGGTCCTGGCGCAGATCGGCGGTCGTGGCTGGGCGCACGTGGGTAGCCTGAACGGCACCGAGCTCTCCAGCAAGGGGAACCGAGAGGTGGCTGTGCAGGTGCAATCCGACGAGCTATATCGCTATCTGCTCCGCCTGTTCAACGCTGATTGGCCCAACCGCCTACTGCTTCCTGTGGTCATGCACAATCACTTCACGCCGCCGAGCGTGCCTCTCATCACCGAGATCATGTATGATCCGGTGGGCCCCGACGATGCGGAGTTTATTGAAATCGCCAACCCTGGTATGGACGCAGTCGACATCAGCCACTGGCTGATCGGCGATGCCTTGAGCCCGGACGATTTTGAGGACATGCGCCGTTTCCCGGAGGGCGTCACTTTGCACCCACGGTCGGCCCTGGTGATTGCCACCACCAGCAGCGGTTTTCGGGCGCGTTTCGGCTTCCCTCCTGACTTTGAAATTGTGAATAGCGATCCCGAGGTTCCTCAGTTAATCGATGTTGTAGAGTGGGGCGATCCGGCGGCGATTCTGCAGCTGGGCAATGAAGGAGACGAGATCTGGTTGCGCGACGCGCAGGGAAACGTCGTGGATGCTGTGGCCTATGGCAACGGCGTATTCCCGGGGTTGATATCTTGCGACTTGCTGCCGGCGCCCGGCTACAGCCTGGAGCGTTATCCCTACTGGCAGGACACGCACGATTGTAACGCAGATTTTCGGGCCTGGCCCTTTCCCACGCCGGGCGCGCTGCCCTGAGCCTGGCGCCCAGGTAGCACAAAATGCCGGCATTCCGCCGGCATTTTGGCTACATCGAAAGCGGGCACGATGTGTTGGGATCCTTTAATAACCAGGGGGATGAAGTTGGGGCGGCGGCGACAAGAGCTTAGAGCAGACCAAACAGAAAAGAATGAGTACGGTCAGTGATCAGAATTAACTGTTGCTCTAAGACTAACTATTGCCGAAGATGTCCGCGGGATCGATGCCTGGCAGGCTGTTAGTATTACTTTCGAAATCCGGTGTACCTGCTCGCGTAGAGAGCTTCCCTTCGTAGATGATTGCTGGCGGCTCGTAAGGTTCGCGCTCAGAGCTGGGTTGTGATGGTGATATCGGTTTCATTGAATGCTCCTTGGCTTTTCCAAAGGCGCCGGACACTGCTCCAGGGCAGACCGGCTAGAATTCACACATTAAGGTTCGTGCACTCACACAAATGGGAGGGAATAACGCTGATGTATTATTTGTGCTTCTAGATATATTGTCAAGAAACATAGTACCATTGTCAATAACCCAAACAAGACTGTAAGCCACTCTGTAAGATAGCGGAAACGGTATCTTTCCCCTTTGCTGTCTGACGCGTTATAATCGGCTGGACGTGGCACAAGAAAAGTGGAGAATTCGATGACCCTTCCTGTACACAAAACTTCTCTACAGAACGACCTGACCGTCGTCTTGAAAGAGATGCACCATGCGCCGGTAACTAGTTTCTGGATCTGGTACCGTGTGGGCAGCCGCAACGAGACACCGGGACAAACAGGCGCTTCCCACTGGGTGGAGCACATGATGTTCAAGGGCTCGCCCAAATTTCCCCCGGGCACGCTGGATCGCGCCGTGTCGCGCCTTGGCGGGCGCTTCAACGCCTTCACGTGGATCGACTTCACAGCGTACTTTGAGGTGATGCCCTCGGACCAGATTCAGCTTTCGCTGGAACTGGAGTCTGATCGCATGATGAACGCCATCATGGACGACGAGGCGGTGAATGCAGAACGAACGGTCATTCTCTCCGAGCGGCATATGTATGAAAACCGGCCCACTTTCCTGTTGCATGAGGAGTTGACCGCGGCTGCTTTCCGCGTTCACCCCTATCACCACGAGGTGATCGGCGACGAGGTGGATCTGCTGACCATGACGCGGGACGATCTGTACCGCTATTACCGGCGGCACTACGCTCCCAACAACGCTGTGGTCGTCGTCACCGGCGATTTCGAGCGTGAGGAGATGTTGCAG
>DATHSI010000139.1:0-8530 GCA_035464315.1 Candidatus Sulfomarinibacteraceae bacterium
CAGGAAACCCAGTAACAGGCCCGGTATCACCTCACTGACCGTAATCAGGGCATGGCGCAGCAGCCGCCCGTCCGTGGCTACCGTGTTGAACTGCTGCCACACCTCCAGCGGGCCGGGCAGGATAAAGTGGTCGTAGCCGCCAAGCACCGTCAGCGCGTGCCAGCCTAACAGCAACAGCAAGAAAGAAGCGAGCGTTGTCAACCAGATGGGTAGTGAGCGCTCTCTTTGCATCCATCGTCCGATCATAAGCCTTGCTCCGCCGGCGCAGAACCGCCGTCACAATCAGATCACCTCTTCGATTTTCTATACTGCGGGACAGGGGAGGAGAATTGCCTGCGGATCGCGCGGTGGGCGCGCCTGCGGCCCGGCACAACAAAAAACCCACCTGTATCAGGTGGGGCATGCCGACAGGAGACGCCGTCGCACGTCTTACCTTCTCCCATCCAGACTATCACTGTCGGCTCTGGAATCTCACCAGATCAACCTCGGCGCAGCGCCATCGGCGCTGTCTTGAGGGTCGCGGGCTTCGTGTGCGAAAGCGTCACCGCCGGTCGGGAATTTCACCCTGCCCCGAAGGAAAATATATGGTTATGTGGTCATTATAGCGCGGTCTGTCCGCGGGGCAAGTGGGGGCCGCGCGCCTCACCGCCGCCCACGATCTATGAGTATGTTGAAAACCAAAGAGATGGTAGAATGTCAAAATCCATTTTCAGGGCAGATGGCCAGACTCAGCGCCCACAACGGGCAAACACCTGGACACATCATCTCAATACGGGAGTCACCTCATGAGCGGAAACCAGCAGCACCAGACCATTTACGCCGGAACCAACCGAGACCACTTCTACACCCCGTTCCATCTGCGGGTCGATCCCATGGAACGCCTGCTGCTAATAAACTGGCGCAAGGGCCAATACTACAAAGGCGCCGAGCCACAGTGGTTTGACGACGAGCAGCACGGGCGCGGCCTGCTCGTCATCCTCTACCGTATCGACGATAAAGTCGACGTCTATCACCAGCCCACCCTGACCCTCGATCCCGCCGCCTACCAGATCCAGTCCGGCCTGGGCCAGATGGTCGCCTGCCACTTTGAGCGGTCGCATTTCCAGATCCGGCCGCAGGGCGTAGACGCCGACATCGCCTTCACCGACCACGCCGGGCGGCCCATCGTATTACGCATCCGCGAGGACCACGCCACGCGCGCCGGCAGCTTTTCCCTGCTGGCGCCCATGGGCCACACCATCAAAGAACCCGACGCCCTGCCCCTCTTCTTTCTCTATGACTTCTCCTTCGTCAAAGTCGGCGGCAGCGAAGTAACCGTCACGGTGGACGGCGCACCGCGCGAGCTGGTCAAATTGCCGGTCCCCATGGGCGGCAGTCGCGTCTACCTCACCCGCTACTGCGGCGACCCCTTCATCGCCTTCTGGAATCCTCAGACCAGCGGCCCGCTAACAGGCAGTCCCGTCACCGGCCACGAACAGCCTACCGTCGATGGCGTGCGCTATGCCCTGGTGCGCAACGCGGGCCACTACGAAATCGCGGCCATGGCCCGCGGCCTGGAGACCGCCGGCAGCCGGCCGGCGCGCGAGTTGCAGGTCACGTTCGACCCGCCTTTCCCCGCCCTGACCACCCTGCGCGACGGCGTTTCCGTCGCCGGCGCTTTTCGCGCAAAAATGGCCCCCATCCCTGACGCCGGCGACGTTGGCGGCGAGTGGCAGGTCGCGCGCCACGGCCATCAGGTGCAGGTGCGTCTGCGCCCCAGCGCCGGCTGGCAGCCGGGCGAACCCGCCCTCACGCCGCGCCTCATCTTCACCATCGTCCGGCCCTTCAAACAATGGCCGAAGAGCTACGAATGGACCGCCGCCATCGACCTCAGCCGGGCAGACGCGCCCACCATAACGTCAACCTGGCAGCGCCTGTCGAGTCTCTAGGGCCCACAAAAAAACGCCGGCAGCAAACTCAGGGTCGCTGCCGGCGTCGAATTGAAAGTTCGTATGGTCGTTCGCGATCAGGCCTCGTCTGCGGCAGGAGACGTATCCGCTTCCGCTGAGGCGCCGTCCGTGGTCGTGGCGTCCGCTTTGCCATCTTCAACGGTCTCTTTCAGGCCGGGCAAGTTCTGCAGAGCATGCGTCAAATCCACACCCGTCAGGGCCTCGATGGTCGCCGGCACCTGGGCGATGATTTGCGTGACATCATCCGTCACGCGCGACGCGCCGGAGCCTCGCCCGTTTTCGCCGCCGCCGATGATCACGATGCGGTCCGTCTTGGTCAGCGGCTGGGCAATGGCCGATGCGATCTCCGGCAGCTTGTCCAGGATCTGCTGCAAGATAGCCGCCTGCGTGTACTCCTGCCACGCTGCCGCTTTCTTAGCCGTCGCTTCCGCCTCCGCCAGACCCTGCTGCCGCGTCACCTCGGCGTCGGCCAGACCGCGCGCCTTAGCGGCGTCGGCCTCGCCCTGACCGCGCTGGCGAATGGCCTCCGCTTCACCGGACGCCTCCGTCTGCAGCTGGTACTGGCGGGCGTTGGCCAGGGTGCGAATGCGGAACTCCTCCGCCTCCGCCGGCCTGCGCACGGTGGCCTCCAGCTCGCGCTCCTTGCGTTTGGCTTCCTGTTCCTCGACCTCAATCTGCCGCTGCTTGCGCACGACTTCGACCTGAACTTCCTCGGCCGTCACCTTCTGGTTCTCGATGTTCTGCTGCAGCGTATAGGCCAGCTCAGATTCGGCGCGCTTGCGGTTGACTTCCACCTCATAGGCCGCCTCCTGAACCTGGAAGTTCTTGCGGCTCTCGGCAATCTTGGTCTCGGCATCGTACTTGGCCGATTCCCCTTCCTGGCGCGCCTTGGCGCTTTCGATGGTGGCGTCGCGGGAGGCCTCCGCCTCGCCGATCGCTGCGTCGCGCTTGACCTGAGCAATGCGCGGACGGCCCAAGGCCTCCAGATAACCCTCGTCATCCTTGATGTCCTTGATCACGAAGGAAACAATTTCCAACCCCATGCTGGCCATATCCTCGCCGGAGACCTCCTGCACCTTTTGCGCAAACGCCTCGCGGTCGCGGTACAGCTGCTCCACCGTCAGCGTGCCCAGGATGGCGCGCAGGTGGCCGGCCAACGTCTCGTGGGCCACGTGCTGAATCTGGTCGTTGGTCTTAGACAGGAACTGGATGGACGCGGTGCGAATCGAGTTCTCGTCGCTGCCGATCTTGACCTGTGCCACGCCGTCCACGGTAACGTTGACGCCCTGAACCGTCGGCACGTCTGGCGTCGTAATCTCGATGGTCATAATCTCCAGCGAGAGGTCGTCCACCCGTTCCAGAATAGGCCACACAAAGGCCCGGCCGCCGGTGACGATGCGGAATTTGCTCTCCACCGTCTCCAACTCGCGGCGACCTTCACCCCGTCCAGAAATGACCAGAACCTGGTTGGGACCCACCTTCTTTATGCGGCTGGCATAGACGAAGATGAGGGCCACGAGCACGAATACGAAAAGAACCAGAAAGACTGGTATTAAAGCACCTAACGTACCCATTTCTTTTCCTCACATAACACAGAAAACAAAGTGACAGTAACAGGTGAACCGAGGATCACTTCTCCTCATCCTCAGGCGGACGCACAAAGGCCACGCGACCGACAATTCTCTCAATAACCACGACGTCGCCGTAGCCGATCTGTTTGCCCGTCGCGGAACGAGCGCCCAGTTTGATGCGGCCGCTGACGTTGTTAAAGGCAATTTCGCCCAGGCCGCTGCCGGGGATGGTCGTGATCACCTCCGCCTCGCGCCCAATGGCGTCCTTCTGCAGGCTATAATGGCTGGATTTACTCGGAGATAGCACGTAGATAAAGAAGGCCTGCGCCACCGCGCCGACGATCACGCCCGCGCCAAGCGACCACAGCATGCTGGGAACAGAGTCCATCTCCATCCACAGGCGTGTGATCAGGCCCACCAGGCCAAATGTGCTGCCGAACATAGCCAGGGCGAAAGGGCTGACGCTGATGAAATCGACGCCGCTGTCCCCGTCCACATCCATGTCGAAATCCAGGGCATCGCCAACCTCTGCCCCGATCAGTGTGATCAGCGCATAGAGAAAACTGACCAAAGCAATGGCGGCGTACACCAGATTAAGCACGCCGGAAGCCAACAGTTCTTCCAACATCGTTACTTCCTTAATCGAGAGAAATCACTCGAGATTATACTCCTGCTCCATGATGCCACGCAAACAGCGCTCACACAGTTCAAACTACTATACGCAACCGAACGCCGCGAGGTTGCAACAGCGAGAACGCAAAAATGTAGGAGTAGGGTTCGAAGTCGCCGCTTTAGCGGCTTTGCCCGGCGCTGAAGCGCCCACTACAGACCGCTGCCCACGAATCTGCGCTATCTTCCTGGCTCACGCGCATTGACCGTGACGAACATATGTTCTATAATGTTCATAATTCGATTGTGTCCCACGTTTCCGCCCGCAGCGCGCGGTGCGCCGGCGGGTCGGAAACAGATGAGAGAACGAGATGACCCAACAGTGGCAACAACAGGGCCTGCCCACGCGTGGCCCGGCGGCCCACAGCCAGCGCCTGGACCACCGGCTGCAGATTCAGGCAGCCGGTATCGAAGCCGTATTCGAACGCCACGACCTGGCAGCCCAGGTAGCCGGGGGACAGCTGGAAGCGGAGAGGACGCGCTTTATCGTGCATGGACAGCTGCCTGCCGGGCGCGAGACGTTGCGCGAACTGGAGCAGGATCTGGTGGACAGCCTCAATGTGCACCGCGTGCACATCGCGCAGGAGAACGGCGCCCTCTACGTGGAGGTAGATCAGGGCCAGCCGCCGGCAATCAGCCTGTTGGACATACTGCAGCGCATAGCCCCGCTGCCCCCGTACGTGGCGGCGCTGGGTTGGACCACGGAAGATCGCCCTCTGCTCTTCAATCTGGCTGCCGAAGATAGCACGCACATCCTGCTTGCCGGTGCGCCCGGTGCGGGCAAAACCGCTCTGCTGCGAACCATCGCCCTCTCGCTGGCCCTACACAACCGGCAGTCCGAAATACAGATGCTGTTCATCGACCCCGACCTTCCGGGCAGCGACGCCGGTGGGCTTGGCCTGCACGCCATGCAATATTTGCCGCACGTGCTGGCCGGGCTGGTAACACAGACGGAAGACATAGCCGACGTCCTTACCTTCCTTGAGGACGAGATGGGATACCGCACGGACCACCATATCTGGCAGCCGCGCATTGTGGTTATTGTGGATCGTCTGGCCGCGCTGTTGCGAGAAGACGAGGGCCCTATTCGCAAGGCGCTGCATGCGCTGTTGTTGCGAGGCCCGGGTGCGGGAATCCACTTCGCCCTCAGCACGCGCCGGCCTCAGGATGCGGGCCTGCGTCAGGCGTTGCCCCGGCGCGCGCTGCTGCGCGTCGCGGGTCATCTATCCGACAGCGAAGAAGCACAGGCTGCGCTCCGCGTGCCGGACACGGGCGCAGAGCACCTTCTGGGTCGAGGGGATTTCCTGGCTCGTGTGGGAGACAATACCGTTCGCTTCCAGGGCGCCTACGTGGACGAATACGACCTGCACCTCTGCCTGGATCGGCTTCACCGCCGCCGCCCGCCGGCGATGGTAGCCCGCCCGCTGGACACGCGCGAACGGCTGGCGCAGACTGCGGACAGCACAGAAGAGGACACATTTTTCTACGACGGCAGCCAGATTACCTGGGCCGAGTCATAGGCAAGGATATGCGTTCAGGGCGCGCTGCGGCTGGAGACGGTAGAGCTCAGAAGCTGCATAACCAACACGCGTCCGATGTCCTTCACCGGCGTCAGCGTGGCGCGGTAGCGGCCGCTACCCAGTGCAACCTCTATGTGCCGCATCAGGCCGGTATCCGGCGTCTGGGTGATAAACTCCAGCAACTCACCATCCTGCAGATTGTCGCGCAGTGGCTGGCCTTCCAGGTTGCCGCCCGGCAGATCGAGCACGGTACGGCTGGCGGCATTGGCCACGACGATGCGCCGGTGGTGATCGACAACCAGAATCGGATTGTCGCTCTGGTTAATGATGGCGTGTAGCTGGTTGCGTTCGGCCGCAATGCGCTGGTGCAGCCAGGCATTGTTGATGGCGCCCGCTGCATAGCTGGCAAGCGCCGACAGCACCCGCGTCTCCCGCGTGGAAATCGGCCGGTCCTCTTTGAAGTTGGCCACTGCCAGGACGCCGATGGCGCGCTGGTTGGCCACCAGCGGAATATAGGCCAGGGCATGCGCCTTACTCGTGGTCGCGGCGTGGATGGGGTAATTGTCGCCGCCCAATATGGCGGTGTCGCGGCTCTTCAGGACGCGCGCGGCCTCAGAGTCCTGGATGCGGTCGTGCAGCGAGCGCACGGCGTTGCCCGCACTTTTACTGGCGCGCACGTACAGCTCCCCCTGCTCGTTCAAAAGCATCAGCGAGCCCTGGTCCGCCCCGGAAAGGTAGACGGCGGCTTCCACCACCCGCTTCAAGATCGTCTCCAGATCCAGCGACGAGGACACGCTCTTGCCGATGCTGTACAGGGCATTCAACTGTTGCGCCCGCTGGCGCAGCCGGTCGTTGGCCTGTCGCAACTGGGCAATGAGATCGTCCCGCTCCGCCACCACCCGCCGCTCGTGCAACGCGCGGTCAATGGCTGCCTCCATATCGTCCACGACAAAGGGTTTGATCACGTAGTCGCGGACGCCCAGCCGCAGCGCTTTGACGGCGACCTGCTCCGAACCGTGAGCCGTCATCACGATCGATGGAATGTGCACGCGCCGCGTGCGCAGGCGGCGCAGCAGCTCCAGACCGCTCATATTGGGCATCTGCAGATCCACAATCAGCAAATCCGGTTGCTCCGAAAATGCCAACTGTAGACCCTCCAGCCCATCGGCAGCGGTCAACACCTCAAACCCTCGCGGGTAGAGGACATAATCAGTTAAGAATTCTCGGATCTCCCGCGCATCGTCTACGACGAGCACGCGCTCGTGCCGGGCGCGAGGGGTGTTTTCATCCATTATTTCCTGCCCCCTGCTGTGATAATGCTATCATATGTGTTGAACCATACCAAACAACTGGTGCAAATTTATAATAGAGTTGTAAGTCAGGCGGTTCGCCGGATGTGGCGCAGGCAAGAAAAGGGTAAGTTTCCGCCGCCAACGCTTGCCCGGCGCCGCTGCATCAGTTAGCATGGCCATCGTTTGCCCGTATGTTTCAGGCAGTATGCGACATGATGCGTAGTAGGAATTGATTCACTCTTGAAGAATATGGCTATGGGAAGGCAGATACCGTTCATCTTCCTGCTTGCCGGCGCCCTGCTTTTTCTTCTGGGCTGCCAGGCCAGCGACCCCAATCAGCGCATGGTACGCCAGGTGCTCACCATTCAGGGTGACCGGGTGGAAGTCACTCGCGTGGTGCCCCGCTCCATGGGGGCGCCGCCGACGGTAACGCCAGACCCGGAGAAAGCGGAAGAAGCTGTGCTGGACCTGGGCCTCAGCGGTGCGCCATCGGAGATAGATCCCCAGCAGGCCAGCAGCGACAGCGAGATGAATCTGGTAGAGAATCTGTTCGTGGGCCTCACCCGCTACAATCACGCCCAGAACAGCGTGGAGCCGGAGCTGGCCCGGGAATGGGACGTCAGCGACGACGGTCTGACCTGGACCTTCCACCTGCGACAGGACATCTATTGGGTGAAGTCCGGCCTGCACCCACCAACCACCAGCCTGCTTCCGCGCGACACAGAGCCGCAGCCGTACCGTCCGGTCGTGGCCGGCGACGTCGTCTTTGCCATCCGGCGGGCTTGCGATCCGCAAATGGACACGCCGGACAAGGTTGTGTTGTTCATCATCGAAGGCTGCGAGGAAGTGCACAGCCTGGTGGAGGCGGAAGCGGACGATCTGGCCCGCATCGGCGTGCGCGCGCCAGACGATGGAACGGTGGAAATCACGTTGCGAGAGCCCGCAGCTTACGTCCCTACCATTGCCACCCTGCCCCTGATACGACCCGTCCCCGAGGAGATCGTTGCCGCCTTTGGCGGCACCGGGCAATCGTGGGCCAGGCTGGATACGGTGCTGACCAGCGGTCGCTTCGTGATGGACGCGGAAACGCAGCCCAATTCGCACACCATACTGATACGCAATCCTTACTGGCCTGATCCCTTCCGCGGCACGGTAGACCTCGTCAATATCTATTGGATGGATAGTGACAGCGCTTACGAACAGTGGCTGGACAAAAGTCTGGACGTCAGCGTGATGCCGGCGTCCGAGCTGGAGGCCATTTTGCGCGACCCGCGCCTGGGCCCGCGACTGCACCTGTTCTCCAACCAGTCGGTCTTCTACCTCTCTTTCAACACCGAAAGCGAGGTTTTCTCCGATCCGTCCGTGCGCCGAGCGTTCAGCGCAGCCATCGACCGCCAGCAGCTGATTGAAGAGGTGTACGCCGGTCGCGGCGCGCCCATGCGCCACTTCTCGCCCCCCGGCGTGCTCGGCGCGCCGCCGGCGGATCAGGTTGGCGTGGGCTACGATCCGGATTGGGCGCGGCGGCAAAT
>DATHSI010000140.1:0-15011 GCA_035464315.1 Candidatus Sulfomarinibacteraceae bacterium
CAGGCCTTCTATGACGATGCCCTCTTGCGCGCCGACATACGCGACCGGCTGAAGTCCTTGCCTGATCTGGAACGGCTAGCCAATCGCGCCGAGAGCGGGCGCGCCACACCGCGAGATCTGGAGAATATCGGCCTGGCGCTCGCCACCGTTCCCCGCCTTCAGCAACTCGTTTCCGACCTGTCGGCCCCACCGGACAGCCTCGTACAACTCGTGGCGCAACTGGATCCCTGTGAGGAAACCGCCCATCTTATTGCCGAGGCCGTTGTGGAAGAGGCGCCGGCAAACCTGAATAAGATGGGCGTCATTCGGCCCGGTTTCTCCGCAGAGTTGGATGGCGTCGTCAACTCCTCCGAACACGCGCGGCAATGGGTGGCAGACCTGGAACCGAAGGAGCGCGAGCGCACGGGGATCAGCTCGCTCAAAGTAGGCTTCAACAAAGTGTTTGGCTACTACATCGAGGTCACCAAGGCCAACACGGAGCTGGTGCCGGACGACTACGTGCGCAAACAAACGCTGACCAACTCTGAGCGTTACATTACTCCGGAGCTAAAAGAGTACGAGACGCTCATCCTGAACGCTGAGGAGCGCATTCTGGAGATCGAGCGCCGGCTCTTTGACGAGGTGTGCGCCGAGGTGGGAGAGGCAGCTGAGCGCCTGTTGCACACGGCACAGCTTCTGGCGCGGCTGGACGTCGCGGCCTCGCTGGCAGAAGTAGCAGCACACCATGATTACGTCCGTCCGGAAATTGACGAAGACACGCGGCTGCACATCGTCTCCGGGCGCCATCCCGTCGTCGAACGCACATTGCAGTTAGAACGATTCGTGCCCAACGACACCTGTATGACGGACGATGAGCGCATTCACATCATCACCGGGCCGAACATGAGCGGCAAATCAACCATCCTGCGCCAGGCAGCCCTTATCGTGCTGCTGGCCCAGATTGGCAGCTTCGTGCCTGCTCGTGAAGCTCACGTGGGCCTCACCGACCGTATCTTCACACGCATCGGCGCGCACGACGAGCTGCACGCGGGACGCTCCACCTTCATGGTGGAAATGGTGGAAACGGCTGAAATCCTGAACCACGCCACGCCACGCTCGCTCCTGATCCTCGACGAAATTGGACGCGGCACCAGCACCTATGACGGGTTATCTATCGCCTGGGCCATCGTGGAGTATCTACACAACCACCCACGCCTAAGGCCTCGCACGCTGTTTGCGACCCATTACCACGAACTGACCGGCCTGGCCGACGTACTGCCCCTGGTCGCCAATTACAACGTGGCTGTCGCTGAGGAGGGCGACGACGTTGTTTTCTTACACGAACTGGTTCCCGGCGGCGCAGACCGCAGCTACGGGATCCACGTGGCGCAACTGGCGGGCCTGCCCCGCGACGTTGTCAGCCGGGCCAAAGAGATCCTCAGAAACCTGGAGCAACAGGCCCCAACTTCCTCCGTCACGCCCAGCCACCTGAAGCCTGCGCAACAGGCAGCGCTGTTCCCTGAAACGAGCCCCATTCTGGAGGAACTGAAGGAGCTGGATGTAACAAACATGACGCCGCTAGAGGCTATCAACACGCTATTCGAGTGGCAGCGGCGCTATGCGGAGGATGAATGAGGGCGGCATCCAGCAGCCGTTTCTGCCGGCCCGCCTACGGCAACAATGCTTCTAGAATCCTCCTTCTTGCTGTAGAATAGAAGTAGAAACCGCTCGTGTTGCAGGGGAACATTATGCACGGCATTGTCTCTTTGCTTGACAAAGATCACTACAAACTGGTTGAAGATATCTGGGCCGGCCTGGAAAATTCGCTGGGGCTCCGCGGCGTTTACGTAACGCCATTTCCACACTTTTCCTATCACGTCGCCGACCATTATGACGTGGACCTGCTGGAGTCCGTTCTCCAGGATTTCGCAGCGGAGACGCCGTCTTTTGAGGTACTGACCACGGGCCTGGGCATTTTCACCGCCGGCCTCAGCCCGGTCGTCTACGTCAACGTGGCCCGCAGCCCCCAGGTCAGCCGCCTGAATAGAAGACTGTGGCCTCTTCTGGCCGAAGTCAGCACCGGCATCGTGCAGTATTACCATCCAGAGCAATGGGTTCCCCACATCACGCTAGGGCATGGCGACGTCACCAGCGAGAACCTCGCTGATACGATTCAGATCCTCAGCCGGTGGGATTTCACATGGCAGATTCCCATCGATAACGTTGCTCTGCTCTACAGCCAGGGCAACGGTCAGCAGGACGTCATCCGCTATCGCTTTCCACTAAGCGGAACGCCCTAACGCGTGGGATTCAGGGGCCACGTCCGAGGGGCGGCAACCTATACACAGGGGATGAAGAACGGTACGTCGTCACGGTAGCGCCGGTACGCATTACCAAACTCGCGCAACAGGCGGCGCTCTTCGTGCAGCGCACCCAGTAGAAAATAGGCAGTCGCAATCAGGTTGAACACAAACGTGGACAGGGTCACCACCGGCGAAAACCAGATAAATAGCAGGCTGAACAAATAAAGTGGGTGGCGCACAAGGGCGTATGCTCCGCGGCGAACAAAAGGGCGCGGAGGATCAATTTCCTCGTCTCCGCGCAGGAAACGGTACGCCTGGCGCACACCGGCAAAATGCAGAGGATCCGTCTGCCACAGGCTGATGGCGAGCCCCGCCAGAGCGACAAGTTGAATGAGCAGAAAGAGCCAGCGCAAGGCGCCCCTCATCCTCCACAGTAGTTGGTGCGGTACGCTGGTCGCCGCCACGTACAGAATGGGCACAAAGGTCACGACGGCTACGACATTATAGAACAGGCGATAGAAGCCATCGTAGGCGCGCGCGCCGACCTTCTGGCGAACCCGGCGCTTAATAGGAGCCGCAGCGGTGATGCTATGGGCCACGGCCCATATGACAAATAGAATTGTGAAGGTGACAACAGCCATAGAACCTCCGCTCTGAACGGTGAAGGATAGCACTGACCGGCCTCTGCGCCAATCGACTCCTGTGGTGTATAGGGCTACTGACCTGACTTGGAAGAGCAGGCAAGCGCCTGTATCATCGGCTCAAAAAAGGAACAGCCTACGATGGCGAACGATTCAATATTTGGCGGCGAGCGCTGGACACAACTGATCGGTTTTCTGGAGAATCTGCCCCGGCCGGTCAAAGTGGTGGTCTGGGCGGACGAAGAAGGCGGGCGCTTTGAGCGTGAGGGGCTGAATCTGGCCCGAGATCTGGCCGAGCGGTTCAGCGTCCTGCAATTTGAGCAACGGGACCGTGTACCTGACCATTATTACTACCCCGTCATTGGCTTCATGGGTGAGGATGAAAACGGGGACGAGATAGATTTCCGGCTGCGAATCGTCGGCCTGCCAGCCGGTTATCAGATCAACAGCCTTGTAGGCGCAATTCAGGCCGTCTCCTTTCGCGCCAGCAACCTGGAAGGCCTGACACGTATCAAATTGAGCCGCGTGCCACCGGACGCACAGGTTGATCTGGAGCTATTTACATCAGCAGAGAATGAGGCCGGTGCTCTGGTGGCCACGCTTGCCGCCGGCTTTGCCGTAGCCAGCGAGCAGGTGCGCACCTTCATCATCATGGCCGATCTATTCCCCGAGCTGGCTACCCGTTACTCGGTGCGGAACTTGCCCCATCTGGTCCTGAACGGCCGCGTGCACATCGAGGGCACGCTTGATGAAGAGGGGTTGCTGAAGCAGATAGGAATCGCGTTGAAGAAATGACTGCGGGCTCAACCGTCACTTCTTGTCGATATCGCGCAGTCGCGCGTCGGGCGTGGGCGACCCAGCTACAAAACTGAATATGCGCCTGCCTAACTGGCGCAATCGCGAGCGTCCGCGCGCCAGCACGTAGCGCACGCGCCCCCACTCGCGGTCCGGCAATGAAATATCCGGCGGGGATACATCCCAACGCACAACCGAGGCTGCCCAGGACAGACCGCCGCCAAACCCGACAAAAACGACGTTGTCGTTCGGATGCAGCAGTCCCTTGTCCACGGCATCACAGAGCGCGATGGGGATGGAAGCAGCGGAGGTATTGCCGGCGCGATCCACGTTGACGTAAAAGCGGTCGGGGGGAATCTTCAGCCGTTTGGCCGCCGCTTCGACAATGCGCACATTGGCCTGGTGGGGAATGATCAGGCCCACGTCGTCCAGAGTTAATTCCGCCTGTTTCAAAACGTCGGAGACCGAATCGGCGATGACCCTTGTGGCAAAGCGAAATACCTGCCGCCCGTTCATCCGAATCGTATTCTTGTGATAGCCGTTTTGTGAGAACTCTGACCCCAGCGTGGGTACAGGGTTGTGATAGACAGCGGGTAGACGCAACAGATCGGCGCCGGAGCCATCGGAGCGCAGCGTTGAGGCCATGACGCCTCCAGGCACGCTGGAGCCTTCCAGGACAACCGCGCCGGCTCCATCGCCAAACAGGATGCACGTTCCCCGATCCTGCCAGTCGATAACGCGCGACATCGTCTCCGCACCAATGACCACAGCGTTACGCGCAGCGCCGCTACTGACGGCGCTGGAGGCCATGCTCAGCGCATAGACGAAGCCGGAGCAGGCGGCGCTGAGGTCAAAGGCGCCGGCGTTAGAAGCACCCAGATAGTCCTGTACCTGGCAGGCCGTGGCAGGAAAGACGCTCTCGGGCGTCGATGTGGCAACAATGATCAGATCTACTTCCGAAGGGTGCATGTCGGCCACGGAGAGCGCCCGCGCCGCTGCTTCGAAGGCCAGCGTCGCCGTCGTCTCTCGTGCGCCGGCAATGCGCCGCTCGTGGATGCCGGTGCGGGCCACAATCCACTCATGCGACGTCTCCACCATTTTCGAAATCTCATGGTTGGTCAGCACCCGTTGCGGCAGGTACTTGCCCCATCCAATGATATGTGCATATCTCATAGGTACCTCTCGTTGCCAGTATAGCGGAATTATCAAATGATCACACGCCAGATGCAACTATGGTCCGCCTATAGTAACCCACTCATAAGGCAACCGATACGCAATTGCCCCACACGGCGGCGCAATCCACTGGACAGGGGACAGTAAGCTGCAATCCTGGTATGATTAGAAAAACTCGGCTACAGGCGCCGCTTTCGGTGCCAAATCTGATCACATGAAAGGAACACAAACTCGCTTCCGGCTCTCGGGTACATGGATAGCGGCGGGTTGCCTGGTTATCTTCATCTGCCTGGGCAGCCTGCTCCTGGTTGGAACCGCCGGTTACATCGTCTACAGCGATGTGGTTATTCGCTCTGCGGCAACCCCAGTCGTGGCCGAAGATCCGGCCCCTCTCAGCACCGTGCCCGAAAGTGACGGCGCGCCGCTGGCTGCAGCGACCGTTCCCCCGGCGCCGTCCAACCCACTTAACAGCAGCGCATTACCCACGGTCCTTGCTCCTACCGCCCCTGCCGAGAACAAGTCACTTCTCGATTTGCGTCCGCCGGCTTCAATTGTCCAGGATCCACAACCTGAGCGTAGCTATGGACACCTGGAAAATCTCTTGCTGGCCGACTACCCTGTGCACGACGTGTATGAAGCCAGCAAGCGCGTGGGCCGCCAGGACGTGGGGCCGCGCACCGTCACGGCTGACCCTTATCAGGTAGGAGACCGGCGCACCTTTTATACGGATGGCGGGACAACGGAGGCAACCCTTCTGGCGGTAACGGAGCACACGTACTTCTGGGTCGAATCAGACCTGGGTCTGGATCAGGCTGCTGTCGCCGCCGCTGCCGAGCGCTTCGAGAGCGAGTACTATCCACGTCTCGTCAACCTTTTTGGCCAGGAATGGCGACCGGGCATGGATAATGACCCGCACTTCAGCGTGTTGCATCTGAACTACGTGGACAGCGGGACCGACGAATTGGGGCACTTCAACAGCGGCGATGAATATCCGCAAACGCTTTTCAGCGGCTCAAACGAACAGGAGATCATCTATCTTAATATGGGCAATCTGACGCTGGGCTCAGACCTCTACTTTGGCACGCTGGTTCACGAGTTCCAGCATCTGGTACAGTGGTACGTAGACGCCAACGAGACGGCGTGGCTAAATGAGGGACTATCACAATTAGCCGAGATCTACGTGGGCCTGGAGACAGCGGATACGGTTGACTACCTGTTGTCTCCCGGCACCCAGTTGAATGCCTGGGACAGCGCCGGCGAGAATATATACGCTCACTACGGCGCCTCATATCTTTTTTGCGTATATGTCTGGGAACAGTTGGGCGAAGCCGCCGTGCGGGAGCTGGCGCGCCACCCGGCCAATGGCATGGCCTCTGTAAATGCCATCCTCGAGGGCTATCGGCCTGACCTGACCCTGGAACAGTTCGTCTCACAATGGACGGTGGCCAACTACTTAGATGACGCCGCTGTGGACCCTGCTTATCATTACGAGGCCCTGGAGTTACGCCGGCCCAACGTACAGACGAGAGTCAAGTACGCGCCATTTGAAACAATCGAGCACGTGCAGCAGTTTGGCGCGCACTACGTTGCCCTGGAGTTGGAAGGCGAAGCCATCCTCTCCTTTGCCGGCGATACACTGACGCCGCTGGCTCCCGCGTCTCCCTATGGTGGCGAGCAAATGTGGTTCGCACCGGCGCAGGAGAACGTGAACGCGCAACTGACCGCGCGCTTTGATTTATCGGCTGTGGACGAAGCCACCCTCACTTACTGGACGTGGTACGACCTGAAACCCGGCCTGGATTACGCATATGTCAGCGCCTCGGTAGACGGCGGCGCTACCTGGGAGTTACTGGCCCCGTCCCACAGCCGGCCGGGCGATTATGGACCTGCCTATAATGGGCGTAGCGCCGTGCTGCCGAATGCAGAGAAAGACGGCTGGATCCAGGAGAGCGTCACACTGGATGAGTTTGTAGGACAACCGCTTCTCGTGCGTTTCGAACTCCTGACCTACTACGACTCCGAAGGGCACGGCTTCGCCCTGGACGACATCAGTATTCCGCAGCTAGAGTATATGACGGACGCCGAAGACGGCGCCGATGGCTGGCAGGCCAGCGGATTCGTGCAGACCGGCGCCGTTCTGCCCCAGCGCTGGGCCGTACAATATATCTCACATGACCTGCCTGCCGAGGTCGTTGTCCTGGAACTCGACGATTTCAATCAGGGCCGGTGGCACCTTGACCTGGGAACGGAAGGCGGCGCGCTGGCCATTACCGCTCTGACCCCGTTTGCTTATGAACCGGCGAGCTTCTGGTTATACGTCGAGCAGTAGGGCTCAACGCAGTTTGCCGGCCTCTTTCATTCGCTCAAACTCCATCTCCTTCTCGCGGCGCGTGCGTTCCATCGCGCTGCGAGCCTCCTCAATCGCTTCTTCCCAGCGAGCGCGAGCGTCCGCCCGCAACTCCTCCCCAGACTCCGGGGCCAAAAGAATGGCAGCCGTGGCTCCCACCACCGATCCCGATAAAACACCGGCCAGAAAGCTGAAAACTTTGCTCATTGTTCCTCCCATTACACCTTGAAGCGTTCTCATCTACAGTACGACACTCAAAGATGTGTCAGATTGCGCCAACCATTATATCCAATGGTCCTATCTTTGCCCTTTTTGCTTGCCGTCACAATATAGCAGATGTACCATAATCAGGTCTCCATCGACAGGTAGAAACGCTCAATAAATGGTACTGCGAAACACAGCAGCCGATGTCTGAATATATCGAAATTGAGACCGAAAGCACCGACGATCCCGACCAGATGCATTTCCACACCAATGTGATGCTTGCCGACGCCGGTGTAGAAGTCTACGACTCCGTAGAAGAAATGGAAGAAGGATCGCCGGTCGCTCAGACACTCTCGTTTGTCGAAGGCATTCGCCGCCTGCGTATGGAGGGCGGCAACATGCTCGTTACACGCGACCCGCACACTCCCTGGCATATCATCGTCGCCGATGTGTCGGCAGCCATCCGCGACTTTTTTCTCTAGCAATCGTATAGGTGAACGATAAGCGTCGCGTAAAAAACGCGTCCATTTTCTGGACATTGAACACACGTTCTATACAATAACAGGCGTTATAAGCGTATTTTTTGCCTGGTGTCCAGGCGAGGTGAGACAAAATGGTTACTCACAACGATGATAACGTTGATCGACGCGGTTTCCTCAAAGCCGTGGCTCTGACTGCGGCGGCAGCCGCTGCCACCGGGGGCGGCGCTGCTTACTTCATGAATGAGGCGGACAAGGCGCCTGTGGTTACCTCAGTCAACCAGCCGCCTCCTCCCCCCGCCGTTTCTCAGGCTGAGACTGTGATCAACGCCAGTCACGATGTATCCGAGGTGCTGGCGCAGCTCGCTTCGTCTGAGGCCGAGAATTTGCGACTTCGTGCCGAGCTGGACGCGGCGCAACGCCGTCTTTCCGCGTTGGAAGAATCGAACGGGGACGTCGGTGCGGTGAACGAAACCCTGCGCACCGAACTGGCGTCGGCGAACCAACAGGTCAGCGTTCTGGCCGGGCTCGTGGCTCTCTACGAACAGTTAGATGACATCAATCTGTTGGAAACGGTCGACGGTGGCCTAAACTCTCTCGGTGGCGTGCTCAGCGGTCTCGTGGACGATTTGCCGCGCGTGGAAGAAGGCCTGGCACGGGGACAGCAAGCTCTGGAGAACTTCGAAGCTCAAATTCCCCTGGTCCAAAACGGTCGTCAGTGGCTGGACGGTCATCTTGCCCGGCTGAACACCTTCTACGAGGCCGCCGAAACGGTGCTGACCGCTGCCGTAGAGAACGCCGGATCGTTCCTTCAAAAGTTAAATGAATGGTTCCAGGGAATTCGCAAGTGGCTGCCTTTTGGCGTCGGCGACCGGGCAGCGGAAGTGATGGCTGTGCTGACAACTCTTCTGGACGAAACCCCCAAGACCATCGAGGGCCTACATCGCAATATTGCCGAGCCCCTGGACGTCTGGCTGGCTACTGACGGCGAGGACGTGGCGCTGCGCAACCGCCTGGTAAAGCCGCTGAAGGATGGGGCGCTCTCCCCCTCCGGTGATGTCGTGCAACGCGTCAGAGAAACCAGAGAGGTGTACGAAACTGAGCTGGTGGAGCCGGTAAAGGTGGCAGCGAAGACACGACACTCCCTGCGCGAGGAGATTGCAGCCTATCGCAAAAAGCATAGTGTATAGGCCACATTCGACTGTGCGGCAATGATTGTAGTTGGGAATGGGGCTGTTTCCGGCTGTGTAGCCGGAGCGCACCTATGCAACCGGTTGCTTCGCCTCTGTGTTGTCAGGATATGTCAACACAGCCCGCCGGCCCAGCTTTCTCGCCACGAACTCGGGCCTACGGGACCAGGTCCGATTCATTACCGTTTTGAGCGGCACCGTTAATTTCAGGCGTGAGTCGGCTCCATCCACCCGCTCTATGAAGTCGAGGGGGACAAAATAATCATCACCAAGCTGGTAGTTTACTACTTCTAGATAGGCAGCATAAAGTAGCTCCCCAGGTCGCACCTGATCTTCCGGGCGATAGTACAGGCAGTGAGCCATACCCAGCTTAAAGTCATCAGCCGTCCATACTTCATCCATTTTGTGTATCGTAATGGTCATTGTGTTCTCTCCTCGGACGGTATGGTTACAAACAAGTTGTACAACATATTCCGATAATATCACGCAAGGCACCGGATGGCATCTCGCGTCCAAAATTTTCCTTACTGATCAAGCTAGCGTACGTTGCCGAATCTGCATCTTCCGCTACAGTTAGCAACGGGCTTACGTGGCAAACCACTCACCGACGCCGGCGATGTGACAAAAGTGATTATAATTAAATCAGCGGGCACGTTCCCCCGGAGCCAGCGCAATCAGGAGTTACGGCCCAGGAGACATCGAGATGTCGAGTGAAAGTGACGGCCGCGGCGAGTCGGAACTAAAAGAGCAGTTCCGTCGCCTTCAGGTCATTTATCGAATGACCGTGGCGCTCAGCCAGGCCGACGATCTAGATCAAATATGTAACCAGGCGTTACGTGGCCTGGAAGAAGCACTGGCGGGCAGCCGCGCCGGTCTTCTAATCAGGGATCGGGAGGCCGGCACTGGCCTTCAGCTTTATGCCTGGAAAGGCCAACGGGAAAGATGGAAGGCGCTGGCCGAATGCATATTGTCCCTGATAAGCAGTGAGAATGCTGACGCGTTTTTCGTTGCCGACGTGGACACCAACGCCCAGATTGGCCCTTACCGCAGCGTCATTCGCTCCCAGGGCATCAGAGCCTTCGCCTTTATTCCCCTTCACTATCAACAGCAGTTACTTGGCGGATTGATCCTCCGTTACGACGATACCCATTCCTTCTCCGATGAAGAAATTACCGTTAGCGGGGCGCTTGCCGGACACATGGCCCTGGCGCTGGCTCGTAAGCAGAATGAGCAATTGTTGAAGGCGGCGCGCGACGAGATGGAGCAGCGCATTGAGCGACGGACCACGCAGTTGAAGGACGAAGTTCTCCAGCGCAAAAGAGCCGAAGAGCGTCTGCGCAACGAGAGCGCGCGTGTGCGGTTGCTGCAAGAGATCGCTGCTTTTGCCAATGAGGCCGACAACTTCAACGATGCCCTCCATTTCACCCTGAACAAAGTCTGCGAATTTGCCAGTTGGCCCTTAGGCCACGTGTACACCATCAGCCGGGTTGATGGCGAACGGCTGGCATCCGGTCGCCTCTGGTACTGCGACGACGTTGACCGCTATCATCACTTTCGCCAGGAGAGAGAGGCCCTGTCCATCGATCCGATCGAGGGCTGGCTAGGGGATGTCCAGGGCAGTGATGATCCCGACTGGCTGACAACAGTCACCGAAAAGGGGGTTTCGCACATTGATCCGGCCCACGAGAGCGGCATAGTCAGCTCCTTCGCCTTTCCGGTGGTCGTCAATGCCGAGGTAGTTGCAATTCTCGAATTCTTTTCCACGGGGCCAATCGAGCCTGAGAGCAACCTGATTGCCGCCATGCAGTTTGTGGCCACGCAACTGGCACACGTTGTGGAACGCGAACACGCAAAGCGCCAGTTAGAACGGCGCGCGCAGCAATTCGCCGCGCTCCACGACGTTGCCCAGACCGTGGCCTCCAGTCTGGATCTGGATACGATTCTTGAACGGGTTCTGGACACGTTGCGCCCCCTACTTGATGCGGAAGGCGTCTTTATCCTATTATATGATGGTGACGAACACCTTGTCTTTGCAGCGGCGAACGAAGTGGGCGTTGGCAATCTGGCTGGCAAACGTGTCCTTGCCAGCAAAGGGGTTGCCGGGGAAGTCTTGCGGACGGGCCAGGTTCAGTGGGTCTATGGAGATGAGACCGCAGAACGAGTCTATCATGAACTGGAGCAGGTAGCGCACTATCACCCACGGGCCATCATGGCCGCCCCCCTCAAGCTGCGCGACGAGCTTATTGGCGTTATTGAAGCCGTACATACGGATTCCGGAGCCTTTGGCAAAGAGGACATCCGAATCATGGAAACGGCGGCCAATTGGGCGGCCATTACTATTGGTAACGCCCGCCTGTTCCAGGCGCAGCAAGAAGCACGGCGGATGGCCGAGACGCTGCGCGCCGCAAACAGCACCCTGAGCCAGACGCTAGACTTACAGACGATTCTGGACACGCTGTTCAACTATGCCAGCGAACTGATTGGCTTCGAGCGAGCTCTAATTCTTCTACTGCACCGCGACGGCAGGCTGCGCGTGCGCAGCAGCCGGGGTTTCGATCACGTCACCCTGGGCATAGCGACCTACAACGTCGCAGACCTTCCCGAATTCGAACGCCTGTTGCAAGAAAAGGCAAGTGTCATCCTTGAGGGAGCCGGCAGCCATCGACCGGATACAGACTGGCGTCCTAAACCGGGTGAAATGGCGCTGGCTGTTCCCCTGCTCAGTGGTGATAGGGTGGTTGGTATACTCACACTATACAACGACAACAATGCGTACACCGACCGCCATGCCACCCTTGCTGAGGCGCTGGCAGCCCAGGCCTCGGTGGCCATCCAGAACGCGCGCCTCTTCGCACAGGTGCAGGCTGGACGAGAGCGGCTGCGCCACCTTGGCAAACAGGTGGTTTCCGCGCAGGAAGAGGAACGCCAGCGCGTTTCGCGGGAGTTACATGATGAAGCAGGTCAGGCCCTTACCGCTCTCAAGATCAGCCTGGAGATGATAAAAGTTAACTGGAATCATCAGATGCCCCAGAGCGTCTACCGACAGCTCGACGAAGCGATTGCCATGACCGACCAGACGATGGAACAAATCCGCCTTCTTGCCCACGATTTGCGACCACCGGTCCTGGACACATTCGGACTTGGCGCTTCGCTAGAAGGCATCGTGCGCGATTTTGGGCGTCGCACCGATTTAGAGATAGAATTTAAAGGTGCACAGTTGTCTAATCTGCCAGAAACAGCCACCATCGCATTTTATCGCTTTGTGCAGGAAGCTCTCACTAACATCGCCCGACATGCCGATGCGACTAAAGTTCAGGTTGAACTACGCGATGACAGTGATAAGATTATGGTAGCGGTAACGGACAACGGAAGTGGTTTTCGCGTGGAGGAGAAAGTGAACGTGGAGGGGCCAAGAGGGGGTATCGGTCTTGCCGGTATGCAAGACCGCTTTGATCTTCTCAACGGCTGGGTAGAGATCGAGTCTGCGCCGGGCCAGGGGACGCGCGTTGCGGCCTATGTGCCACGCCAGGAGGAACGATGATTCGCGTAATTATTGCAGACGATCACCATTTAGTGCGCCAGGGTATACGAGCGCTCCTCGATGACTGCGACGATATTCAAGTTATCGGTGAAGCAGCGACCGGGCAGGAGGCAATCGAACTTGCCGAAAAGGACGACCCGAATGTCATCGTCATGGATCTTTCAATGCCGCGCATGGACGGTTCACAGGCCTCGGAGCGCATTCTTGGCCTGGACAAGTCCATTGAGGTCGTCATCCTGTCCATGCACTCGGACACGATTCTCGCCCAACAGCTGCTTAGAGAAGGGGTTAAGGGCTATTTGCTGAAGAACTCTATTGCCGAGGAGCTTCCCATGGCTATCCGTGCCGCGAGCCGTGGTCAGGTCTACTTGAGCCCGGCTATCTCCGATTCGGTATTGAACACCTTGATGAGCCCTCAACCGGGGGAACTGCCGGAAAGCCCCTCGGAGCTGTTGACGCCGCGAGAGCGAGAAGTGTTGCAGTTGATCGCCGAAGGCCACACCAACAACGCCATCGCTGAAATTCTCACCATCAGTGTCAAGACAGTTGAAAAACATCGAGCAAGCCTGATGTCTAAACTGGACGTGCACGACCTGCCTTCTCTGATGCGTACGTCCATCAAGCACGGCCTCGTGTTTCTGGACAAGTAGCAAAGGGCCGATCCCTTCGCCTGCAAAGCGCCGTCGATCCTCTGCTCGACGCCCTTCGCGCGTGCTGCTGGAACCTGTCATCAGGGAGGGCGCTTCCCCATTTTCAGAACCACCTACCCCATTTCCATACCGCTAAATAGGGTCTATACCCCTCACAGAGTAGGGTAACACCCCATACAATTGCGGCGGCGTCTGTGCCATTATAAAGATGCATTCAGTCATACTCCGCTGCCGCCAGCTAATGAGACCCGAATGTGCAGGCGGGTGGCGAGCCACAACAGCCAGAACTACAAACAAATTAACGCATTAACGCACTCGAATCGGGGTACAGGAAGAAAGGAGACTCCAATGCGCGTTCTGATAGTTGATAAACTGCGTCTGTTTTGTCACACGCTTAAAGTTGTCTTGCAGAAAGAATCAGATATGACCGTCGTCGGTTGCGCCGCAACACCGGAACAGGCCTTGCATCAGGTGCCCCACAGCGACATCGTGCTCGTAAACACCACGCTGGATGAAGAGAGCACATTACGATTGGTGCGCGACATCTCCTCGCAACATCCACGTATTAAAGTGTTGGTTGTTGGCGTTGGCGAAGACACGGAAACAATACTGCAGTATGTAGAAGCCGGCGCAGTCGGATACATCAGCAAAGAGGATTCCGTGGAGAAGCTCATTCAGAAAGTACGCGCCGCTCACCAGGACAAAGCGGTCGTTTCCCCGAGGATCGCAGCCCAACTGATGTCACGCCTGGCGGAGTTGACCAGCATGCGCTCAAAGATCTGGGCCGCTCCAGAGGCACAGATGCGCCGCTTCAGCGAGCTGACACCGCGCGAGCAGGAAGTCCTCGGTCTACTAGGCAAAGGAATGAGCAATCAGGAAATTGCCGATCAATTATTCATCGAGCATGGAACCGTCAAGAATCACGTACACCGCATCCTTAAGAAGTTGAACGCGAGCAACCGCCACGAAGCCGCGGCTGCCTACATGTTGCGACTTAAACATGAAAGTGCGGCGGGAGTCTATGCAAGCTAGGAGAGAAACATAAATGCTTTGGACGGTTGCTACGATATTAGCCATGATATGGATGTTGGGTCTGGTAACCCAGGTCACCTTAGGAGGTTTTCTACATCTGCTCCTATTCATTTCTGTCGGAGTGGTGCTGATTAGGATGATGCAGCCGCGAAAATCTGCTTAACACGTTAAAGTAGCGGCGCCTTTCCTAAAGCAAGCGGTAGCCGAGTACGATTGACAGAGCTGCTTCTAAAAGAAAGACTATTCAGGCTACGGACGCAACTTGTGTGTGAGACGCTTGGAGTAGATTCTGGAGTACTCGGCTACCGATATCAAAACAAAATATCAACCCCGTGTGGTGTTCAGCGTAGACGAGCGTCTACGATAACACAAACCCCATAACCTCTTCCCGGTAAAATGGACTGGCGAGACCGCCAGTCCATTTTACGTGCCACCCGTTCAGAGGTCGTCTTCCACGGTACTGCCTTCGTTCTCTGCCCGCCTGTCCGGGTCAATTGTTGGGTCTTCTCTAACCAGCCGGAAGCGCATTCGTACGCGACCCAACTGAATCTCATCACCGTCGGCAAGCGCCTTCGGGGCAAGTCCCAGCCGCTCATAGTTGAGCAGCGTTCCCCTCTCACTGCCCTCATCATAGAGCCAGAATGTATTGCCCCGTCGCCGAATGCTCGCGTGCAGCG
>DATHSI010000141.1:0-45534 GCA_035464315.1 Candidatus Sulfomarinibacteraceae bacterium
CGCTGTTCATCTACTCAGACGCGCAGATTATGAAGGAGAAACCGCAGGTGGCGGCTTTCATCAACTTCTTCCTGACCTACGTGGACGAAGAGGTCCGCGAGGTGGGCTACTTCCCGGCGAGCGACGAGGCTCTGGATGCCGCCCGGGCTGCCTGGCTGGCGGCGATGGCGGGGTAAGAAGCGCGTCTGGCGACTGGCGACCGGGGTGGCCGGAGGTAGGGTTTATGGTCTGCCTCCGGCTCGGGATTGCGGCACAACGGCGGAGCGGCTGCAGTTTCCGTAAAGACGCTGTGAGCCGGTTGGGGCTTACTCCTGCGGCGGAGCGCTGCTGCGCACGACGACCAGCGTGTCGGCTCCCGATTCCGCGCCCCACACTTCGCCCGGGCGGCCCAGGATCTGGCGCACAGCGCCATTGGGGTTGGGCAGGGGGAAGGATGTAAAGGTTTCATCCTGCGGGTTGAACATGACCAGAGCATTGGACCCGAAGTCGCTGAGCCAGACCATATCCTGCTCGTCGACGTAGACGGCGTAGGCGCGCGGATTGTCTCCCGGCAGGCGCCACTCGCGCCAGCGGTCGGCGGCAGGGTCGTAGACAGCGACCTGGCCCGCGTTCCACTCGGAGACCCAGATGTGGCCCTGGGAATCGGACCACACGCGGCGCGCGCCCTGTCCCGGCGTCGGCGGGTCGAGGCGCGTGACGTCGCCGCTCTCGCCGTGGATGCGGGCAATGTGGTTGCCCGCCAGGGAGGCGTAGTAGACCACGCCGCCGGGCGTTGTAGCGATGCCGTAGGGCCCGCGCCCGCCCGGGGCGTTGAAGACGTCCATCTCTCCGGACTGCGGATCCAGACGCCCATACACGCCGCTCTGACCCGTAAACCACAGCACGCCGTCGCCGTCAAATGTTGCCGTATTGAGATTCGCATAGCCACTACTCGCAGGAAGGGGGAAGGTCTGCACTTCTTCGGTGTGGGGATCGACGCGGACGATGGCGTTGAGGCCGCCGTCGGTAATCCACGGCGCGCCGTCCGGCCCGACAATGACGCCGTGCGGCGCGGAGCCGGCGCCCAGTGGGATATGGTGCGTCTCGCCCGTCTGTGGATCGAGCCGGCCCAGCTCTCCTGAGCCCTGGGCCGTGTACCACACCGAGCCGTCGGGGGCCGGCGCGACGTCGTGGGGGCGGGAGCCGGCGGGTACGTCGTAGACGTCCAGCACCGGCGGGGACGGCGTGTTCGTGGGGCTCTCGGGTTGCGGCGTGGGCGAGGGGGGCGCGGCGGTGGCGGTCTCTGTGGGTGGTTCCGCCGTGGGCGCTGGGGTTGTCGTAGTGGGCGCGTCGTCCTCGGGCGCGAGGCTCTCGGTCGCGAGCGCGGTAGCCGTGTCTACGGGTTGCTCGGCGACGGCGCTGGTCGCCGTGACTTGCGGCGCCTCAGGTGGCTGTGTTTGCTCGCCACAGCTTGCCAGCAACAGCACAAGGAGCGAAATAGTCCACACTCGATTCATGGCCCGACCTCCGGTGGTGTCAATGAGGCTCACAGGATTCAGGATAAGGATACGTTGACCCGTCTACCGTATCATTATTATGAGCTGTCTAGAAAGGGGGATTGGGCCAACGGAGAGTGCTTCTTAAGCGAATCCTAAGGGCAGTCTCGATCGCTTCGCTTGTGTAGCCGAGCCGCTCGCCAGCGCTTGCGCGCCTGTGCGCGGGTGCGCGCAATGGATTCCGCGGCTACTTTTGTTCTTTCTTGTAGGCGCGGACCATTTTTTGCAGGCGGGCGAAGGAGTACGCGGCCTCGATCTCGGCGGCGACGGCCTGGGCCACGTCGCGGGCGCTGCCGGGGCGTTCTTCTTCGGGACCCCACTCCCAGCCTTCGAGGTAGGCGTCGCTGCTGACGTCGCCGGAGACCATGGCGGCGACGTTGACGGCGCGTTCGAAGCGGTGGGGCAGGGGGGCGCTGGTGGAGCCGTCTTCGTCCCACGCTTTGACCTGCGCGGGGAACTCTTTCCAGTAGAGGATCTGGTAGCGGGCCACGGGGGGCGTCCTCAGGCCAGCGCGGTGCGTTCGATGACGATGAGCGCGGCGGTGAAGAAGAGGAAAAGCAGGGGCAGAATGAGGCTGCGCTTGTTGAAGGTCACGGTTTTCACGTAGGTGCGGTCGGGATATGCGCCAAAGCCCCGGCACTCGATGGCGGTGGCGGCGGCTTCGGCCTTGCGCAGGCCGTTGATCAGGACGGTGAACATGTAGCGCTGCCACAGCCGGAAGCGTTGCGCCAGGCTGGAACGGCTGACGCGCCCGCGGATGGCGTGCGCGGCTTTCACTGCATCCACTTCTCGCTGTACCATGGGCAGGAAGCGCAGGGCCAGGAACACGGCGAAGGCGTAGCGGTAGGGGACGCCGGCCTGGGTCAGGGAGACCATCAGGTCGCGAATGTCGGTGGTCCAGATGAGCACGAAGCTGGCGAGGACGACCACGGAGAGGCGGAAGAAGAAGATAGGGCCTTCGTGCAGGCCGACGTCGGTGATGGTCAGGGGGCCGACGTGGTAGACGGGTTCGCCGGGGTTGGCGAAGAAGTGGAAGAACATGAGCAGGATGCCCAGGCCGAAGATGAGTTTGGAGCTGCGCAGGATGGTGCTCACGGGGATGCGGGCTATGACGATGGCGGTGAAGAGTACCAGGGTGAACATGATCGCGCCGGAGATCGGCTCGCGGTAGAGAAAGAGACCGGCGGCGACGAGAAAGACCCAGGCGAGCTTGGCCAGGGGATAGGCGCGGTGGATGCGGGCCTGGCAGGAGAGGCGGAAGGCGTCGGGATCCTGGCCCTGGGCCTGCAGCCCTTTGCGCCGTTTGCGCCAGTAGTCGCGCTCGCCCTGGTCGGGCGGCGAGAGGTGTTCGAGGGAGGAGGAGATGTTTTCTTTGGGGAAGTGGCCGCGCTGGATGATGACCTTGCAGCGGCCGCAGGTGGCGCGCTCGCCGCAGACGCTGTCGATGGCCACGCCCAGGGAGCGGGCGGCGCTGCGCAGGGAGACGCCTTCGGGCACTTCGGCCCGCACGCCCATGGGTTGGAAGATGACTCTGTGTTTCTGTTCCGTCACGAATCGTTTTCCTGCGTTAAACCTCCGGGAGGCTTTCGGCCTCCCGGAGGTCGGTGTGCGGTATGTCAGCGGCGCGTGGTCATCTTACGCACGATCTTGAACTCGAAATAGGACGGAGAGTAGTACTCCTCGGAATAGATGATCGGTTCGTCGTTGCTGTTGAAGCCGGTTTCTTCGAAGTAGTGCAGCGGCGCCCCGGCGTTCGTCTGCAGGCGTTCGGCCAGTTCCTCGTCGGCGACGACGGCCAGAATTTCGGTGATGTTGTAGCTAACGCGCTGGTCGCAGCGCCGTTCCAGGAAGGTGTAGACGGGGCCGTGGAGCTCTTCGTCGTTGTAGGCGCGGCGCACAAGGCGGGCGGGGATGACGTCCACGCAGTAGATGACGGGCACGCCGTCGGCCAGAAAGAGGTTGGCCGTGGTCAACACCTCGTCGCCGGGCTCCAGGGCCAGCGTGCTGAGAAACGCGTCAGGCGCCGGATCCAGGCTCATGTCGATGTGTTGTACGCCGGGCTCGTAGCCGGCGAGCTGGATCATCTCCTGGAAATCCCACACTTCATCCAATCGGGTGCCGATGCTGAGCACGCGGTGGTTGACGAAGGTGCCCACGCCGTGCTTGCGGGTGATGATTCGTTCTGCTTCTAGCTGGGAGAGGGCCTGGCGCACGGTGGCGCGGCTGGCGCCGAGGAGGCGGGTGAGCTCCGGTTCGGAGGGCAGGCGCGCGTCAGCAAAGGTTTGCTCGTCGATGAGCTGCCGAATTTGCTCTGTAACCTCGTCAACGCGAGAACCGGACCCAGGTTGCATGAGATGTCTGAAGTTTGTACAGGTTGTCTGACAACGAGATGGAGAAAGGATAGCACAGGTGGGGGGGAATTGCAAGGGAATAAGGAAGGCCCCACCAATCTCTGCTAGTGGGGCCAGTTGGTTTCGGGTGCTCCGGCTGGACAGCTGGCTTATCCCGGCGGCGGGATGGCGCCGACCTGGGCCATCATGCCCAGCGCGTCAAATACCGTCCACTTTTCGATGATTTTGCCGTTGTCGATTCCGAAGATGGTTATGTTGAGGGTGCTCACTTCCTTCCCCGTGGTCGGGACGGACATGAACTCACCCTGGTGCGTGCCAACAACTTTTGAGCGTACCGCGACCCGGCCGTCTTCGCCGATCATGTCCTCGACGTGGATCTTCAGGTCGGGGAAGGCCTCCATGGGAAAGGTGCTTTTCCAGCCTTCGCGCGTTGGCGGCACGCCGGGAGCCGGGGTGTGGTCGACAAAATCGCGAGCAAGCAGTTCGTCAAAGACGTCCAGGTTACGCTGGTTGAGCCCGTCAACAAAGCGGCGAACTAATTCCTTGTTCTGTTCGGTCTGTGAGTTATTCATGGGGTTACTCCCTTTGGTTTATATCGTCTCTTGATACCAATTCCCGGGAATGCCCTCACGATAACATCTCTGGCCGGCGCTCACATCCGTGCACGCACGGAAATTCAGGCCAAAGTGTGGTCGCCGTGTGCGAAACCGACCATCGGTGTGAACTTTGGCGATGCTCTTTCGTCCGTTGGCTTGTATGGCTCAGGAGCGCTCCTGCTCCCCCACGCCTACCAGTCCGGTCTTGATCGCCCAGCGTACGATCTGGGTTCGTTCGGTGAATCCGAATTTGGAGCGGATATTGGCGATGTGTGATTCGACGGTGCGTTTGCTCACGACCAGCGCTTCGGCAATCTCCCCGTTCGTCTTGGCCTGGGCAATGAGGGTGGCCACTTCGCGCTCGCGCGGCGTTAATTGATCTAATTGGCTTGTCCGCTTCCGTGCAGTAATGACTCTGCGGCCTACCTCCTGCGCTTGAGCTACCGCGTCGTCAAGGGATAGCGCGCGCCCCAGGCGACGTTCGTTCAAGAACGCCTGACTGCTCAATTGATCTTCCGCCTGCGCCAGGTAATGGTTATATTCCATTCGTGTGGCAGGCCAGGGCGCGATCAAGGACTCCCCACCGATTGCGCTGGCAGCAGCAAGCAGGCGGGCGCCGGCAGCCGGTCTGCCGCTCGAGATAGCGACGGCCGCAAAACCTATGAGACACTCTGCCGTGCCCGGCTCGTTCTGCTGCTCTTGGTGCATGGTTATGCTCTGGTTGAATAGAGAGTGCGCTCGTTCCAGGTCACCACAATGCAGACACGCATGTCCCAGATTGTGCAGGACGGAGGCTAAGTCACGTTCTGCGTTGACTTCCTGCAGTCTCGAGAGGCTCGCTTCATAATATTGTTGTGCCTGCACGTAGTTTTGCTGGCAACGCTCCAGGTCGCCGAGGACATTGAGCGTCATTCCGATGCGGTGAGAATCCCGCGATTTGTGCAGCAAGGGCAGCGCTTCCTCAAGCCTGTCCCGGGCCTCGGCGTATTTGCCCACGTTCATGGCGGCTGTACTGGAACTGGCCAGGGCAACGGCTAAAAGATAGGTATCACCAAGCTCCCGCGTCAATTGTATGATGCGCCCGCTCAGGCTGTACTCGGCCTCATAATCACCGGCGGCGGAGGCGCCTGCTGCCTGGGCGAAGAGGGCCCAGACGAGGGCCGACTTTCCCACATGATCCACGCTCTCGGCGATGTGAGCTGCCTCGCGCCCGTATTTCATTTGTGCCGCGACATCTTTGCGGAACACGGCGAGAAACGCCGCAGACGCCAGGGCATTGGCGCGCACGGCGGGCGGGATGCCGTCATCGGCGCGGGCCAGCAGCTGTTCAAGCCAGGACGACCCTTCTTCCACGTAGCCGCGTACGGCCCACAAGAGGTAGATGGCTGAGGTGATTCGTAACCCAGCTTCGATCTGACCGGTATCCAGCGCCCAGGAGAGAGCGACGCGAATGTTGTCGATTTCAGATTCCAACCAGTTCAGCCACAATTGCTGGTACTGGCCCCTGAGTTTGGGTTCGCTCTCCTCTACCAGCTGTAGGAAGCAGCGTAAATGGCGTTGGCGAACGGCCGCCCGCTCGCCAGAAGCGTGCAACTTGTCCGCCGCGTACTGCCGGATTACTTCGAGCAACGAATACCTGGCTTCACTACTGCGAACGGTCTCGGCGATGACGAGGGATTTATCGACCAGGGACGCCAGTAACGACAGCAGTTGATCGCGTTCGACGCCATCCCCACTGCAAACCGCTTCCGCCGTCTTCAGCGAGCATCCGCCAGCGAAAACGGACAGGCGTCTTAGGAGCTTTTTCTCGGCGGCAGATAACAGATCGTGGCTCCAGTCGAACGTGGCGCGCAGGCTCTGATGGCGGGCTACGCTATCCCTGTCACCGGAAACGAGTAACGCAAAGTGATCGTTGAGCCGGCCGGCGATCTGGTCTACGGTGAGCACGTTGACTCGTGCCGCGGCGAGTTCGATGGCCAGCGGCATTCCGTCCAGCCGATGGCAGATGAGGGCAATTGCGCGCGCATTCTCGGGCGTCAGCGCGAACTCTGGCCGGATGGCTGCTGCTCGGTTGAGAAAAAGGGCAACCGACTCGTAACCGGCAAGGTCTTCAAGGTCGCCGGGTGAGAGCGTCTGCGACTTACGCAACGCCGCCAGCGCATCGGCCTGCGGATACGAGAGGGCGGGCACGCGATAGATGGTCTCTCCGCTGAGGGCGAGGGACTCGCGACTGGTTGCCAGTACGCGCAGGTCTGGACAGGCGGGCAGCAGTTGATGCACGAGTTGGGCGCAGGCGTTGATAAGGTGCTCGCAGTTGTCCAGGACGAGTAGATACTTTTTGTCTTTGAGATAGGCGGCAACCGCCTCGCCGGCCGTGCGATCCGGCTGTTCGGCGACTCCTAGCGCCTTCGCCACGGCCTGTGGTACCAGGGCTTCCTCTGATATTGACGCCAGATCTACCCAGGCCCGGAATGCATCGGTAGTGTCCTGCAACTGGCCAAGTACCTCGAGCGCCAGACGCGTCTTACCGCTGCCGCCGGGACCGGTCAGGGTCAGGAGGCGGGTGTCGGCTAACAGACGTTTGATCCTGGCTAATTCTCGCTCCCGGCCGATAAACCGGGTCAGGTGGATAGGGGCGCTTTTGCCCATGACCAACGTCCCTTCCTCGACCCGTGAGGGTCGCGCAAATAAACGGCGCACGTGTTTCCTGGCCAAGCGAATTGATCGCGAAAGCGTGAGCCTATTATAGCAAAAGCGCTGCCCCTCGCAGTTTGATTGCCGGAGCCAGGGAGCCGTCTATTCACGTAATCTGTTCCGGTCGTAGGGCGGGTTGGTTGTTGCGGAGGATACTGATGTGACACGGAAGACCCGCGCTAAGCGAATTCTTTACACGGTCAGGGGTGCCATCGGCCAGCCGGAGGCCGGCGGTTACTCAAGCGACGGCCATTATGCGGTCCAGGGCGGCTTCTGGGTAGCAGAGGGCGAGAACGACCATATCACAGAGAGTCGTTGCGACAGGCTGCGAGCCGCAGGTTTCTTTGAAACGGCCAGTTGTCGCATTGACTCCTGATGAGCGCTAAAATGCGAGAGTGTAACAAAATGGGGGAATAATGTACCGGTGTTGCCGCGGTAGTAGCCATGTAATATCCTAATTGGCTCAATGCTAATTGACATGAGCGCGGCGCAAGACGGAAAAGGTACAAGTCATCAATAAGTTCAGAATCTATATTACCAACCGTGCCAGGGAGGGTTCATGGCGCACAGGCTCCGCATTGAAAAAGTGAAGTCCATAACTGCAGCTAAGAGTCCCATACTTCTACCGCTCTCACTCCTAATTTCACTGATGTACCTGTCAATAGTGACTGGAATCGGCTTCGCCGGAGAAAATGTCTGGACGTGGACCGGTGCGAGTGGATGGCCCATTCAGATCTCCACAAGTACAGTTAATCCGAATATTGCGTACGCGAGAACGTACGAGGGAGTTCTACGATCTACTGATGGCGGAGCCACCTGGTCCAATATTACACAGGCAGTTTCACCATCTATAAGTCGGATCACCGTTTCCGATCGTTCGCCAAATGTTCTTTATGCATCCAGCATATCCGGCACGATCCGTACCGACGACTATGGTGAGACGTGGCAGAATGTGCATGATAGGGGCGCTGTATATGCTGTCTCACCTGCAGACTGGAGAGAAGCCTACCTTGTAGAAGTGCTTACTTCTGGACCCACTCAGGTAACATCGGTTCTCTCTAAAACGATTGATGGGGGCCAGACGTGGCAGAGTCTAGGTAGTTGGTTGCCGTCCTATGGGCGTATCGAAGAATTAGCGATTGCTCCGAGCGCGCCGAATATTCTGATCGCTATAACCGAACGGCCATCCAACGGTATCATGTACAAGAGCATGGACGGTGGCATGAGTTGGACAACCATCGGAGAGGACTATATTTCTGATATCAGGAAAGTCGTTTTCGATCCGAAAAATAGCGACAACATTTATCTTGCTACTAACTCACCTGGCGGTTGGAAGACGATGGATGGGGGGAACACGTGGCTACCATTAGCAAATGGGCTGCAAACGGGTGTGTGGGATTTCATCATCAACCCGGACAATACCCAGATCATTCATGCCGCTAATAGCAGCTCTGGGGTTCAGGAGTCACTGGATGGTGGACAGTCCTGGTCGCCCTTGAATACTGGTATTCAAGGCTTGTCTGTTCGGAGCATCGCCATTGCGTCGCGTAATCCGCTGAGGATGTATGCAGGAATAGAGAATGCAGGCATATGGAGCTTGACACGAACCGAGCTTGAGAATTTCAGTGTGACGATCAACGATGGTGCGCTTTTTACAAATCAGACAGCTGTTACGCTGACGTTGAGTGCCCCATCCAATACAACTCAAATGATGATAAGCAACGATGGCGGTTTTGGCGACGCCAATTGGGAGACGTTTAATAACACGAAAGTTTGGACAATAACGGATTATGAGGATGCCGTAATTCCTCGCACTGTGTACGTGCAGTTTATGACAAACGGACAACCCTCGGCCCAGTATCAGGACGATATCATTCTTGATCAAACGCCGCCGACCGGTTCAGTCGAAATCACAGATGCCGGTGACAACAGTACAGCGCTTCCAACATCCGTCCTGCTTCGCGAAGGACTAGAAACGACGCAGATCAACGAGGTGTACCTGCCTTTCACTGCTAATAAACTACGTCCCGGTTTCTTTCTCGTTGGGTTGAGACTCTCGGCTGTGGACGATGTCAGTGGTGTTGAAAGCATGCGCATCAGCAATGAAAGGGATTTTGCCGATGCCGAGTGGAATGCATTCGTACGGTATCTTGACTGGTGGATTCCAGAAAACGGTTCTGATACTGTATACGCACAATTTCGTGACAGAGCTGGAAATGAGTCGCCTGTTTATTCTACCTCGTCAGTTAACCCATAACTTCCCATCATGGAGTTAAGAGCTATCTGCGCCACTCGCTCGTCTGCGCGTTCACTGGGCTACTTCACGAGTCATGTTTTTCCCGAATCAGCGCCAGCACCTCCGGCAGCAACGCCTGGTTGGTGCTCAGGGCTTCCCGGCCGCGGATGGTGGGGTTGCCGTCCCAGTCGCCGAAGTAGCCGCCGGCTTCTTGCAGGATGGGCAGGAAGGGGGCGCAGTCCCAGACGCTCATGATGGGGTCGAGCATGACGTCGGCGCGGCCGGTGGCCACGAGAGCGTGGCCGTAGGCGTCGGACCAGCCGCGGCAGGTGGCGCCGCAGGCCTGTAAGCGGGCCCAGGGGGCGGCGCGGTCGAACTGGGCGAAGGTGGCGGGGTCGGTGAAGGAGATGATGCTGTCTTGCAGGTTGCTGACCTGAGAGACGCGGGCGGGACGGCCGTTCCACCAGCACCCTTGGCCGCGGGCGGCGGCGATCATCTCGCCCAGCGCGGGGAAGTAGGCTACGCCGACGGGGACGTCGCCGTCGACTTCGAGGGCGATGAGCACGGCGTAGAGGGGCACGCCGCGCACGAAGCTGCGGGTGCCGTCGATGGGGTCGATGATCCAGCGGCGGTCCATGCCCGCGGCGGCGGCTTCTCCGTACTCTTCGCCGATGATGCCGTAGTCGGGGTATTGGGCATCGATGCGCTGGCGGATCAGTTCTTCGGCGTTGCGGTCGGCGACGGTGACGGGGGAGTCGTCGTCTTTGAAGTCGGGGCGCAGCCCGGTCTGGAAGTAGCCCAGGGTGAGCTGGCCTGCCTGCCAGGCGGTCTGGGTGGCAAATTCGAGGTGGGGTCGCCAGGATTGGGACATGGGTGCTCCGTTATGGCTTTTGTAAGCTGTTTGCGTTTAAATAGGCAATGCGAAATGTTCATTCTCCCGGAGGTTCGAACCTCCGGGAGGATAAGTCTAATCAACCCGGGATTTCATGAGCGCAGCTATTGAAGGTATCCGTCTCTACCTGAGTCGTCAAGCGTCTAGCCTGCCGCGCTATTTGCTGGAGCAAGCGCTTTATTTTCTGGTGGGGTGGGTACCCACGCCGCTGGGTATTGTGTTGCGCGGGGTGTTGTACCGGCTGATTTTGCGGATGGAGGGGCTGGCGGCGATTGAGAAGAACGTGCGGTTGCGCTTTGCCAACTATATTCATCTGGGCCACGGGGCTTATCTGGATGAGAATGTTTACCTGCACGCCTGTCCCGCGGGTATCTGGATCGGGGAGGAGACGATTGTGATGCACGGGGCGGTGCTGCACGTCTATAATTTTCGCGACCTGCCGCACTCGGGGATTAAAATCGGGCGCGATAGCCTGGTGGGGGAGTACAGCGTGATCCGCGGTCAGGGGGGCGTGGAGATCGGGGATCGCGTGTATACGTCGCCGTTTACGCAGATTATTGCTGTGAACCACGTGTTTGATGACCCGGCGCGCCCGTTTGTGGAGCAGGGGATTACGGCGGAGGGGATCGTGATTGAGGATGATGTGTGGCTGGGGGCGGGGGCGATTATCACGGACGGGGTACGCGTGGGGCGCGGGGCGGTGGTGGCGGCGGGCGCGGTGGTGACGAAGGATGTGCCGCCGCACACGGTGGTGGGGGGCGTGCCGGCGCGGGTGTTAAAGGAGATTGATGGCAGCGCGCCGGCGCGTGAGAGGGAGATCTACTGAGGTTGCAGGTTGTAAGGTTGCCGGTTGGCAGGTTGCCGGTTGGGAGGTCGTCGTTTATTGCGGTTGGCTTCCTGCCGATAACTGAGTGCTGATAGCGAATATCGTGCGAGACAAGGTAAAATAGCGTCATGAGCAAAATAAAGTGGCAAACGGTGAAAGAGTACGAAGATATAACCTATCGAAAATCAGACGGAGTGGCCCGGATCGCGTTTAACCGGCCGGAAGTGCGTAACGCCTTTCGACCCAAAACTGTCACCGAACTCTTTGAAGCGTTCCTCGACGCCCGTGAAGATACTTCGATTGGTGTGGTGCTGCTGAGCGGCGAAGGCCCATCGCCTAAAGATGGCGTCTACGCCTTTTGTAGCGGGGGCGACCAGAAGACGCGCGGGCAGCAGGGCTATGTCGACGAAGAAGGAATGCCCCGCCTCAATATCCTGGAGGTGCAGCGGCTGATTCGCTTTATGCCAAAGGTCGTGATTGCTGTGGTGCCCGGCTGGGCGGTCGGAGGGGGTCATAGTTTGCACGTCGTTTGTGACCTGACCTTAGCCAGTGAGGAACATGCTATCTTCAAGCAGACGGATGCCGATGTCACCAGTTTTGACGGCGGTTATGGCTCAGCTTATCTGGCCAAAATGGTTGGTCAAAAAAGAGCCCGTGAAATCTTTTTCCTGGGACGCGACTATTCTGCCCAGGAAGCGTATGAGATGGGCATGGTCAACGCGGTCGTTCCTCATGATGAGTTGGAAGAGACGGCCTACGAGTGGGCTCAGGAGATTCTGGCCAAGTCGCCGACTTCTATTAAGATGTTGAAGTTCGCTATGAACCTGACCGATGACGGAATGGTAGGCCAACAGATCTTCGCCGGCGAAGCGACCCGCCTCGCCTATATGACCGAGGAAGCTAAAGAAGGGCGCAACGCCTTCCTCGAAAAGCGCAAACCAAACTTTGAAGGCATCAAGTGGATTCCGTAAGGCTACTGCGAGGCGGCAGCAGCCAGGGCGCGATGCGCGGGCCGATGGCTGACCCTCTGTCTGCGCGGCGATATCGTAGAGCGGGCCGAGAGGGCGCGGGCGCCCCACATTATGCACAAGGAGCAACGATGTGAAAGTAATGGTCACGGGGGGAGCGGGGTTTATCGGCTCTCACGTTGTCGATCTGTATCTGGCGGAGGGGTATGAGGTGGTGGTGGTGGATGACTTATCCACAGGCCGCCGCTCGAATCTGAACCCGCAGGCGACGTTTTATGAAGTAGACATTCGCAGCCCACAACTTGGGCAGGTATTTGAGCGGGAGCGACCGCATTATATCAGCCACCACGCGGCGCAGATTGACGTGCGGCGCAGCGTGGCGGACCCTGCTTTTGACGCGGAGGTGAATGTGCTGGGCTCGCTGCGGCTGCTGGAGTATGCGCGACAGTATGGGGTGCGGCGCGTGGTTTATATTTCGACGGGCGGGGCGGTATATGGGGAGCCCGAATATCTGCCCTGTGATGAGGCGCATCCGATCAACCCTATTTGCCAGTATGGGGCGAGTAAGCACGCGGTGGAGCATTATCTTTATTTGTATCATCACCTTTATGGTCTGGATTACACGGTGTTGCGCTACCCTAACGTTTACGGCCCGCGCCAGGATCCGAACGGGGAGGCGGGCGTGGTGGCAAGTTTTACGGGCCAGATGTTGTGCGGGGAGCAGGCCGTTGTCTATGGCGATGGCCTGCAGGAGCGGGATTTTGTGTACGTGGGGGATTGCGCGCGGGCCAATGTGCTGGCGATGCAGGTGGGGAAGAATGGTATTTTCAACCTGGGAACAGGAGAGGGGACGAGCGTGAACCAACTTTTTGAGATTCTGAGCGAGATTACGCAGTACGGGAAGGAGGCGGTGCACGGACCGCCCAAAGCGGGCGAGACGCGCACGATTTACCTGACGGCGGAGAAGGCGCGGCGCAAGCTGGGCTGGGAGCCGGCAGTGGACCTGGTGCAGGGGCTATCGCGGACGGTGGCTTATTTCCGGGAGGAGGAGCTGGGGGGAACGAAGTGACACGGAGGGGCACGGAGGAGGGCCCGCAACGGGCTGGGGAGAACCACGGAGGTCAGGGGATAACGGTTGTTCTTAGGACTCGGCGAGGGGGGCGATGCACTCGGGGCCTTCGTTCTGGGGGCGGTTGACGAAGGTGCTGATGGGGTAGGCTTCCAGCATGTCGTCGGCGGCGGGCCGCAGGAGGTGTTGTAGCTCTTCCTGCTTGCGGCCATCGCTCTGTAACCAGGCGTCGTAGTCTTCGGGCTCGAGGATGACGGGCATGCGGTTGTGCAGGGGCTTGATGAGGTCGTTGGGGCGGGTGGTGAGGATGGTGCAGGATTCGATTTCGGAACCGTCGGCTCCCTGCCAATGCTCCCACAGGCCGGCGAGGCCCAGCGGCGCGCCCTCTGCGTGGTGGATGTAGTGCGGTTGCTTCTGCCCGTTCTGTTTTTGCCACTCGTAGAAGCCGCTGGCGGGGATGATGCAGCGGCGGTATTTGAAGGCGGCGCGGTAGGCGGGCTTTTCGGCCACGGTTTCGCTGCGGGCGTTGATCATGCGCGAGGCCATGCTGGTGTCTTTGGCCCAGAAGGGGATCAGGCCCCAGTGCAGGTAGGTGAGCTCGCGCTGCCCGCTTTCGGGGTGCTGGCGCACGGCGGCGACGGGCTGCGTGGGCGCGATGTTGTAGCGGGGGGTGAGGGTGGGCGCCTGGGGCAGATTGAAGGCGTGGGCCAGTTCTTCGCCGGGAATGATCAGGGTGAATCGTCCGCACATAGTCGTATACCGGTTTATTGGTTTATCAGTGTACTGATGTTCTATGGATAAGTTTACGTCATTGTGAGGGAAAATGCTATTGGCGTCAGGGTCAAACTCTCCTCTGTGCTCAAATTGGTTGGGAGGGTTTTGGGAAGGGGAAGTATAATAGCCGGCAAATGACCAAGCGGCCTGACGCCAAAACGCTCATTGAGCAACTTCAGACTATCCCCTTTCTACAGGGGGTGGACGAGACGATCCTGCGCGAGATGGCGCGGGGGGCGGTGTGGCGCGAGTATGGAGCGGGGGAGGTGGTTTTTCTGGAGGGAGAGCGACCGCGGGGGTTGTATTATTTGCAGAGCGGCTGGTTGAAGATTACGAGGATGTCTGCCGAGGGGCGAGAGCAGGTATTGCAGTTTTTGGAGCCGGGGGAGGCGTTTAACGCGGTGGGGGTGTTGGCGGACCGGCCGAATGCAGCGACGGCTATCGCGCTGGAACCGGTGGGTCTGTGGATTTTGCAGCGTGAGGCGGTGGGCGAGATGTTGCGGAAGCGGCCTGAGCTGGCGCAGTACGTGATTCAGCGCATGGCCACGCGCGTGCTGGAACTGGTGGACCTGGTGGCTGATCTTTCGCTGCGCACGGTGAGCGGGCGCCTGGCGCGCCTGCTGCTGGAAGATTCGCGACCGGGCTCATCGGGCGAGGTGTTGCACCGACCGCGCTGGTATACGCAGGCGGAGATTGCAGCGCGGCTGGGTGCGGTGCCCGACGTGGCGCAGCGGGCGCTGAGCGCGCTGGCGGAGGAGGGACTGATTGAAGTGGAGCGCAGCGCGATCACGATTCGCGACCGGGAAGGGCTGGAAGCGATCGCCATGTAGGTCGTTACCCGCGGGGATCCGACGAAAGTCGGAGACGTCGACTCCAATTTTGCCTAAACTGAAGTGTATAGCGGTGTGGCGCGCGATCTGTGCGCGGCATTGTGGCTATCGTCCGATGTAACCGGTTTGTGCACGTCGGTGTCTGACCATACGCGTTGGACGGGCAAGGAGAACGAGTATGGGTAGCACAGTGAGTGGGGGAGACTGCGACGGGAATGAGGGCCAGGTGCGGTTGATGATCAGCGCCCTGCTGGTTCCTGACCTCGCGCACGGCGAGCCGGTCACTATCGAGCGCAACATGCCTGTCCTGAGCCGTGAGGGGCAGGAGGTAGGTAAAGTGGCTGCTGTGGCTGTCAGCGGGGGCGGGGAAGTTGACTGCATTCTGCTGTCACTTGTGTGTTCAGTCGCCGCTCTTGATTTCGCCGACCAGTGGATCCAGCGCCGGGCTGCGTTTTTCTTCTTGTTCGAGACCGCGGCGCACGATGCCCCAGATGTCGACGATGATGGGCAACAGGGCGAGCAACCACAGAGCGTAGGCCGCGCCCTGCAGCGGGGCCTGGATGTCGAGGGCGAAGATGCTGACCCAGAAGATGAAGCCGCCGAGGTGTGTGGCGACGAGGCTGAACCAGTTGCCGCCCAGGCGCGGTTGATCGTCAGGTAGAAAAACGCGCATGAAGAAGTAGGGCAAAATGGCGTAGCCGAACTGCAGCATCCAGCCGTAGACCAGCGCCTGCGGCGCGTTGGCTTCGATGCCCGCGCCGGGGAAGCCAGGCACTCTGGCGATGATCAGGGGGGCGACCAACACCGGCGCGAAGAACCAGAAGTAGGAGGTCGTCAGGTGCCACATGCCCACCTCCCAGCGCTGGCCCAGCATAGGCTTGATGACGTTGGCCAGCAGCAGGAGGGTGGCGGCGGTGTGCATGAGCAGGCCGGGCACGGAGAACCAGTTGGAGCCGACCCAGGGACCCAGCACCAGACCCAGCGCGCCAAAGACCAGCAGCCAGAAGATGGCGGAGAGGGAGCGGGGCCAGGCCAGCGCCTTACCTGTGACGCGAGGGTAGGCGTCGACGAGGAGGCCGGCAAAGAGGAAGGACATGAAGCCCCAGCTATTGGCGTGGATGTGCACTTCGATGGGCACCTGGATGCGCAGCCAGGCGCCCCAGCCCAGCCAGAGGCCGGTGCCCACGATGATGCCCAGCAGGAAGTAGCCCAGGCCGGCGATGTAGAAGGGGCGGCCCTGGCCGCTGCCGGCGTTGACCGGCTTGGCGCCCATGTCCGCCAGTTGTTTGATGAGCATCATCACGGCGACGAAGACCAGGGTACCGCCGGTGAGGATCAGGGTGCTGTTGACGAGGGGGATGCCGATGAGGAGCGTGACAATGCCGGCGTTGAGGGACAGCCAGGTGCTCCATCGCGTCCTGGGCGGCGGCTGGCCCTGGCGGGCGGCGACGAGGGCGGGCATTAGCCAGAAAGCGGCTTCGGTCAGCGTGCCCAGGGTGATGAAGTGGATGCGCAGCCAGCGGATGCCGCCGAAGGCGGAGAGCAGGTTGAAAGACGCCAACGAGTTGTCCAGCGCGGTCAACGCTGCCAGCGACATAAACAGAATGGTCATCAGGAAGTACGGATTGAGCATCAGAGTTTCCTCCTCTCGTTGTGATGAATGGTTTAGATCAGAGTGCGGGCTGCGGGCTGGCGCGCGGCCCGGCGCGCCAGTAGCTGCCACAGGTTGCGCAGGGCGGGCAACATGGAGACGGCCCACAGGCTGAAGGCCAGCGCCTGCAGCAGCCCTGTTTGCACGCCCAGAAAGAGGCTGAGGGCATAGGCGATGCCACCGGCGTGGATGGTCGACAGACTCAGCCGGTTGCCGCCCAAGGGCGCCGGCCGGTCGGGATCATGCAGGCGGGTGACGAGGTAGGGGATCAGGGCGTACGTGACGGGCAGAATCCAGCCGTAAATCAGGATAGGCGCGCCGCTCTGCTCCACGTTTTGCACGGCAAGGCGATCGACGTTGGCCACGATGAGCGGAGCGACGACCACGGGTAACAGGAACCAGACGTAGGCGCTGACTAGGTGCCAGTGGCCCGCGGTCCAGTCCTGCTGCCGCGAGCGGACGACGGTGACGAGCAAGAGCAACGTGCCGGCCGTGTGCAACAGGAGGCCAGCTGCGGTGAGGGCATTCAACTGAATCCAGGGCCCGATTACCAATCCCAATGCGCCCAGGGCCATGGCCCAAAAGATGGCGGTCGTGCTATGGGTCCAGACTGCTGGCCGTTGGCCAATTCGGGGATGAAGGTCTACGAGCAGGCCGGCGAACAGGAGGGCGGTGAAGCCCCACAGGTTGCTGTGCACGTGCACCTCTTTGGGATTGGCGATGCCCAGCGACTGGCCCCAGCCGAGCCACAGCCCGCTGCCCAGGAAAACGCCGAGCAGAAGGTAAAGGAGGGCTGCCATGTAAAAGTTACGCCCGGAACGAATTATGAGGCGACCAAACGTCAGGCCCCATCCCTGGCCCAGTTGCAACAGAAGGAGCGTGGCGGCTGCAAAGATCAGGGCGCCGCCGCTGATCAGCAGGGAAGGGTTTACTAGAGGAATTCCGATGAGCAGTAAGAGGAGTCCGGCGTTCAGGGCCAACCAGATATCCCAGCGCATGCGAGGCGCCTCGCCGTCGTGCGCTCTGGCGAGAAAGGGCAAGGCGCCAAACGCCAGTTCCAGCAGGACGCCGACGGTGATGAAGTGTACGCGCAGCCAGGGAAGACCGTTAAACCAGGCCATCCACCCTGCGCTGGTCAGACCAGCGCCGAGCGCGCCGAGGAAGCCCATGGAGAGAAAGAAGAGTACCATGAGCAGGTAGGGCGTGAACATTTTACCGGCTCCTTTAGAGCAGTATGCCGCGGTGCGTTAGCTGCGCGACAGGCGACGGTAGCCGGTTACCAGCACGCCGACGATGATGATGGCAGCCACGACGTGCAGGGAAGCGGTGACGGTGCTGGCCAGCAAGGTGCGGTGGGGCACGGGTAAGACGTAGTCGGGGATGATGCTGAGAAGCAGGAGCACGACAGAGATGCGTATGAAGCTGCGCACCGGCTGGTCCCGGCGCCTGGTCAGCCAGGCGAAGACGGCGGTGGCGCCGAGGGCGGGAACGAGCGTGAAGATGGCGCTGCGGACGTAGCTTTCCAGGGGGCGGAAAAGGGCCAGGTCGGGATTCAGCGATAGGGCCAGCGCCTGGACGCCAAGAACGGCGAGCACGCTGGCGATGGCGGCGATGAGGCCCAGGGTTATCCATTGCCCGTTGGTCAGCGTTTTTTCCGGTTGCTGTTCTGATTGTGGATCATATACGGTAGCCATGCCTTTCACTCCTTCTGTTGCAAATCTATTACAGGATAGTTGTCAGTTGCGTTATGTTCTACGACTTTTATCGGATTCGGCTTTCCATTTTGCAGGGACGAGGAGCCGGCTTGCTCGCCTTGCTCATACCAGTAGACGTCCCAACAGTGGGACAGATCGCGCGGCAGGACGTGGTTGGTACGGGTGGCGGGGGCGTGGAGAAACAGGTGTTGCTCGCGGCGTTCGGCCAGCCAGCGACCGTCTGGAGACCAGGTGATCGGCCCGCTGTAGCGGCCGAGGGTATAACGGAGGCCGCTGTCGAGGTCGAGGATGGTCCATTCGCTGTTGTCTGTGACGGCCAACCAACGCCCGTTGGGGGCCTGCCGGAAGGTGAGGCGCGGGTTGTAGTCGAAGTTGTGGAAGAGAGGTTCAATCGCTTCCACGCGACGCGGGTCTGCAGACAGATGCACGGCGAACAGATAGGCGTTGATGCCCGTGACGTTCTGGGCGCCGCCCTTGGGCCAACGCGAGGCGAGCACGAGCAGGCGTCGGGGCGCGGCGGGAGTGGCGACCACTTGCTCGAGCTGCAGCCACTCTTCCGGACCCAGCGCGTCGCCCAGCGCCCGCTGGAAATCGCTGCTGCTGGCCGCCACCGCGGCCTGGGTGTAAGCGGCGGCGACCATGACCAGATCCTGGCTCGCCTTGTTCCCGGTCGGCCGCAGGAAGCCGTAATGATTGTCGTCCAGCCAGAAGGCACTGTAGCCGCGGGCCAGAGGGGCTGCCCGCTGACCACGTTCGTCGCCAAACAGAAGCTGGTGCGCGGCCACGCCGGGTTGTGCCCAGGTCTCTTCGTTTGGCGGCGCTTCCAGGAGCGTGCGCCTGCCGTCGGGCGACCAGTGGGGGACGCCGGCCAGGGGGAGCGGGTCGCAGGCGCCGGCCGCGCATTGCGCCAGGTCAAACAGTGCCCAGCTCTGATCCGCGTCGCTGGAAGGCGTCTGCGCGTGAAGGGCCACGAAGCGAGCCAGCGGGTCGCCGGCGGAGAAGGCGGCCTCGATCCACGCCCGGTCTCCCTGTGCAGCGCGTTCGAGCAACGTTATTTCGTTCCTATTGTGATGCCAGGTGAAGCGAGCGGTGGCGGGCAGGCCATCGGCGTTGCGGCGGTGCTCCTGGAGTAAGTAGCCGTTGCCGCCGGGTAAGACGGCGAGCGTCGAGACGTTCCACCTCGGTTCAGGATAGTACTGCAGCTCGCCGCGCCAGCGCTCGGCGGCAAAGTCGTAACGCCAGACAGTAGCCGCCTCGTCGGGCGGCCGGCAGGCGACGTAAAGGTAGCCGTTCGGTACGGGGCCGTCGCCCGGTGCGCGGCCGGCACGCGCGCGGCGATGCAGGAACTCAGTCCACTGCACGGCGAAGCTTTGCTGTGGTTCCTGCCGGTTTGCCAGCCAGCGGTCGAAACTGTCCTCCAGCGCCAGCAGCGGCACATCCGGCGGCAGGGCGGCTTCCAGGAATTCGACGAGAGCCAGGGCGCGACGGCCAGCTTCGGCCGACAGGGGCACGGGCTCCCGTTCCAGCAGCACCTGGACGTCGCCGAGGGAGAGCCCTTCTTCCATCAGACGCTCGTAGTCAACCGGTTGCAGGGGCCAGGGTTGCAGGTCGAGGTGGTGCAGTTGTCTTTGCACAAGGGCGCTGAAGAAGAGGCCGTGGCGGCAACAGTCGTAATCGACGTAGCGGCTGATGAGTGAGGCGACGACGCGGGCGCTGTAGGCGCGAGAAACCAATTCGTAGCCTGCGTCGTCCAGCGGCTGGCCCACGAGCGAGGGGGCGGGCAGGACCAGTTGGCCGTCGCCCGCCAGCATTGCGTCGGGGGCCGCCGCAGCGGTGACGGCGGCCGGGTCGGGGCTGAGGCGGAGCTGTACGCGCCGGTTGGCCGGGCAGCGGAGCCCGGGCAGGTCGCACACTTCGGGCAGAAGTTGTTCCAGGTCGTTGAGCAGGCGGCGGGCCAGCGCTTCGTCGCGGGCGGGGTATTCGATGCTGACCATCTCGCCTTCTATGCGGGCACGTGGCGACCAGAAGGCGGACGGTGGGGGCGAGAGCAGCCAGCCATTCCCGGTCTGACTGTAGATGTGTGTCTGGCGCAGGGACAGGGTGCGGGTCAGGCCCTGAGCAGCGGTGAGCACGAAGGATTGTTGCACCTCGACCGTGGCGCGGCGCAGCGTGGGGTCCAGCGTTATCTCTGGGGGGGTTTCGGAGCCGGGCAGGGGCTGCGCTCCGTAGAGGGTGGCTGCCCGGTCAAAGAGAAGGCCGGTCTGTAGCCGTTCTTGTTGTGTCTCACTCCAGACGTCGTCGGTGGCGGCAAGCAGGGTTTGAAATAGCTCGCCGTCGCCTTGTGCTGCGGCATGCCGGGCCAGCGTATGCGCGGCGAGCACGTCTGTTTTTACCTGTGCTTCGACGGCAGCGGCGCGCCGTTGCACGGTGTGCCACAGGGTGACGGCTGCCAGGGCGAGGAGGAGAAGGCCGGCGGCGAGCGGGAGGATGCGGCGCGGGAGAGGACGCGCGGCGTCGCCTGCGCCTTCAGTAGCCTGCCGACGGTCCGTTTCGTCTGTCTCCCAATGGAAGTTCATGGCCACATCATATGCCGGCTGGAAGCCGGCGCTCCCAATCGTGCGCGGAATGGCATCCGGGGCTACTATATTAATATACAAGTATACCAATAACCTATCCGGAGGCACCCATGCCTGAAGCGGTGATAATCGAAGCGGTGAGGGCGCCGTTTGGGCGGCGCGAGGGGGCGTATCGCGATTTGCGGCCTGATAGCCTGTTGGCGCGCACGTTGCAGGGGTTGATGGAGCGGGCGGATCTGCCCCTGGGGGCGGTGGAGGACGTGGTGACGGGTTGCGTGACGCAGGTGGGCGAGCAGGGGGCCAACGTGGGGCGGCTGGCGACGCTGCTGGCGGGGTTTCCGGACCGCGTGCCGGCGGTGACGCTGGACCGTATGTGCGGGTCAAGCCAGCAGGCGGTGCATTTTGCGGCGCAGGCGATCAGCGCGGGGGACATGGGCTATGCGATTGGCGCGGGGGTGGAGAGTATGACGCGGGCGCCCATGTTCAGCAATATCGGCGGCGGTTTTGAGACGCTGAACCCGGACTTGCTGGCGCAGAAGGAGCTGGTGCACCAGGGAGAGAGCGCGGAGCGCATTGCGGAGCAGTGGAATCTGTCGCGGCTGGCGTTGGACGAGTTCGCGGCGGAGAGTCACCGCCGGGCGCACACGGCGTGGCAGGCGGGTTGTCACTCGGAGCTGGTACCGATGCCGGGCGTGGACGCGGAGGGCGAGCCGCTGGTTCTGGACCACGATGAGGGCATTCGCGCGGTGGTGGATATGAAGAAGATGGCCGAACTGCCCACGGCGTTCCGGCCGGAGGGGCAGGGGGTGGTGACGGCGGGCAACGCCAGCCAGATTTCGGACGGGGCGTCGGCGGTGTTGGTGGGCGAGCGCGAGCGGGCGCAGGCGGATGGGTTGCGCCCGCGGGCGCGGTTCCTGGCGCGCGTGGTGGTGGGCGACGATCCTACGATGCAGCTGACGGGCGTGATCCCGGCGACGCGGCTGGCGCTGGAACGAGCGGGGGTGAGTATGGACGACCTGGACTGGATCGAGATCAACGAGGCGTTTGCGTCGGTGGTGCTGGCCTGGGCGCGGGAGTTCGAGCCGGACATGAGCAGGGTCAATCCCTGGGGTGGGGCGATTGCGCACGGGCACCCGCTGGGCGCGACGGGCGCGGGCCTGATGGCCAAGATGCTGGCGGGGCTGGAGGCCACGGGCGGGGAACTGGGCCTGCAGACGATGTGTATCGGGCACGGGATGGCGACGGCGACGGTGGTACAGCGGATATAGGGAAGCGGAGGAAAGGCGTATGGATAAGGTCAACCTGGCGGAGAAGTTCGACCAGATTGAGGGGTATTGGGAGCCGAAGATTGCCGGGGAGCTGAACGGGCAGCAGGTGAAGCTGGCCAAGGTGAAGGGGGAGTTTGTGTGGCACCATCACGAAGATGAGGATGAGCTGTTCCTGGTGGTGAAGGGGCGGCTGGTGATTCAGTTTCGCGACCGGGACGTGGCGCTGGAGGAGGGAGAGTTTTTGATCGTGCCGCGCGGCGTGGAGCACCGGCCGGTGGCGGCGGAGGAGGTGCATCTGCTGCTGTTTGAGCCGGCGGGCACGGTGAATACGGGGAACGTGCAGAGCGAGCGGACGGTGAGCGAGCTGGAGAGTATTTGAGGGGGAGAGGGGGGACAAAGATTGCGCAGATTTCACTGTTTTGTCTCGTCGCCCAGGCTCGTGTTGATTTTGCGGACAACGGGGAGAAGAGCAGGTTAAAGAAAATCTGAGTTTTCTGTGTTTAGTTTATCTGTATCCTGTCCTTCTTTGCCAGCTGGTGGCGCTACGGCCCGGTCACCGTGACCCTGGGAGGGACGAGCTGGATGCCGATTCCTTCCGGCGCGACGACCTCGGGAACATACTCCTGAGCCTCTCCGCCGGGTACCTCATCCAGCTCCAGGATGACGCGCACAAGGTCGGGGTCCACGCGTATTTCTTCCAGGGCGGCCTGTGGGCCGCTGAGAAGCAGTTCCACCATCGACGGCGTTATGGACACGCCGGCGGCCGTGTCGGCCGGACTGAGTTCGACGGGGCGCTCTATTGTCAGGTTGCCGCGGCGGGCGGTTATGTGTACGGTGACCTCGACGGCCCTGATGTCCTCACGGTCCGGGGTCTGCACGGAGAGGTCCGGCGGCAGATCGAGAGGCATGTCGGCGGTGACATCACCGGCCGCGCCAGCGACGTCCAGGGGCAGGGTGGGCACGGCGCTGCCGAGGGCGGCGAGTACCGCTTCAGGTCCGCTGACGATAATGGTTGACGGTTCCGCTTCCAGGCCGCTGATCCAAAAACCGGCTGCGGGCTCACCCGTGGTGAGGATGGCCACGCCGAGCTCACGCACGTTGGCCTGGCGCCCGACGGTTACGCGCACTTCCGCCTCGGTTGGGTGTAGGGTAATGCCTTCCACTCTGTTACCGTCCTGATCCACGGGTTCCAGCGGCCGGGTCTGTGTGACCAGCCCAAAAGTGTTGGAAAGCAAGAGGGTTGCGCGCACTTCCACCACGTGCTCGACGAGCGGTTGGGGACCACTCACCTTCACGGTCTCTGGTGCAACCTCTGGCTCGTCCTGCACTTCATAGACAGCGGGCAGCGCTTCGTCGTCCAGCATCGCGCTCACGGGCAGGGTGCGCTGACCGACGGGAGCGAGATCCACTTCCACCATGGCGGGATCGATATCCACTACCTGCACCGGCGTATTCAGACGCGGTGTCACTTCGACCCGTAGACGGTGTACACCTTCCTCCAGGCCATCGAGGTCGAGACGGGCCACGAAGGCTTCTTCGTCTAGCGCAGCGCGGGCGTCCCCGACGGTGCGCACGACGAGATCCACGGTCTCCGGCAACCCGCTGGCAAGGACCAGACCGGGCGCGGTATTCTCCACCTGCAGCGGTACGTCGTAGACTTCCACGTCAGGCAGCTCGCTGGCCGTACTTAAGACGAACCACCAGAGGCTGATGGCGAACAGGAGCGCCAGCCCCAGGCGGGCCGCGGTGTGGCGCAGCCGGCGTGCAAAACTGGAGCGCAGCCGGCCGGTGTCGGGATTGAAAAGGTTGCTAACGGAGAATGCAGGCGGCGTTTTGCTGGCGGTGCGCTGTGCAAATTGGACGATGCGTTCTTGTAACGCGGTCTGGTCCTCAATCCGCTGTAGGTCGCCGCCCTCGGCGATGGATACGGCTCCGGTTTCCTCGCTGACGACCAGCACCAGCGCGTCCGTACGCTCGCTGAGTCCGACCGCGGCGCGGTGGCGTGTGCCCAGGCGGCGCGTGGGGTCAATCTGGCGGCGGCTGACGGGCAATACGCAGGCAGCGGCGACCATCGTCTGTCCGCGAATGAGCGCGGCACCATCATGCAGGGGATTGTTGGGGAAGAATATGGCGGTCAGGAGTTCACTCGAAACGCGTCCACGGATGGGTACGCCGGTTTCGGCGATTTCGTCGAGATCCATCTCTCCCTGCAGGACGACAAGCGCGCCAATGCGCTGATCGGCCATTTGCTCTACGGTGCGCACCAGAGGTTGCATCAACTCCTGCGTCCCGCGCGCAGCGGAAGGTGTGAACCCGATACGGCGCCCGACGTTCTCCAGTAGATGCCGCAATTCGCGCTGGAAGACGACGGGTATGGCGATAAGGAGGAAGAGCAAGATGCCGCGAACGAGGAGGCCGAAGGTCGGGAGAGGCAACAGCAGAGCCACAATGAGGAGTAACAGGGCGGTTAGCGCCAATCCCCGCAGCATAAAGGCGGCCTGCGCACGCTGTAGGGCATTGACCAGAATGAAAAGGACGATCGTAACCAGCAGGAGGTCCAGCCAGTCGGTCCAAGTCAGCGCCTGCAGGCGCAGGATGAGGTTAATCCATAGATCGTTCACGGTTCGCTACGGTGAAAGGCTCCGCATTTTTCCTTATGTTAAAGGAAGAGGGAGAGAAGCAAAGGGGGGATTACCCTACCAGGAGGGGAAATGAGACCTTATTTTTGCACCCTCCCACAGGTTCCAGCGCTGTGCCTGCGGGAGGGTGTCTAACTAAACCGCAATCGGTTCAGCCCTGTACTTCCGGCAGGAAGGTGAAGGGCTTAAGGTTGCTGGCCAGGTAGAAGGCGCTCATCCAGCCACTCGTACCGTCGGGCAGGGAGGCGTAGACCCAGCTGGCGTCGTGGTTGCGGGCCAGGAGGGTGACCTCGGTGCCGCGAGGCACGGCGGTGATGCGCGAGTGTTCGATGCCAGGGCCGGTGCGCACGTTGAGCCAGGAGGCATTGACGAAGGCGGTGACTTCACCACCGCCGCCGGTGTCTGATGCACTGCCGATGCGGGTCCAGTTGAGGCTGATCTGGGCCAGACCGCCGCGCTCGTAGTAGTCGAGGCGCACGGGGACGGCGCCGCCGGGCAGGTCGATTTCGGCGGAGTAGGTCTGCGCCGGTTGGTCCTGCCAGCGGTCGATGAGTAGCCGGTTGTTGACCCAGAGACGCGCGCCGTCGTCGGTGGTGACTGTGAAGCGGTAACGGCCGGGGATCAGATCCATGGAGCGCGTCCAGCGGGCGGAGAAGTTGTCGGCGTGGATGCCGGCGGCGGGCGCCCCGGCGCCCCAGTTGTAGTTGATGGCGCCCATGGCCTCGTGCCGGCTGAGCGCGGGGTTGCCGTCGAGGAAGCGATTGTTCCAGTAGTGGGCCTGCCACACGGAGGTGGGCGGCGCGGGGGTGGGCGCCGGTCCGCTGCTGAGGACGGTGATATCCGCGGCGCCGGTAACGGGCGGGCCGGTGCGCTCCCAGCCGACTTTAAGCCGGGCGCGTCCCACGTCCTCGAAGTAATCGACGGCGACCGGATAGCGACCGCCGGTCAGGGAAACGAGGGCCGTGGTGGTGCGCAGAGGGTGCTTGCTCCAATCGACGAGAATGTGTTTGTCACCGAGATAGATGCGCACACCGTCGTCGCTGGTGGCGGTGAAGCGGTACGTACCCGGTTCGAATTCGACGAAGCTGGTCCAGCGCGCCGACCAGGTGTCGCCGCCGATGGAGGCGTGGGGCGACCCGTGCCCCCAATCGTGGTCGATGACGCCCACGCTGCTGGTGTGGGCGGGCTCGCCTTCCAGGTCTGGATTGTCCCAGTAAGAGACGAACCACAGCGCTTCGCTGGATTGCGCGGTGGCGGTGCTGGTGGCAGCGCCCAGTGTGAGCAGCAGGGCTGCTATCAGTAAGAGAAGAAATGTGATTGTACGCCGGTTCATGATTGACCTCCCCGATTCGTATCGGTACCAGGCAACGGTTTGTTGCCTATATGACCGCGCTCCTCATCTGGGGCGCGGCGTGTGCTTTCTATCATTTAGCATACCATAAATGCGGGGCGTCGATATCCGTCAGGAGACTGATTTTCACCCTGGTTATTCGGCCAGGTTGTCCCGCCGGTTTGGATATTTGTTCAACCGGTAAGGTAAGCGCTATGATAGGGCCTCGGTTTGAATGCGTGAGAGGAATAGTTTCAAGGAACGAGATGAGATCGGAACGAATGCTTGCCGCAATCGAGGAGTACGCGCCGGCGCTGGCGATGCTGGTGGCGCTGGTGGCTACGCTGGGCAGCCTTTACTATAGTGAGGTGGCGGGGTTTGTGCCCTGCGTGTTGTGCTGGTACCAGCGCATCCTGATGTATCCCCTGGTGCTGATAATCTTCGTGGGACTCGTCAGCCGCGACGCCTTTTTGCCGCGCTACGTGTTGCCCCTGTCAGTCATGGGCATGGGCGTGTCTACTTACCATTATCTGACGCAACTGGGCATCGTGGGCGGCAGCAATGTGTGCGCGGCAGGGGTGCCCTGCAGCCTGCGCTACGTCAACTGGCTGGGATTCGTCACCATCCCCTTCCAGGCGCTGATCGGCTTCGTGTTGATTACGGCGCTGATGCTGGCATCGCGGTGGGCCTATAATCAGTTGGAGCAGGCGGCCTGAGCAAGCAGGTAGGGGATGGGGACAGCGTTTTCTATTCGGCTGCCGCTTCAGGGCCGGAAGGGAAGACGTCGATGACGAGCATGGTCATGTCGTCTTCACGGGGAGCGCCGCCGCGGTAAGCGTCGAGGGCGGTGAAGGCAGCGTCGCAGAGGGGGTCAGGGGGCAGATGGGCGTTGGCCCGCAGGAAATCGACGAACTGGTAGCGGTCATACATGGCGCCGTCGGGGGCGACGGCGTCGGTGAGGCCGTCGGTGTAGAGCACGAGGCGGTCGCCGGGCTGCAACCGTACTTCCTCTTCGGCCATTTCAAACTCGTGGGCGGGCAGCAGGCCCAAGGCCATGCCCCGCCCGTCCAGCTCCTGCACGTCGTCGCCGCGGAAGAGCAGGGGGCGGTCGTGACCGGCGCGAATGTAGGTCATGCGTCCGGTGGCGCGGTCGACCAGGGCGTAGAAGATGGTGACGAACATGTTGGGCTCGCCCAGCTCCAGCAAGAGCTGGTTGACGCTGCGGAGCACGTCATACGGTTTGCGCGAGAGGCGCGCTTCACAGAGCAGCAGGCTGCGCGAGAGGGCCATATAGAGGGCGGCGCCCATGCCTTTGTCGGAGACGTCGGCGATGGTCAGGGCGAAGGTATCCTCGTCGAGGGCGACCAGATCGTAGAAGTCGCCGCCGACCTGGCGCGCGGGCTCGTTGCGCATGGCGAAGCGGTAGCCAGGCACGCGGGGCACGGCGCGGGGCAGGGCGCTTTGTTGCACCTGCCGCGCCAGCTCCAGCTCGCGCTCCATGCGCTCTTTCTGGGCCAGTTCGGCCTGGGCGGCCTGCAGGGCGGCGATTTTGGCCTGCAACTGTTGGATGAGGCCGGCGCGCTGTAGAGCGAGGGCGGCCTGGTTGGCGAAGGAGCGCAGGAGGGCGACGTCGCCGGGCTCGAAACGCTTCTGTTGGGTGGCGTGCACGACCAGCAGGCCCACGGGTCCATCCTGCGTGACCAGGGGCACGCGCAGGCCGGCGTAGAGGTAGACGCCTTCGACGTCGGCGTGGCGCGGCGGGATTCCGGGGGGCCAGCCGTCGAATGGTTGCGGATCGTGGCTGCCGCCGGGCTCGGGCAGCTGCAGGTCTGCCGCCGGCACTTCATCCGGCAGGCGGTCGCGGTCCCAGCCGTGGCTGGCGAGCACCCGGGCTATACGATCATCACGCCGGAAGTAGAGCACGGCGCGGTCGGCGCCGCACAGTTCGGAGGTGTGGCGGCAGACGCGAAAGGCCAGGTCATGCAGATCGGTGGTGGTGATCAGGGCCTGGTTCATCTCCTGCATCGAAACCAGCGCCTGGGTGTGGTGTTGCAGCACGCGGTAGGCAGAATCCAGTTCGGCGACCTTTTGTCGCAGCGCGCGGTTGCTCTGCGCAAGGGCCTCCTGGCTGCCGGTGAGCAAGTAGTAGGTGCGGCGTAGCTGGTCGGTTTCTAACTGAAGCAGGTCGTCTAGAGGGAGTTGTCCGGCCTCCGCCAGCCAGCCCACGTACTGCTCCAGGGGCAACTCGCTGGTGCGGGTGCGCAGGGTCTGCACCGGTTGTCCCGCGGCGTCGAAGAGATCAAAGGCCGTGACGTCGCCGAGCCGCCCGCTGTACTCGCAGCGCTCGCAGCCGTGAGCGTCGTAAAACGTGGCGCCGGACTCCAGTTGCAGGTGCGGATAACGCTGGCGCACCAGGCGCAACGGTTCCTCGCCGGGGAACACTGCTTGCTTGCAGTGGGGGCAGAGGGTCGGCAGGCGTTGTACGCTGACCAGCCAGCTGAGGCCCTCGAGGTGGTCCGGCTCCAGGTCGCCCTGCAGCAAATCGTACACGAGTGTGGCGCCGCGAAAGACGGTGTCCATCTGGGAGAGGACCCACAGGCCGCGGCGTGCAGCGTCTAGAGCGGCAATCATGGTTGGCGGGTCGGCCAGTTCGTCGACCACGAGCAGCCGGGGCCGGCTCTGCACGGCGAATTCGATGCGTTCGACGTACTCTTCCGCCGACTGCGCCAGCTCGAAGGCGACGCGGCGGCGCAGGGTGCGGGGCAGGCGCACGGCGTCCTTGCGCCGGGCGACGACCAGCACCTCTCCCCGCTGGCTGCGCTCCATCATTTCGCGCATGAGGATGCGAAAGATGGTGGCGCGCCCACTGGGCAGGAAGCCGGCAGACGCCGTCTGCGCCTCCAGGCCGGAGACCAGCACCAGGCCGGGACCGGCGCCGCAGAGCCGGCGCAGGAGCGCGTCGCATTGGGGCAGGAGGTAGAAGTCTTTTAGTTCGAGCATCTGTTAAACAGATCCGATTTTTCGCCCTAGCCGGCGACCCGCATTTTCATCCACGGCGCAGAGTTGTGGAAATCGACGACGGCGCTGCCAGGGGGGACCAGTTCGTCGCAGGCGGCGCGCAGGTCGTCGTCCAGGGTCATCTCCAGCACGGGCAGCATCTCCTGCAGCTGGTCCAGGGTGCGCGGGCCGATGATGGGCGCGGTGACGCCCGGTTGGTCCTTGTTCCAGAGCACGGCAAGCTGGGCGGGAGAGAGGCCGGCACCGGCAGCCAACTGGCTGAAGGCGCGGCCGACTTCGATGCCACGCGGTGTGACGCGCTCGGCGTAGACGCCGCCTATTTGCGCGGCGCGGGAGTCGGGCGGCAGGGTTTCGGCGTCGTCGTAGCGACCGGCGAGCACGCCCATGCCCAGCGGGGCCCAGGGCAGCAGGGCCATGTCGTATTTCTGGGCCAGGGGAATCAGTTCGTTTTCGATGCGGCGGTCGAGGAGGTTGTAGGGCGGCTGTTCGGAGATGTAGCGGGCCAGCCCGTGGCGCTCGCTGACCATGATCGCTTCCATGACCTGCCAGGCGGGGTAGGTGGAGCAGCCGGCGTAGCGCACTTTGCCCTGGCGCACGAGGTCGGTGAGGGCGCCCAGCGTTTCCTCGATGGGCACGTGGGGGGAGGGGCGGTGGATCTGGTAGAGGTCGATGACGTCAGTCTGCAGGCGGCGTAAGGAATCCTCGCAGGCGCGCATGATGTGCAGGCGGGAGTTGCCGCGGTCGTTGGGGCCGGGGCCCACGGGGAAATGGACTTTGGTCGCCAGAATGACGTCATTGCGCCGCCCGTTGCGGGCCAGCGCCCGGCCGATCACGTGCTCGCCCTGGCCCTCGCCGTAGCTGTTGGCGGTGTCGATGAGGTTGATGCCGGCGTCGATGGCTGCGTCGAGAATAGCGGTGGCTTCTTCTGGGGGCGTGCGCTGGCCAAAGTTAAAGGTGCCCAGCGCCAGAGGGGCGACTTTGACGCCGCTTCTGCCGAGTCTGCGATAGTTCACGCGTTCTCCTTTGTCTGTGTGACGCGGCAACGTCGGGCAAATTGTGAAAGGGTCTGTTTCATTTCAGTTGTAGGGATGCGCTGTGGCCGGTAGAACGAGTTGGTAACTCGTTCAGCAGCGATTTACCAAATCGCTGTACGCGAAATTTGCCCTGTACCACCGCCACATTGGGACGTTTGTTCTTATTGTAGCGGAAAAATGGCGGCGCGGGAGGGGTGGGCGCAACGGTTTTCTGGTTATTGGCGTTCGCGCCGCCAGGCAAGCAGTTTTTCAAGGTGTTCTTGGTGGTGATCGTAGGTGCCCAGCAGCACGGCAACCAAAGGCGCGCCTCGCAACCAGGGGTATTTTCCTGTGGCGAGCAAGTCTTTTTCAGGGATCCCCTGACTCAGTCCCAACAGACGTGTAAACCCTTTTTCCCACTTCTGATGTACCTCGTGCCAGGGCCGTTCACGATACGTTTCATAGAGCCAGGCATTCACTTTGTCCGTGTTGCCCTCAATGTCGGGGTTGACTTCTGGGAGCCATTGGGGAAGCTCGGGTTCGCGGTTGAACAGCGCGGCTTCCATGCGAGCGATGGTGCGCTGCTGCCAGGCCCAGAGATGGGCGACGTCGTCTTTGACGGTCCAGTTGGCGGGGAGCTGAGAGGTGCTGATTTCCTCCTCGCTCATACTTGCCAGCACTTCTTGCCAGCTTTCGAATTGCTCTCTGAGGGCGGCGAGGATGTGGTCTTTCATCTTCATGTGCGGTCTCCTTTGCGGTGGGTGTATGTTTGTGTAGGGGCGGGCCGTGCACCCTATAATGTGGTGGGGGAGCACTAAAGATTTGTGAATTGCTGTGGCCGGTGTCCCCACCGAGCCACTTCGCGGGCGCGGTCAGGAGACCGGCCCGATCACAACCTTTTCGCACTCCCTGTGGTGGTAGGCACTTTTCAGGTACCGTCTTTTATTGTAACGTAAAATCCGTGTGGCGGGAGGTGGTGAGAGGCGCTGAAGTGCGGTATCTTTTGGGTCGGGGGTGTCTGAAACGAATGTTACACGGAGCATCACGGAGAAGGGCGACCACGGGTCGCTGGGGAGAACCACGGAGGAGATTGGGGAAGACGCAGAAAACCATGGAGGAGGCAGAGAAGTCAGGAGGAGGGGTGGGGGCGGTGATGATTACTGAGAATAAGCGTAAGGAGATGAGCATGGCAGCAGAGGCTGACTTGGGCTTGATTGGATTGGGCGTGATGGGGCGGAATCTGGCGCTGAATGCAGATGACCACGGATATACGGTTGCCGTCTATAACCGCACGGTGGAAACGATGGAGGAGTTTCTGGAGGAGGACGCGGCGGGCACGGCGATGATCGGCGCGCGGACGCTGGAGGACCTGGTAGATTCCCTGAAGCGGCCGCGACGGGTGTTGCTGATGGTGAAGGCGGGGCCGGCGGTGGACGCGGTGATTGAGCAGGTGGCGCCGTTATTGGAGGAAGGGGACATTATCATTGACGGCGGCAATTCGCACTACGAGGATACCACACGCCGCGTGCACGAGCTGGAAGAGAAGGGGCTGTTGTTCGTGGGCGCGGGTATTTCCGGCGGGGAGGAAGGGGCGCGCTACGGGCCGTCGATCATGCCCGGAGGCGCGCCAGAGGCGTGGCCCCATATCCGGCCGGTGTTGCAGGCGGTGGCGGCTAAGGCGGAGGATGGTGAGCCGTGCTGCAACTGGGTGGGGGAGGAAGGCGCGGGCCATTACGTGAAGATGGTGCACAATGGGATCGAGTACGGCAACATGCAGTTGATTGCCGAGAGTTACGATCTGATGCAGCGGGCGCTGGGCATGACGTCGGAGGAGATGAGCGCCGTTTTTGCACAATGGGACGATGGGCAGCTGAACAGTTATTTGATTGAGATTACGGCGGAGATCCTGGCGGTGAAGGATGAGGATGGGCAGCCGCTGGTGGACAAGATTCTGGACAGCGCGGGGCAAAAGGGCACGGGTAAGTGGACGGCGATTGCCGCATTGGAAGAGGGGATTCCGCTGGCGCTGATCGGCGAAGCGGTGTTCGCGCGCTTTCTGTCGGCGCTGAAGGAGGAGCGCCAGGAGGCGGAGGAATTCCTGGGCAGCGCGACGGGGGATTATATGGGCGAGCGTCGCGATTTTCTGGACTATCTGGGGAGCGCGCTGTACGCGGGGACGCTGGTCTCGTACGCGCAGGGATTCATGTTGCTGCGCGCGGCGGCGGACAGCCATGGTTGGAATTTGGACCTGGGCGCCGTGGCAGCGCTGTGGCGTGCTGGCTGCATCATCCGCGCCGGATTCCTGGACGAAATCAAGAGCGCGTTCGAGCGGCGGCCGGATCTGCCTGCGTTGATGCTGGACCCGTACTTCAAAGAGGAGCTGCGGACGGCGGAGGCCGGCTGGCGCGAGGTGGCGGCGCAGGGGGCGTTGCTGGGCATCCCCGCGCCGGCGCTGTCCAGCGGGCTGGCATTCTATGACGGTTATCGCCGCGGGCGGCTGCCGGCGAACCTGATCCAGGCGCAGCGCGATTACTTTGGCGCGCACACGTACGAGCGGGTGGACCGCCCGCGGGGTGAGTTCTTCCACACGGAGTGGATGGAGAAGACGGAGGCCTGACGGCTGTTTGATAGCGTTTTGGCGAGTCCGGGGAGCCTCCCGGAGGTTCATGGATTCGGTTAGTGCCGGAAGTGGCGCACGCCGGTGAAGATCATGGCCAGATCGCGTTCGTTGGCGGCGGCGATGACCGCTTCGTCGCGCACGGAGCCGCCGGGCTGGATGACGGCGGTGACGCCGGCTTCGGCGGCGACTTCGAGGCCGTCGGGGAAGGGGAAGAAGGCGTCGGAGGCCATGACGGCGCCGCGGGCGCGGTCGCCCGCTTTTTGCGCCGCCAGGCGCACGGCGTCGACGCGGCTGGGCAGCCCGCCGCCGATGCCCACGGTGCGGCCGGGCGCGGCGAGCACGATGGCGTTCGATTTGACATGGGAGATGGCGCGCCATGCAAAGGTCAGCGCTTCCAGCTCCTTGGGCGAGGGCTCGCGATCGCTAACCACGCGCCACTCCGCGCCGGACGGATCGCCGGCATCGTGGGCCTGGAGCAGATAGCCGCCGCGCACGGCGCGCAGGTCGAAGCGATTGAGCGCTGCGTCTTGGGCCAGATCGACGCCGGGGAGGGCCAGGAGGCGGCAGTTCTTCTTGTGTTCGGCGAACCAGGCCTGCGCCTCGGAGCTGAAAGCGGGGGCGATGATCGCTTCCACAAAGAGGTCGGCCTCGCCCACAGCGTGGGCAAAGGCTTCCTCAACCGGGCGGTTGACACCGATGACGCCGCCAAAGGCGGAAATGGGATCGCTTTCCAGCGCGGCGGGGAAAGCCCGAGCGGGAAGGCGGGGGTGCGTGGCGATGCCGCAGGGGGAAAGGTGCTTGACGATGACTACAGCGGGTTCGTCGAAGGTTGCCGCCGCGCGCCAGGCAGCGTCGAGGTCCAGCAGGTTGTTATAGGAAAGGGGCCTGCCCTGTAGCAGCTCGCCGCCCAGCGGGCCGGCGGCGGGGTCTGCGGCGTAGAGGCCTGCCGGCTGGTGGGGGTTTTCGCCGTAGCGCAGCGCCTGGATTTGCGCCAGTTCCAGGCGCAGGGTGTGGGGCAGCCCACCGGCTTCTTGCAAGGGGTCGGCGGCGGGAGCCAGGTAGTGGGCGATGGCGGCGTCGTAGCTGCGGGTGTGGCGGAACGCTTTGAGGGCCAGGGCGCGGCGCGTGTCGTCGCTAACCCGATTGTGCTGGCTTAACTGATCGAGCACGGTATGGTAATCGGCGGGATCGCTGAGGACGGCAACGCGGGCGAAGTTCTTGGCGGCGGCGCGCAGCAGGGTGACGCCACCGATGTCGATTTGTTCCACGGCTTCGCGTAGTGTTACGTCAGGATCGGCGACGGTTTCCCGGAAGGGGTAGAGGTTACAGACGACGAGGTCGATAGCCGCGAGGCCGAGGGCCTGCAGTTCCTGGCGGTCGGCGGCGCTGTCACGGGCCAGGATGCCGGCGTGGATGGCGGGGTGCAGGGTTTTGACGCGCCCGCCCAGCATCTCGGGCGCGCCGGTGACCTCGCCGACGTCGACCACGTCCAGGTCTGCCTCTCGCAGGTAGCGGGCGGTGCCGCCGCTGGCGATTAGCTCCCAGCCCAGGTCGGCCAACCCGCGCGCGAGAGCCTCCAGACCGTCTTTGTCGTATACGGAAAGAATTGCTCGTTTGCTCATGGAGCGTTTCCTGTTGGACTGATTGAATAGAAATGTGCGCGGATTGTATCGTGACATGGGGAGTTGGGGTATTGTTTTGCCGGCAGGCGGGGCCAAAATGAGAGTAGCTCAGGAATTGGGTGAGAATGGTCGGGAGCACTAAAAGTTTGTGAGTTGCTGTGACCGGTGTCCCCACCGAGCCACCATGCGGGCTACGGTCAGGAGACCGGCCCGATCACAACATTTTCGCACTCCCGAATGGTCTGCCGTCCTGAGCGCAGGGCCTGATTTGTGGTAGAGTATTGTATTATCTGAATCCTATCTTGAGCGACAGAGGCTCAAAGGTAGCGGAGCGGTACGGTATCAAAACGAGAGGGCTGCCGGTGATCGAGTTCAAATTCTTCAAGCCCACCGTCTTCCTCGTAGACAGCACAGGAACGATCGTTTATACGAATTACAGCGGTTCCTACACAGCTCAACCGGATAACAGGGAGCCGCTGGCTGTATAGGCCGAACCGGCGGTCTGAGGCAACGTTAGGGGCCGGCGCTCCCGAAACAAGGCCGGCCGGCTGTCGGAACGGAGCCGGTGTGTTCAGGGCGTGTCTTGGGGAGGCGCTTCCAGCGGTTGGAGGTAGTCGAAGCGCAGGTGGCTGGATGCTTCGCCGCGGCCGGTGCGTTTGCGCGCGCCGAGCCAGGTGTAGACGCGACCGTTGTACCAGCGGGTGCGCTGGAAGCTCTGGGTGACGCTGACGCCGGCGCGCGGCACTTCTTCCTCGTTGATGAAGTAGGCCACTTTCGGCGTCTGATCCAGGCCGGGGCGCAGGAGGTTCGTGCGCGGTTTGACTTTCTCGATGCGCTTTTCGGGGTCGCCTTCCAGAATGCGGGGCATGGAGCCGCGTTGCAGGCGGGTTTCGCGGATGCTGTCTTCTTCGTGGGTGGCGATGAAGGGGATCCAGTTTTCGGGTACGCTGCTCATGATTTTGTAGCGCAGCGCGGCGGCGGGTTCGGGGCCGTCCTCCTCTGGCGGACCGGCGGCGGCGATGATGCGTCGTAGGTAGCGTAGCGTATCGCGCGCGGCCTCGCGCCCGGGGACGCTGACGCCGCCGGGCAGGGGCACAATGGATTCGATACCCCAGACCATGTTGGCCACTTCGTCGCGCACGAGGCGCACTTCTTCCAGCGGGCGGCCCTCCTGGATTTTGGGCACGGAGGGCACGATGATGAGGCTCAGGTCGGCGGGGCGGCGGTCGAGGCCGGCGACGTCCATGGAGTACATGGTCCAGCGGTCGGGGTCGTCGTCGCGCCCGCGGCCGGTGGCCACAATCCAGAAATTTTCGCCGAAGACGTTGGTTACAGAGAGGCCGCGCACGGCGGCGACCGCGCCTGCAGGCAGGGTGACGGGCAGCAGAAACCAGTCGTTGGCGTAGACGAGGCCAAACTCGATTAGCAGCAACTTGTTGAGGTCCGTGGTGTCGGGCCGGATGTCGCCGAAGTTGGTGCGGCCTTCTTCGAACGCCCACCAGCGCGTGTGGGGCATGCCGCCGAACTGGACAGGCGTGGGGATGAAGGAGCGGGTGATGGGCGCGTCGAAATCGGCGGGCAGGGGCCGGGGCTCGACCTCGCCCAGGGTGTCCGCCTGGGGCTCGAGGCTGAAGTTATACCAGTCCAGGTGGCCGTGGTAGTACTCTGTGGCGGAGAATATCTTCTCCCCGTCGTCATGCGGCGCGGAGGCGGCGAACTGGTATTCGAGTTGCGAGGGCAGCCAGGCGTCGCCGGCGGTGTCGCGGGGCGGCTGGTAGAACAATTCGTCGAACCAGCGCACAAAGCGCTCGCCAAGGGTGATCAGCGTGGGATGGTCGCCGGGGTCTGCGCCGACGGTGACCACGTGCTGCCCGCTGTCGAGGACGATATCGTCGTACAGCTTCTTGCCGTCGATGAGCCGCCCGGCAGCCGCGGCGTGCTTGCGCCACGATTGTTGGTTGGAGGCGTAATACACATCGTCGCGGTTGTCAGGAGCCGGTTCGTGCACGCCAAAGTGCTCCACGTAGCTTTGCCGGAGGCTGCCGGGGAAGCCGTTTTTGTCCAGCAGCCTGGCCCAGTGGCGGCCCATCAGCAGGCGCAGGTCGAGGGAAATTTCCACGTCACCGGCCTGGAAGGGGATGGGGCGCTGCTCGACCTTTGCCTCCAGGGGCACGCTGTCGTCGAACGGTTCGGCGGGGTGTTGCGCGGGGCGATATTTGGTGAGCATCGTCTTTTCGATGTGGATTCTGGCGGTAACGGGGGAGCCGGCATCGTCGCCCAGGAACTCGCCCATCTGCCACTGTTTGGCCAGCATCCACAGGGCGTCGCGGATCTCGGCGCGCAGGGCCTGGTCGAAATCGTGCGTGCGCGGGCGGGCCTCCAGGCGGTTGAAGAGGGGCAGGACGGGTAAGATCAGTTCCTTGTCCAGAAATTGCAGGAGTTGTTGCGTGGCTAATTGCTCACTCATCGTCGTTCACCTTTGCAAAGAACACCTGGTTGTTGAGGGCCAGGTTGAGGGTTGCGGTCAGCGGCAGGGGGCTGGCTAGAGAGACAATGGGCGGCAGGAAACGGCTGTAGATGGTGCCGTCTACGTGGTCCGGCTCTACGGCGCGCTTGCGGGCCATGTCCAGCGTTTCGTGCAGCGTTCTGACCAGGTCTTGCCACTGCCAGCGTCCGGTGAAGCGGGACGGGGTCACCAGAAGCAAGGTCTGGGGCGGCTCCGTGTTGGGCTGATCGTAGTGGAAGGTGAGGCCCGCCGTCTCGTCGCGCGAAGGGATTACCTCGGTCCACTCGTCGAGCAAAAGGCCGCACTGGGCGCTGGTGGGGTCAAAGGGTTCACTGTAGATGCTGGTGAACAACAGCTTGTCCTCGTCGATGGTGAAGGGCTCTTCCGTGCCCGGCTTCGTCTCAGGGAACTGCAGGCCCAGCCAGTAGTCGTCTTCGCGGTAGGGGAACTGGGAGGGCGTCAGTTCGAGAGTGGTCGCAGTAAAGGCCTCGATGTGCAGGATGGCGTTCTCCAGGTGATGCAGCTTTTCGCGCACCCGCGCGGCGCTGTAGAGCCAGTCGTCGATGGGGAAATCGACGTCGAGGTCGTCGTGCAGATAGCGCAGGGTGTGTTGGGAATCGACCAGCGTGTTTTGCCACTCCGCGCCGTGGGCCGCATCCAGGGAGAATTGGGGCACGAGGACAAAGTCGTCGCCGAAAATGGCCTTCGCCGCATTTCTGATCAGTTCCACCCGGGTCATGGCGTCGCCGGTCGCCGCGGCGTCGGCCAGAAGGCCGGCGGCGGCTGTTTCGCGCTGCGCCATCTCGTCGCTCAGGTTCTGCGCGGCAGCCAGTAGGTCGCCGGCGAATATGGCGACTTGTTTGAGCTGATCGTCGATGTCGAAGCCCTGGAGGTCGAACGGCGCCAGCTGGGGGATCATGGCCTGGATGCGGGGGATGAGGTCGGATAGGGTGTGTCGGTCCAGCAGGGGGGCGATGGCGTCGGCGCGCACGTCTTCGAAGGCCACAAACTGCGTGTCCTCCAGGTGCGTGAAGTAGTCCGCGGGCGTGTCCCACGACGTGGCCGTAGCGGATATTTTTAGCTCTGCCCGCAGCAGAATGTCGAACAGTTGCTCGTCCGGCAACGCGCCAACGCCGGCGAGGTACTCGTCGCGCAGCAGCAGGTACTCGGCGCGGCGCTCGTCCCAGCGCGCGGCCAACGCCGCCACTGCCGTGCGCAGCGCGTCCAGCATGCCCTGCTGCCACTGGTAGACGAAGCCGATGCCGCTCTGCACCATACCGAAGGCGGCGGCCTGGCTGAAGATGTTCCTGATGCGTGCCATGAGATCGTCCAGGTCGGCCACGATATCGTCCAGGTCGTCGTCGGCGATGAGGTCGTCGAGGTCGTCGATGTAGTCGGCGAGCTCGTTGGTGCGCAGGCCGGTCAGGGCGTCGATGATGGGCTGCACGCGGGCGGGGTCCAGGCTGACGGTCTGTTCGGTTTCCTTTGAAGCTTCGTTGGCCAGTTTGACGTCGCCGGGCGTGAGCGGTTTCGAATTGAGCAGCAGGGCGCGCAGGCTGGCGACGAGGGAGGTGAATGCGAAGACGGTGAGCTTCGCCGGATCGAGGCTGCGCGTGTAATCCACGCGGATGGTCTGATCCAGGCGCGGGGTGTGAGCCGGGGTGCTGAGGATATGTTGCACCACGCGGTCGTCCAGGGCGGACATGACCTGCTCGCTCTCGATGTTGAGCAGGTAGAGGGCGTCGATGTGCGCCAGGCCCAGGTCGGCGAGGCTGATTTCGTGCTCCGCCTCGGCGTCCGTGGTGCGGTCGATATAGGTGACCACGCAGACGACGCCGGACAGGTCAGGCATTTTTTGCGACAGCCAGTCGTGCATCGCGGGCTCGGCGGCCATGCGCGGGGTGACGCCGGGGTCGCCCAGCGTGTGACCGGCGCCGGCGGGCAGTTGCAGGGCCACGCGGTGGGTGAGCGCCACGCCGCTGCGCGGGGTGCGGATGACGTCGGGCGTGGGCGGGAAGTTGCCTTTGCTGTAGGTGTCCAGAGTGGCGGAGGCGCGCTCGTAATTGCCCAGCACGACCTGGTGCACGCTCTCGGCGAGGGCCAGGTCGGCGACGGCGTCGTTGAGCTCGATGAGGGCCTGGACTTCGTCGTCGATGGCCGTTTGCTGGTCGGGGTCGGCGGTTGGCAGGTCGTCCAGGCCGAAGGGGTAAGTGTCGTCGTCGCTCTCTTCGATGTGCTCCAGGAAAGCCACGCCGTCGATGACGTTTTTGGCTTCTATTTGCTCAATAGACTCGTACTCGGGATCCTCCGCGCCGGGTGTGGTGTCCTCGAACCGTTTGGCGGCGAGGGGGAACTTCTCGCGCAGGTCGAAGATGAAAGCGTCGACCTCGGCGTCGGTGCGGTCGTGTAGGCCGCGCTCGAAACGGTAGCCAAGCAGCGCCGACAGGGTCTGCCCGCCCTGGATGCCCTCAATAATCTGCAGGGCCTGGCGCACGCGCTCGGAGGTCAGCTTGATTTTGAGCTCTTCTTTATCCTCGGGATCTTCGTTGGACAGGTGCCCGTTGCGCAGGACGGCGGCGGAGACGGCGTGGTTGAGCGAGGGGGCCATGATGTAGCCGGCGTTGCTCTGGTCCTCCACCAGGTCGCCGTGGGGATTGAAGATCTCGTCCAGGTCGTCGGGCAGCTGCACCGGGGTCAGTTCCTTGTTCTCCGGGCGCAGATCCTCCAGCCAGCCGTAAGCGCCGATGTAGATGCCGCGCCGGGGCTCGCTTTCCTCTTCCTGCCCCAACAGGCCGCGCATCGCCTCCAGTTGCAGGTGCAGGTAGCCCAGGAACCAGGCGTCCAGGCGGTAGGAGACGGTGTCGATGTGTTCCATCAGCAGCCGTTCCAGGGCCGCCGTGGGCTCATTTTCCAGCAGGCGCAGGCCGGCGAGCACGTCGCGGAAGGCGGCGGCTTCGTCCAGCGTGTCCAGGTGCTGTGGAATGTAGCTACCCAGATGCAGGTCGGGATCGCCCGTGATCGCTTCCTCGCTCTTGTACAGGTACTTCCAGCGGCTTTCGGTTTCTTTGTTGGTTTCGATGTGGATGAAGTCGGGCTCGACGTAGGCCTGTTGCACCTGAAACTGGTTGAAGACGCCGGCGCTGAGGTGCAGTTTGAGGCTGGCGTCGATGTAGCTGAGGTCCAGGGCGTGGTACAGGAGCAGGTAGAGAAGGGCCGCCGGGGGCCGCCCGTCCACGAACTCCTCCTGCAGGCGCAGGCGGTCGTGGGACTCTTCGGCGGCTTCGACGAGCCAGCCGATGTAATTTTTGCCGTCCCCGGTGTAGGCGCGAATGGGATCTACCTCGGAATTGGGCACGGTGTCGATGCGCGGGCCGTTGAGGATCCAGGCGTTCTTGAAGAACGATTTCTTGAAGATATCGGGCTCGGGGTGCTCGTCGTCGATGGCGTAGCCGTAGCGCGCCAGCAACATTTCAGCAGTGGTGAACGTGCCGGGATAGAAGGCAAACAGGGCCTCGTGCGCGTAGCCCAGGGCGTTGTAGGTATTGTGGAGCTGTTTGAAACTGTTGGCGTACCGTTTGTAGATTTCCACGGACGCGGGATGCAGGCCCACGATATCCAGCAAGATCTGGTGGGGGTCGCCCGCCTGGCCCACGTGGGACGCCAGGCGTTGCAGGGTGTCCCAGGTCTGCTCCATGTCCAGCAGGATGCGGTAGAGGGCGCTCAGAAAGCCGAATCCCGGCGCAAAGGGCGCAGCCAGGTTGACGCGGTCGGAGCGCCGGCTGAACCATTCCATCTTCGTGTAGGAGGTGGCGGGCAGGATGCCGTAGGGCTGTTTGCCCACGCGGATGGCGGGCAGGACGCCGCGCCCGCTGACGAAGCGGGTGAAGAAGAGGCGAGTCTGCTCGATATGCTCGGGGCTGAAGACGGGGTTCATCATGCTGTCCATGAAGTGGCCCATGGTGGCAGGCCACAGGGCGCGCTGCATGGCCCAGGCCCCGGCGATGTCGCGGTTGTAGTAGTTGGCGACCGGCTGTAGCACGGCGGGGTCGAGGCCTAGTATGTCGGCGAGCCAGCGCCCGTCGCGCTTTTCGAACCAGTCTGCGGAATCGGGCTGCGCCGACTCGCCGAAGTAGAGGTCGAAGCTGTCGTCGGGATCGTGCCGCCAGCTATAGCCCGCGCCTTCGTCTTCGGTGTTGTTGGTCGGCGTGCCCTGTTTGAGAATGGAGAGCCCCTTGCGGCTGTAGTGATGCTTCTGGAACAGCTCCTCCAGCAGGGCCTGGCCCCTTTCCCTATCGGCGGACAGCTTGAGGCCCAGGACGAAAACGCGATCGAAGCCGGCGGTGGCCTGCTCGGCGGTCAGGTTGATCTTGAAGCCCATGCCTTTGGCCACGGCTTCGTCAAAGTCGAACATCCAGCGCATGTTTTCGGCAAAGATGAGGTCCCCTTCGCGCAAATCGGGGTTGGCCTCGACGTCCTCGGCGGTAGCCAGGCGGAACTGTTCGCCTTCCGCCGCGGCGGGGTCAGGTCCCAGGATTAAGTGCGGCGGCACCAGGTTACCCAGTTGCGGCGGCAGGGCCAGCTCGTCGCCCTGGAAGGCGAGGAAGACGAAGCGCTCGGGCAGGATGGCGGTGGTGGGCGGCTCCGACCAACCGTGGAGCTTCGTTTCCAGTTCGTTAGTTTCGGGGAAGAGGACGAATTCTACACGCACGGTGGCGTCGTCGTGGGATAGACCGGGTGGAGGCGGGTCGGCCAGGTTGGCCGGCTTGTGGGCCTCGACCAGGGCCGTGGCCCGCGCCTCACCGACGGCGCCCACCAGATCGTCCCAGGCCGCTTCCAAAGCCGCGGCGTCGCCGTTGGCGCGCCACACGGCCTGCCAGTAGGCGATGAGGGCGCTGAGCGCCGGTTCGGACGGCGCTTCTTCTGTCCCGATAGCCAGGATCAGTTCATCGTCTCCTCTTTCCGGCTCATCGCCCAGGTTGGTGGGGGTGTAGGTTTGCGTGAGCCAGTAGGCGCGACCGGGACCGTGGGCCGCGGCGAGCGCACGCCATGCGCCGCGGTTGTCGTCGAGGTCTTTGCCCGCGGCCCAACGAGCAAGCCAGTAGGCGCGGGCGTTGCGCACTTCGGCCTCGGAGAGGTCACTTTCGAAGCTGTTGACGGCGATCTCGTCGGGGAACACGCGCACCCAGAGCTGGTCTCTCGTTGCGCCGTCGCGGACTATTTTTTTGAAGCGCGTTTCAAGGCGCAGGGGGAAGAGGAGAATGGGGCAGTCGTCTTGCAGGGAGCTGATGTTTTCGATGGGATTGGTGAAGGCCAGGAACTCTTCCAGCGCTACCCACTCGGCGCGCAGGGCCTCGGCGTGAGCTTTTTGCGCCTGGTCCGCGTCCAGCGCCGCCTGGGCCTCGGCACGGTCCAGGGCGACCCAGCGGCGGTCGTTCTCACGCGCCGCGGGATCTATCTGGCGCAGCACCTGCGCTTTCTGGCGGCGGGCGTTGGTTGCTTTTCGCCGGGCGTTCTTCAGCGCCTGGCGTTGCGCTTCGCCGGCGGCTCGGAGTTGGTTGATCTGCTTCTGAAAATCCTCAAAGCTCATTTCAACTCCCTGTGCCGTTTTCGCATTCGTCCGGCAGCAGCTCCGAGGCGTGCACGCCGACGAGGACCGGCACCTGATAGAGGACATAGGCCAGCTCCGCGGCGTTGATGGCGTTGCGCCAGGCGACGAAAGAATCTTCTTTTTGCTGTTGCTCGCGCTCGTCGTCGGGATCGCCGGGGTCGGGCACGGTGATGGTGCGCGTGCCGTCGATGGTCAGAAATTTGCCCGCACCGTCGCCGGACAGGAAGTGGGACCAGGCCAGGTCGCTCCAGGCGGGCAGCGATGTCACGTCTGTGCCGTCCTCATCGTCGGGCACGTCCAGGCCAAAGCGCGGCTCGCCGGGACGCTCTTTGATGACGAAGAACCAGCCGGCTTCGTCGGCCTCATCTTCGCCGCTGCCGCCCTTGGCTTCAATGACGTTGAGGTCAAAGCCGAAGAAGTAAATGTCAGGGTCGACCTTGGCCTCGTACAGGGGCGTCTTGATCACGATGTCCTCGGGCTCGCTGTCGTCGAAGTCGCGCGGCTCGCTGAGGAGGCGGTTGCCTTCCTCGTCCTCGGCCCAGCGGGCGCGGTGGGCATAGACCACGGCGGTGGGGTACTTCTTTAGCAGCTCGCCGCGGATGACGAGGACGACCTCTTCGTCTTTTTCGCCGCCCTCCTCGCGGTGGTCGTGGTCGCCGAGGTCCGAGGTGCGGGACCAGCGGTGCAGGGGCGGGATGTCGCGCAGCTTCTCGCGCAGGGCGTCTTCGTCCAGACCTTCCTTGTTTAGGAAACTGCTGACGTCCCAGAACTGGCGGAAATAGCTGCCGCGCTGGTCGGTGGGATACTCGCGCCACAGCAGCTCGCGGGCGAATTCGTGGTTGAGTCCTACCATGTAGGATTCGATGAAGCGCTGGTTGGTCTCCAGGAGGGTGATGGAGTTTTGCTCGATGAGGTTGATGTTGGGAACGAATTTCTCCGAGGAAGAGTCCAGGAGTGGTTTGTACATGGGCGCGTCAATCTGGGGATAGGCCATGGCCTCCACGAACGTCTCCTGCTCGCGCAGGGCGTCCACAATGCGCGGAGGAATACTGATGTGACCCAGGACGTAGCGCGGGATGGTCAGCTCAGGGTGCAGGCCCTGGGCAATAGAGGCTACCATTTGCGGCACGTTCAATTCGGTGTAGACGGGCGGCTCGCCGGCTATGGCGCTGCGCTGCACGAAATCGTAATTGGCGCGCAGGGCGGACTTGAAGCGCGTGGCCTCGGCGCTGTCCGCGCCGTTGGTCGAGGGCAGGAAGGGGTCGCCCAGTTCGGTGACGTGGAAGTCGGGTGAGCGGGGCAAGGCGTCGACGGCGTCCGGGCTCTGGTTCTCGGGCAGGATGAGGCCTGGTTTTCTGGCCTCTTGCAGCGCGCGGCGCAGGAAAATAAAGGCGGCTACGGCGGCGACGGCGAGTGCGATTGCAACCAGCAGGAAGACGGGGATCAGGAGCGCGGCGCACAGCAGCAGAAGGGCCAGCAGCAGAGGCACGTATTGCAGCCAGGGGTATTGCAACAGCAGATCGAGCCAGGGCCTGGGAAGCGTGGTGGGCCTGACGACGTCCGCGACCTGGTCGTTGGTGGGCAGTTCGTCGGGCACGGGGCGCGGCGGGGCGGGGGTCACTTCGCCGCGGTTGACGCGGTCGATGAGGTTGTTTGGGCCGGAGAGGGGGCCGATGTCCAGGCGGCGGGCCAGGCGACCGCGGGGGCGGATGATGCGCCGCATGGGCGCGGAGAGCAGGGCCTGGGGCACGCGGCTGGTCTGCACGTGACGGTAGACGGTGCTGCCGCCGGCAAGGATGCGCTTTTGCACCGGCGTGGTCAGGCTGAGATATTTCTCGGGTGCGACGCCGGCCTTTGGTTGGATATTTTCGTGGTACCACGCTTTGGCGGCGAACCCGGCGAATCTGGCCCAGTTGAGGCGGCGGTTGGCCTCCACCACGTCGCCTACCTGCTCCCAGGCGGCGTCCATATATTCTTCTTGATTTTCCTGGATCACTTCGGTGCCGAAATTGGCCGCACTACGCCAGCGGGGGTCCAGGTTGAGGTCGTGCACCCAGTTTTCGTTGTTGGGCGCGGGCGAGCCGTCCTCCTCGACCAGAAGGCGCGTGGTCAGGGCGTGCCAGCGCGCGTAGAGCGGCGGGGTGATCAGGGGATCGGGATCATCGTCTTCTGCATCCTCAATCTCCAGCTCGGCGTCTTCGTGCGCCTCTGCCGTTGTCTTGCGCTTATACTCTTCGGCGAGGTTGATGAACGAGGCCAGTTGTTCCTGGAAGCGGTGGGGATAGCTGTCGTACCACACATTGTAGTTGGTATACTCCGCGGCCTCTTCTTCGTCGAGGCAGGCGGTGGGCACCTGCAGCGCGCCGCCCAGGCGCAGGATGCCCTTGAGGCGCTCGTCGGCGATACCGTCGACGTTGGAGCCGGGGTCCTGCACGTCGATGTCGCGCCGCCCGACGCGACTGTCGGCGACGCGGGGTTGCAACAGGCGCACCAGATATTCGAAGTCGCCCACCGTGCCGGTGCGGAAGTACCAGCGGTAGTAGTAGGGAAAGGCGTTGGCTTCCTGTGTTTCGCGACCGGGGTAGTCGTCCCAGGCGATGGTGTTGGCGTTGAAGCCGGCGGCGGCGGGATCCCGGCCCAGCCCGGCGAGGCGGCCCGATTCAAAGGAGGGGATGAGAAAGGCGTGGTAGGCGGTGTTTTGGCCCAGCTTGCGCGGGCTGAGCAGGCGGGCGTGGGCCAGGTCGGGATTCTCGGCGAGCACGCTCTTGAACTGGGCGATAAAGGCCGGCTCGTCGCCCGTGATGGGGTTGTGCCCAGAGCCCACGATGTTGCGATCAACGTGTACGTGAGCCCAGGCCCAGAGATCCTCCTGCGGGGGAAAGATGCTGGCGGCCTGGGTTCCGGTTGTGAGTGTGAAGTAGGGCAGCGGGCGGTTGAGGATATTGGGGCCGTCCTCGAACTCCTTCTCGGTGAGCACGGCAAGGGTCAGCCAGGGCACGAGGCGCTCGCCGTCGGGCGCGCTGGGCGTGTAGCGCCAGGGGAAATCTTCGTCGTAGAAGTCGACGTAGGGCAGGTAGTTGGGTTCGAAGTTGGTAATCCAGTGGCGCGGTTCGATTTTAACGAGGGCGCGGGGGTCGATGCCTATGATGTCGCCGGGGCCGTACAGTTCGATTTCCTTGTCCAGGGGCTGATCGGCG
>DATHSI010000142.1:0-44829 GCA_035464315.1 Candidatus Sulfomarinibacteraceae bacterium
TCATCAAGTGGCGCGACGAATATCATGCTAGGGACGGACGTTCTCGCGCCAGGGTTCCGAATCAGGCGTGAACAGCGCCGAGCCAAACGCCTCAACGCCGAACTCGCCGATCATCTCCTGTGTGGGCACGCTGATCAGCCAATCGATAAATATATTTGTCAACTCATTGTTGATTTCGCGGCTCTTTTCGGGATTCACGGCCATAACGCCGTAAGGATTGAGCAAAAGGGCGTCTCCCTGATGCACGATTTCGAGGCTGAATCCTTGCAGCGTGCGCGCCAGATAGGTAGCTCGGTCCGAAAGCGTATAAGCCTGTTCTTCCTCGGCAATATTTAGAACGGCGCCCATCCCCTGCCCGGCGGCGCTATACCACGCGCCCTGCGGCTCGATGCCCGCCTCGGCCCAGATGGACATCTCACGCCCGTGCGTACCCGACTCATCACCGCGCGAGATAAACGGCGCTTCACTCTCGGCTATTCGCCCAAAGGCCCCCACCACATTGGCCTGCGACCGTGCGCCGGCCGGATCGTCGGCCGGTCCCACAATGATGAAATCATTGTACATGACGTCCTCGCGCCGTACCCCGTGCCCATCAGCCATAAAGGCATCCTCTCTGGCGCGGTCATGCACCAGCAAAACGTCGGCGTTGCCATCCTCGCCCAGTTGCAAGGCCTGGCCCGTTCCCACGGCGATGACGTCCACCGTTACGTTGTGCTGCGCTTCGAAGTCGGGCAAAATATCGTCCAGCAAACCGGCATCTTCTGTGCTGGTCGTCGTCGCCAGCGCCAATCGTTGTGCCTCGCCAGACGTTGTGGGATTCCCACCACAGGCAGTCGCCAGCAGCACACCGGCGATAGCCAGCAGAGGCATTAGCGCTCGAAACGTCTTCAGCCTCATTATCCCGCTGACTGGTCTTGTGATTCTCTTCATTGGCTAAGGTATTTAAGGTAAAAGGCCCCTCAATAGACCATTTCACCGGCAACGAACGCGGCTGTGCGTGGATCAGCAGGTGAGTTAAAGAATGTTTTGCTGTCTGAAGCTTCCACAAGGTTGCCGTCGAGAAGAAACAGAACGCGATCGGCCAGCCGGCGCGCCTGGAAGATATTATGGGTAACCATGACCAGCGTTGTGGCCTGTGCCTCGTTCTGGCGGCAGATGATCTCCTCAATTAACCGCACATTGTAAGGATCAAGATTGGCCGTGGGTTCATCCAGCAAAAGCACGTCCGGTTGCAGCACGATAGCGCGGGCCACCGCCACGCGCTGCGCCTCCCCTCCAGACAGGCCGCGCGCCGGCTGCTGCGCCAGGTGCTTCAGGCCAACCTCCTGCAGAACAGCATCCACGCGCGACGACGAGTTGCGCCGCCCTCTGATAGAAAGGCCATAGCACACGTTCGCGCCAACGCTGCGCCTCAGAAGGAGGGGGCGCTGAAAGACGGTTGTGATACGCCGGCGTACCTCCACAGGTACGGAATCCGGCGTGACATACGGCGTCCCTTCAAAGTGAATACGGCCCGACGTCGGCGGCTCGAGGAAGTTTAGCAGCCGCAGCATTGTGCTCTTCCCCGCACCGCTGGGTCCTACAACCGCCAGGATCTCCCCGCGAAAGATTTGCAGCGAGTCTATCTGTAACACCGTGCGCCCATCGTAGGCCTTCACCAGACCGTCCAGTTCAAACAATACTTTATTCATTTACATCTTGCCCTTGCAGTATTAACATTCCGGTGTTGATTACAAACGATATGCCCAGGAGAATCAGACCCAGGGCAATAGCCAGATCGAAGTTACCTTTACGCGTCTCCAACACGATAGCCGTTGTCAGCACCCTGGTGCGATGCTCAACGTTGCCGCCGACGAGCATCACTGCGCCCACTTCGGAAATAATGCTGCCAAACCCCGCGATGACCGAGACAAACACCCCGACGCGCGCCTCGGCAAGAATGGTCAGCGCCGACTGCCAGCGCGTGGCCCCCAGCGCGGCCAATTGGCGGCGCAAGTGGGGATCGACGCCCAGAACGGCAGCCATCGTGAAACCGGCTACCAGCGGAAAGGAGATAATCGCCTGAGCAATAATCATCGCTTCTGGCGTAAACAGCGCCGGTATCAAAGCCGAATCGATCTGGCCAAATGGGCCGGCGCGCGATAGAAGCAGATAGACGAACAGGCCGATGACCACCGGTGGGAAGCCCATGCCCGTGTACAAAAGGGCAATGACCATGTGCCGCCCGACAAAGCGACTCAGGCCGAGAGTCACACCCAGCGGAATGCCCACCAGGGTGCTTGCCAGCAGAGCAATACCAGACACCTGTAAGGAGAGCAAAACGATCTCCAATAAGGCGCGATCCCCGGATAGCAGTAGCTGCAATGCCTGTATCAGGCCTTCAATCATCCGTCCGCTGCTCCGGCGTCTAGCCAAGACACCTCGCCGCTACGCGCCGTATCGTATCCTCCCAACGCCGCGACCGTTTCGCGGAAAACGGTGGATCCGATCATGGCGCTCAGTTTCTGCCCGGGTGCGCTCTCCCACCCGCCCACGGTAAAGATCAGCTCGTACTTCTCCTGCATCAGCGGGATGAATTCCAGCTCGAAGGCCACGGCGGCTGCGTGGATACCCAGGCCTACATCCGCCTCCCCTTCCGCCACGGCGCGAGCCAGCGCCAGGTGCGTCGGGGTCTCTCGCTCATATCCGGTTACATCATCGCGGCTGACGCCAGCACGGGCCAGTGCAGCATCCAACCACACACGCGTACCCGACCCGGACTGGCGGTTCACGAAGCGCACATCGGACCTGGCCAAATCCTGCAGGCCCGTAATTTTCCTGGGATTGCCGGGGGCCACAATCAGACCCTGCGAGCGATGGGCGAGCGTCAGCAAAGCCACCCGTCGACCGGGAAGCACGCGTCGCACGAACGGCATGTTATAGGTGTCACTGGCCCGATCCCAGAGGTGGGCCCCGGCGACATCCGCCTCGCCGCGGGCCAAAGCCATCAGACCACCGAGACTGCCAATAAACCTTGCTTCCAGGTGCATCGGCGGCTCCAACTCCCGCAGCATCTGAGCCAGCACTTCGATGGTCAGATCATGGCTCCCTGCGAAGCGAAGCCGGTCGCCAGCTGGTTCCGTCTCCTCCTCTGAGCGAGAAGTTTCTCGTTGCAGCGACGCCCATCGCGCCGCGGCGACGGCTAATGCGGCCTGAATCTGCTCCGGCGTGTAGCCGGCGCCCACCCCTTCCAGCAGAAGCTTCTCGGCACGGTTGACGAGATTGGCCCAGCCCCATGCCCCAGGCGCGATAGCCCCGCCTGTCAGGGTGTCCGGCGGCTGCAGGACATTAGGCGCCACGCGTGTGCCGCTGCCACGATGCGCCACCACCAACCCCTCATCAGCCAAAAGGCTGTAGGCGCGGCTCACGGTACCCGGCGTGCAATCCCACTGCGCCGCCAGTTGGCGGATGGCGGGCAACTTCTCCCCCGCCTTTAGCTCGCCAGACGCGATACGCCGCCGGATTGATTCGGATATTTCTTGATAGAGGTACTCGGCACGTTCAGCCATTATGTGTACTGATTGTATGAGTACAATCATAACACATTTGGCCTGGCAACGAAAGAACTATGGTGTGATTAAGAGCAGCGGCAGAATCGAGGCGCTGATAGCAGGTAGATGCAGCGCGACCTTACGCCTCACTATCGCTTAACGTGTCGCGGATGCGCCGCTCCAGGCGATCCAGATCCCATCTACCCTGCTGGGCGATAATAGTACGCAACATCGGATCAATATCTTGAATCGACTCCAGAATATCCACGAGAAGTTCGTACTGCTCCCCGGCGCGGGTCACGTCCCGCGGCGACTCAACCATATCACGGAGGATGATGCTCTCCGAGCGCGAGGCGATCACCGGCTCGCTGCGCCCTTCCACAAAGACACGCGTCCGCCTCCCTGGTCCCCGCTCCTCCTCAATGGGCTCCAGCCCCACAATGCTGTCCGACCGAAAGTACTTGCCGTAACCCAGGGCAACCATAATACCGGGCTCAACCCTCATTGATCATCTCCTCCTATATTGTGTGCCTGCATCCTACGCCAGTGTAACACAGCCGCGCACCGCCTCACCAGTGGATGACTTGGAAGTGAAGGAACGAAAAAGGGCTGCCCAGCGACAGACGCGGTGAGCAACCCATTTTAGAGATGAAAGATGGCGCCGACCGGACGCTGTCAGGCGGTCGCTTCCTCATCATTGCTGGCAACGCGCTCCACCGTAATGGTACACTCGGTAACGAGGGCCGCGATCAGCGCCAGCGCGGAGTAGATGGGCAGGAAGGCAATCCCCGCGAGACCCACCACGAAGGGAATCTCAAAAAGGATTCGTTTTTCCTTGTTCTTGATGACGATGCGACGCACGTTCGCTTCCTTCACCAGACGCTTGACCGTGTCCACCAGCTCCTCGCCGGCAACCACAAACTCCTCCGTCCACTCCTGGCCTTTCGCATCAGACGCCTCTTCCCGTGCTTCTTCCTCTTCAACGTGAATTTCCTCGTTCATCTGTTCCTCAAAGTTCTTTTCTTCCATCATTACACACTCCTCTCATTTAGACTTACCGGATCTTCCTCGTCTGCCCGCGGCAGAAACTCTATTTCCAGCACACCGTTCACCAGCCGCCCGCTGCCAGCGCGCCGCTTGGCCAATACATTGGGCAAAATCATCTCGCGCTTGAAATTGCCAATCGTGATAAACATTTCGTCGCCCCGCTTGCGCAGCCGTACGTTGCCGCCTTCCACAAACGGCATGGGCAGGCGCAGCAGGTAAGCGCCATCCTCGCCTTCCACCACTTCCTGCACCAAACCGCGATAGAACACCTCCCCCGGATCCCGATCCCCGAAACAATCACGGGCCAGGCGCGAAAGGGCTTCAGGCCCAACTACCTCATAGGGATAGTAAGGAACGCGCCACAGCGGCAGCGGCCTGAAGTTATTTTCAATTATTTCCAGGTATTTCGCCTGAACCGCGCGCCGTTGCTCATAAAACTGGCCCTCGCCGGCCTCCGGAGGCAGTATGCGATTGACGATGACGCTATCTACCGGGTAGTTAAAGAGCCCCAGGTAGCTTATCGCCCGTTCCGCCTCGCGCACGACCATCTTCTCCGGCTGTACGACCACGCGGTAACTACTGACGTCCGGATTGCTGAGAATCTCTCTCAGCTCAGCCGTCGCCTCATCCAGTTTGCGCAGCGCGTCCATCACCTCCGTCGGCCCCTGCAGGATACGCCCGGCGAAGGGGCGCAGCAGACCAACCACGCCGCGCTCCCAGCGCGAAAGATGCCCCGCGTACCAGCGGAAGGTGTCGGGCATCGTGAGCAGTCGTATTGTTTCGCCCGTTGGCGCAGCGTCGATGATCACGCGGTCGAAATTGCGCTCGGTGGCCTGTTTATTGATATGCAACAGGCTAACGATCTCATCCATTCCCGGAAACGCGGAAAGCTCGTCGGCGATGACCCGATCTATCCCTTTGCCGGCGATGATGCCGGAGGCAAACTGTTGCAGCACGTCCCAATAGTTATAGATGTCGGCCACGACGCTGATTTCTTGAGCCCAGAGGTTTTCAACGACCTCCACCGGCTTGTCCTGCAAAGGGGTGTCCAGAGAATCGGCCAGACTATGGGCGATGTCCGTGCTGGCCACCAGGGTCTTGTAACCCAGTTCGGCGCAACGCATGGCCGTCGCCGCGGCCACAGTCGTCTTACCCACGCCCCCTTTGCCCAGATAAAGAATAATGCGCATCATTAGCTCCAATTTAACGGACGGTCAATAATGGCTGTGTGCAGCGTACTCGCCGCGGCAATAACACTACACTTCAGCCGTGTCGCCGGGCCAACACGCCCTGCGCCAAGTGTTAATAGCATAATCTACTACTATCAATTACGCATTAATGGCCGGCAACGTTGCAGAGACGGCCTCTCCAGCCCGTTCTGCCTCGAGTTACGACAGCAACGCCAACTGATGCTATAATGGATGCGTGGCTGTGCAGGGTGCGGTGAACGGTCAACGACTCCCACAATGCTCACTCACCGATCACGCGCCGGGGGCAAAGCAGAACATCGTCAGGGAACTATCGTTGCAATTTGCCAGATTCGCCCTTCGTATGTGCAACCTTTTGCGGGTAGCGTACGTATTGCCTTATGTAGTATCGCCATGACCTATACCCTTGTACATTGAGTGTGCAATCGAGGACGTAAAGATTATGAAATCTGAACAAAAAGCTGATCGCTATCTTGAATTATCCCAATCGTTGGAAGAGCTCCCTTTCATCAGCAGCGCCCAGGTTGAACAGTGGGTTAACCTGCAAAAGACGATTGACGGCACGCGCGATTACCTGATCCGGGCCGTGCCCCAGGCCCAGGCCAGCATCGAGGAAGCCGAGAAGATCCTGGACCAGCGCACCTACACGCTGGTGTTCTTCGGCGGCACCGGTGTGGGCAAGAGCACGTTGATCAACGCGCTTCTGGGCCGCAACCTCTTACCGACAGGCGCTGTGACCGCTGTTACCGGCACCATTGTCTATATCGAGCAGGCTGAGGAAGGCGAGGCCGAGTCGCTGACGCTTAACTTCTGGAGCCGCGACGAGTTCGCCGCCCGGGTACGGCGCCTCTGCCAGTTGAGCGAGATTGATAGCTTTGATATCACCAACAAAGCCGAGCGCGAGCAGGCGCGTGAGGATATTCAGGAGCTGGTCGACGATGGCAAAGAGAACGCCAAGACCGAACGCGACGAGTACCTGGAAATCCTCCTTGACTGCATTAATACCCTCGAAGTCCACGAGGACCTTTTCCAGAACGGGCCGCCCGAGCCGCAGGTTCTGCAATTGGACGACGAAGAAGCACTGACCCATCTGCGGGAAGACGGCTTTAAGGGCAGTCCGCAGAAACGACAGATCCGTCTTATCCGCTCCGCCACGTTCCGCATCCGGCCGCGCGCCGGCCAGCCGAACCTGTTGATGGATGGCCACCTGCGCATCGTGGACGTGCCCGGTCTGGGCGCGGGCATGAAGCTGCACGAGGCCATCACGCTGGAGGAGATGAAGCGCGAGGATGCCATGATCGTGCTCGTCACCGATGCCGGACGCCAGCGCGTGGACGAAATGAAATCGCTCTCCGCTGTGAACTGGATCAAGGAAAACCGCCTGCACGGCTTGAGCGGCAGCGACCTGGACGAAGCGGCAGCCAAGATCTTTCTGGTGGTCAACGGCGCCAACGTGCGCCAGGCGTTCGACAGATTGAACTCCGGGCTGCCTCAGGCCGAACTGGAAGTGAAGGAAGTCACGCGCTATATTGCGCCCAACTACTGGGAGCGCTACGCTGACCGCGGCCACAACCGCCCCTACTTCCTGGTCATGGCTCCGCCCGCTCTCTACGTGGAGGATCCCGAACACGCGCCAGATGAGTTTGAAAGCGAGACAGAGCGCGTGCTCAAGGTGTTTGACGACCAGTTGGGCAACGTAGATCGCAGCGACCCGCTGGATCCGGACACGAAGGAAGCGCTCTTGGAGCTGAGTGAGATCCCACTGCTGCGCGAGCGGCTTATTGAGTTCATCAAACACGAACGCGTGCGCAGCCAGTTGCGAGAAGCGTCAACACGCGTGCGTAACGCGTTGCAGGCCCTGCGCTTCTATTACGAAAAGCAACTTGCCGGGCGCGGCGTGCATCCCCCATTCGCCAACAGCTGGGAAACGCTGCAGGAGCGGCGCTTCGAGAACGTCCTGCTGCGCCAGCAGAAGGAACTACCCCGCGCCTTCCACAATGCCTTGCTAGACCTGAGCCAACAGTACAACAACGACCAGCGATTCCGCTCGTTGCTGCGCCCGACGCTCAACGGCGTCAAGGATATGGTGCAGGACACAGTGCAGCGCGAAATCGATGGGCTTTTGGACAGCTACGGCACCGAGCACTGGGACGATCGCGACGTCACCTACGACAACCTGATCTGGGGAACCAGCGGCATCGAGGTGCCCATCAAGCGCATTCTATACCAGGTCGAACTGATTATGCAGGAGGCGGTTTCTAACTTCATGCCCGAAGTGGCCGACGTTATGGCCGCAGAACTGCAGCGAACGCTGGAAGCGCACGATGTGCTGGCCAGATTGGAACGGGCCACCTACGGTCAGGAGTACAGCTACACGCTGCCCGACGCGCCGGGAGAAGCGCTCGATCTACAGGGCGCCTATGAGGTGTTGGTCGAGCGCGTGGAGGAAAACTTCCGCCACATCTGCCGCCAGGCCACCATGTACGAGCTGGTGCGCCCAGAGCGGTCGATCCACCAGAAAGTACAGGACAGCGAGCAGCAGCTGGCATTTCCGGACAATGACCGCGTCCTGGATGCCATGATCAACGGTCCGGATACCGTGCGACGCGAGTGGGAAGCGCGCATGGAGAGCGTCGCCCAAAGCAGCGCTGAAGCAGCTGAGCAGCAAGCGGCGGACGCCGTGGCCGAACCTGAAGAGGAAATCGCCATCAACATCCTGGACGAGCCTGCAACTGGCGACGTGGACATCAGCTTCCCTGAGGCTGATTTTGAGAAGTCCGGTTACACTGAGGCCGAGCTGGAGGCCAGTTACGCTGAGAAGCTGGACAACATCGCCCTGAAGACAAACCGCATCTTCAATGAAATCGTCAACGACCTGTTCAATGACGACCAGCTACTGCCGCGTTTGCGCCGCCTCTTCTGGCTGGAAGCGACAAAGGCAGAACGCGACTTTAACAACCATCTCGTCAAGCCCATGCTGCGCCAGCATGACCGCAAGCTTTACGACGAAGAGCTGCGCAAGGCCATGGAAATCGATCTGGAATCCGTCTCCGACCTGGAAGAGTTGATGCGGACCTGGGAAGGACTGCATCGCCTGGAGACGGGCCTCAGCGCTTGATAGAAAGCAAATCAAAGTAAACCGGCGACGGGAGTCGTCGCGCACAAGGAGTTACAATTGGAAGACGCTGGAATGGGGATTATCCCCGCTGCCATTGCCCTATGCATCACCTTGCCCCTACTCGCAGTGTTCATCTGGAGCGTCATCTGGGCCTATAACGACGCCGAGAAACGCGGTAAATCGGGCTGCCTCGTGGCCCTGCTCGTGTTCTTGTTGACGTGGCCTGTGGGCCTCATCATCTGGCTGCTGATCCGACCGGAGGATGGGAAGTTCTCGAAAATCTCGTAGAGACGGAGAGCAAAGTCTGGGAGATTGTTATGCCTGACGACACAGCACAAAAAGTAGTACGGTCGTTAGCCGACGAACAACGCGTGGCCCGCTTCGCCATTCGTCTGCGCGGCTGGTTGCTGGCCGATCTGGGCCAGGAAGACGCCGAGCGAGCCGGGGCGCCGGGTGCGGGCGCTTCCTTTGGCGAATCGCGTTCGCGCGCCCTCTTACGCGCAACGGAAGCCACTGACGAGCCCGGCTTGAATGACTTCGCGAACCTGGTGGCGACAGCGCACGGCGCACGCATCGCGATTTACGATCTGCTGCAGATATGCGAACTGGCGGAGAATTCCGACGTGCAGGCGCTGGCAGCCGTCGGCCAACCAGAAAGCAGGCAGGACGAAGGCGCAATGCACGATGTCCCCTGGCTTTCCCTCATCATGGCCGCCCACGCCTATCAGCGCGGCTATCCACTGCTACAACTGGATCCCGCTTCTCCGCCGGAGCGCTACAGCCCCGCGGGACAAATTGTGTGGCGCACGGCGCAGTTCTTGCGGCGGCAAGTACAGCGCAGCGCCACGGAACGGGACAAGCTGGCGCAATCGCTGGCGCCGCGTCCCGGCGACAGCACGGCCACCTTGGATGAGCTACACGCAGACCGGCCTATTGCGCCGCTGCCGCCGCACTTCCGCCCACCGGTGCCCGTGCGCTATCCTGAAGTTTCACGCGACACAGTGCGCATCGAGGACGCAGACGACGCAGACGACGCGCCTTCGCCGCCGGTCACGCGGGGCGAGCCGCTGGTGATCACCGAGGAAGATCTGCCGCAGGAACGACAACCGGCTTCTGGCGACGACACCGGCGAGGATGAAGGTCAGGAGACGGGACCGCAGCCGGTGCGCATGCCGCCGATCCGCATTGAGCGCAGCCAGGTCGAACCATCAAATCCACCCAGTCCTTTGCCTTCCTCGGGTGTGATCATGCCCAGCTCGACGACCGAGTCGCGCCCGGGGCTAACCGTGGCGATCCGCCAGATGTTCCGCTCCGAAGAGATGACGACCACGCGGCTGCGCGTGGTAGTGCGCGAGCAGCCGGACGGCGAAGGCCTGTACGGCCTGCAGGTAAAAGTGACTTGCCGCGGAATTAAGAGTTTCGTGGCAGGTACGACAAACCGCGAGGGCGAGTTTGTGGCCGAATTACCGGTGCGCTTTGACGAAGGCCTGACTTACGATGTGGACGTAAAGTGGCCTCGCGAGTTGAGCGGCGAAAACGAGCGTAAGTCGATCACGCTGCACGCCGATCGCACGGAGTTCACCTTGCCCTTCCACCACCGCATGGGTTCGCCCACTGACGAGGCGTGACGAGGCGCTTAAGGCATGGATGACTGGATACAGCTGACAGAAGAGGACATCGAACGCGCCACAAGGCTCGCCCGGGAGAACCCGCCCACACCCGGTGTCCTGACGGTCACCAAGGATGACGTTGGCGACGACGCAGCCGGCGATGAAGCGCAAGCGGGCGCTGTGCTCACCGTCACCGCGGACGATCTGCAACCAGCTGGGCCGCAAAGCGACGCGCCCCAGGACATCACGCAACTCGAACAACTGATGTACCGGCTGATTAACGCCACGCGCCAACACCATCTGCCGGGCTGGGTGGGCACGGCGCAACTGACCTGGGATCCGCATCTGGCGGCCGTTTCGCGGCAACATTCTGCGGACATGCTGCGGCGACAGTACGTGGCCCATGTGACGCCGGAGGGCATCACCGCAGGCCAACGCCTGCAGAGACAGCGGATCAGTTACGTCGCCTGTGGTGAGAATATCGGCATTGTCTACGGCCGCGCGGCGCACAGTGAGCGAGCGGTGCACGACATTCACAATGCGTTCATGCGACAGCCGCGCAGCCTGACCAACCATCGCGGCAACCTGTTGAACCCGATCTGGACACACGTGGGCATCGGCATCGCTTACAATCCAGACGGCGCACTGGTTGCCACGCAAAACTTCATCTCGGCGCCGGGCGCCCGGCTGCGCACCCGCGAAAAATAAAGGCCCGCGCGGTCCTGACACCGCGCCAGCAACCTGATTCTGACCATCAACTATGATCTTAGAGGATATGGACGAAACTTTAGTCATTACCGATCCGGATACCGACCGCTATCATTCATTCGGCTACATAAGCTGGTGGCAACAGGATGTCGTGCGCCAGGCGACGGTGCTCGTTGTGGGCGTCGGCGCTCTGGGCAACGAGGTCCTGAAAAACCTGACGTTGATGGGCATCGGCAATTTGCTCATCGCCGACTTCGATACCATTGAGGACTCCAACCTGAGCCGCTCTGTTCTTTTTCGCGAGGGCGACCGCGGGCGGCGCAAAGTAGACGTCGCCGCCGAGCGCCTCAAAGAGTTGAACCCCGACGTCAATGTGAAAGCGTGGCACGGGGATATCAATTACGAAATGGGACTTGGCGTGTACCGCCACGTGGACGCGGTTATCGGCTGTCTGGACAACCGTGAAGCAAGGCTCTCCATCAATCGCGCCTCGTGGGCCGTGCAGCGCCCCTGGGTAGACGGCGCCATACAGGAGCTGATGGGCATCGTGCGCGTCTTCTGGCCTGGGCGCGGCGCCTGCTATGAGTGCACGCTGACCGATAGCGATTACCAGGCAATCAACCTACGCTACTCGTGCCCCCTGCTGGCGCGCCAGAACCTGCTACAGGGCAAGGTGCCCACCACCCCTACCAGCGCTTCTATCGTAGCCGCCTTCCAGACCCAGGAGGCGCTCAAGCTACTGCACAACATGGAAGTGGAACCGGGAAAGGCGCTGATGATTAACGGCCTGACCAACGACGTCTACACTACCGAGTATCCGACCAAGGACATGTGCATGAGCCATGCCACCATGGAGCCTATCGTGGAGTTGCCGCGGGCCACTGCCGCTGAAACCACGACTGGCGAATTGCTGCAGACGGCCCGCGAGCACCTGGGCCCGGAAGCGACGCTGGAGTTCGACGGCGAACTGGTCATCGCCATGCATTGCCCGGACTGTGGCCAGGTTCAGCCCGTGTTCCAGCGCATGGCGCGACTTTACGAAAACGCGTCCACCTGTCCCAACTGTGGCGCGCGCCGCGACATGGAGCTCACCCACCGCATCACGGGTAAGGAGGACTTTCTTGAGGCGCCGCTTGCCCAACTGGACGTTGCGCCCCTGAGCATTATCCGCGCGCGGAACGGTCAGGAGCGTGCTTATCTGGAACTGACGGGTGACCGGGAAACAATGTTGAACTTTGAGTGACATGTAGGAAGATGCATGGTCGCGCCACCTGAACAAATGTGCAACCAGACGGCCACTTTTACGTAAGAATTATTGAAGCCATAGATAATGCAATTCGTTTCAATGGAGGCTAAGTAACATGGCAAGCATTAAGGTTATTATTTATGACCCCACCGGCTCCAAGAAGACGCCTGTGGAACTACCAGAGGACGTGCCCATGCGCCGGTTGATTCCGGCGCTGGTCAACAAGATGGGATTGCCCACGACACAGGGGGCCAACCCCATTACCTATCGCCTGGACCACCGCGCGTCGGGCAAACGGCTGGCTGAAGAGGACTCGCTGCAGGATGCCGGCGTGCAAGAAGACGACATCCTGAGCCTCTTTCCCGAAGTCACAGCCGGGTAAGCTAACGAACACTTTTTGTTGCATTGCGTATCCTCACCGCTCAGGTGGTTGAGGATACGCAATACAATGCAGGGCAGTAAATGTCATTTGATATTCGCGAAACGCGCTTAAGAAACGACCAGAGGCGGGTGCAAGAGCTGGTAGATCGCAGCGACTTTGTGCACATCCTGGCCACCGAGGGTGATCCCCCGGAGAAGTATCTGATTCGCTTCACCTGCAAGGGCGTAGAAAAGGTGAATCCCCATGGAAAGCCGGTGCTGCGCGAGTCTCACGAAGTCACCGTCTACCTACACGTCGAGTACCCGCTGAAGCAACCACAGTTGAAGTGGCAGACGCCTATCTTCCACCCCAACATTCACGTTACCGGGGCAGTGTGCATCGGCGCCTGGTGGCCTGCTAAAACCCTGGATGAACTGTTGCTGTCCCTGGGCGAAATGATTCAGTATAAGAACCTGGATCCCGGCGACCCTATGAACTCCAAGGCCGCCGCCTGGGCTAACCGGCACAAACACCTGTTCCCGGTTGACTCGCGCCCGCTGAAGGGAGAGTCGATTTCTGACCAGATCATCATTGGGGCAGAAGAAGAAAGCGATGACCTCGGCATCAAGTTTCTCTGAGAAACAGGCCACTGAACAGACAGCAAGGACAGAGGCCATGCGCGCCGCAACGTCCGCGCTGCCACAAAAAGCGCCATCGGCTGCTGGCGCACAGGCCCGGCTGCACGGACAGAGACCCGGCGTTGGCGAAACAAACGTCCTGTTGCACCCGTCGGCCATCGAGGCCATCCGCGCTCACACCCTCAGTGACAACAGTAGTGAGGTAGGGGGCGTCTTACTGGGCGAGGCCTACGCCCACCACGATAAGGTCTACGTGGAGGTGACGGCGGCGCTGCCCGTTGTTAGCGATGACTACGGGCCTATCCACTTCACCTTTAACGCGGACGCCTGGTCACAGGCGCATCGCGACAAGGCCAGCCGCTTCCCCGAGCTGGATATTGTGGGCTGGTTCCACACGCATCCCGGGCTCGGCGTCTTCTTTTCTGCCGACGATGTCGTGGTACATTCGGCGGCCTTTGTCATGCCCTGGCACGTGGCGCTGGTCATCGACCCCTCTCACGCCGAAACCGCTGTTTTTGGCTGGGTTGGCGGGGAAATTAGCCCGCTTAGCGGCTTTTTCGAATTGCTAGAAGAGACCGGCGAGCGCCAGCTCCCATGGCGCCACGTCAGGGCCGAGGTGTGGGATGAGACGTACGAAGCGCATCTCGCCAGACAGCGCGCAGCCCGGTCTACCACCAGACAGACGGTATCCGAGGATATTGCCCCCGTAAATCCCTGGCTGGGCCTGCTGGTGGGCGCCCTGGGCGTATTCCTCAGTCTGGCTTTGCTGGCCGGAGGGGTTCTTCCCCTCTACCGTCACAACAATGCCCTGGAGTCGGTGGTCGTGGCCCTGGCCTCAGAACAACTGGCAGAGGCAACAGCCGCGGGCACTGCATCCTGTCCCGACCCCGCTCTGCGGCTCTACTCGCCACTTCCCGGCGCTACTGCGGATTTGACCCGGCCGGTAGCCGTGGTGGGCACTGCCAGCCATGCCGAGGCCACGCGATATGAGATCGCCGTGCGACCGGCCGGAGAAGAAAGCTGGTGGCCATTACACACTTCGCGGCGTGATGTAACGACGGGCCAACTCATGGAGTGGGATGCCACGCAATTCGCGGAAGGCCCGTACCAACTGCGGCTAAGCGCTCTGGGCCCCGGTCAGCAGCCGTTGAGCGATCCGGCGCCATGCATCATCGACTTTGCGCTGGTCCGCAATTGACGCACGCCCAACAGCGATGAGGTCCGGTCGCAACCTGCTGCCACCATTAGCGACCGGAGGGCCAGCATCGCCGAAGTCCCGGATTCCTGAGACAGAGTTAAGGAAACAGAGACCATGCTGGAAGTAAACGAACTGTCATACGCTGCCATCATTACCATCGAACTGCCCGGTATGAGCCGCCCGGCAACCATAACCGTCGCGCTGCGCCCGCCGGACGCCATTGAGGTTGCGCCCGGGCAGGTGAAAGCACTGCGCGATTGCTCGCTGGCCGATCTGGAAGCGTTTGCCGAAGCGTTGGAAGCCGAAATCTGGTCGCAGCACCAGGCGGCGCAGCTCCGTGACATTGCCAGCAACGAGCAGGCGAAGCTGAAGATTACCGTGCTGAATGAAACAGGCGAGCGCCTGTCGCTTGATGAGGAAACGATCCTAGAGCACGCTATCGTTGTCGAGGAGGAAGAGCCCGCCAGCGAGAACGAAGCAGAACGGGAGAGCGAGCCCGCCCCGGCAGCAGCCACTGACCCTGAACAGGACGAGACAGCAGAGGAAACACTCCCTGATCAAGAAAGCGACCCGGCCCCAGCAACCGAAGCTGAGGTCGTCTCTGAAACAGCGGAGGCTGACGAAGCGCCGGCGTCGGCAGAAGCGCCAGCGGTCGACGAGACCTTGCAAGCCCCGGAGGATGCGGCGCTGCCGGGCACTGAGCAGGAGCTGGAAGAGGTAGAACCTACACCAGAAACAGCAGCAGAATCGGACGAGGCGCCCGCAGAAGCTGCCTCCGCAACCATTGAGGCAGAGGGCCTTGAGACAGAAGAGGTAGCTCCGGCCGAAGCGCCCCCGGCGCCGCCGCCGGGCCGCGTGCGCATTGCCGGGCTGCGACGGCCTCTGGGCCATCCCACTCGGGCGGTTGCCGATATCTTACTCAACGAACCGGCGTTTCGCGACGCCCAGGCGCACGCCCTTTCCAGTCCCAACCGCGAAGTGGCCGGCATGTTGGTCGGCCCGCGCCCAGAGAAACAACCGGATGGCCGTTACGTGGTACACGTCACAGACGTCATCATTGCCAAACACACACGTATGCACGGCGCCAGCGTCACCTATACGCCGGAAAGTTGGCGCTACGTCAGCGACAAACTGAACGAACGCTATCCGGACGAGGAAGCCATCATCGTAGGCTGGTATCATACTCACCCGGGCTTTGGCATCTTTTTGTCAGGCATGGATCTCTTTATTCATCAGAATTTTTTCACGCAGAAGTGGCACATTGCGATGGTGTTGGATCCGCTGGCACGGAAGTGCGGCTTTTTCTGTTGGGACCGCGACCAGAGTGGCGTGCATCCCTACAACTTTCCCTGGCCTGAGTGGGCGCCGCACTCATGGTAACAGCTAACAGGCAGCAAAGAATCGACCCCCGCGGCCACGCTCTATGTGTGAACTATGGTACAATATCAAGGGGTAACAGGTCGCGTTCGAAAGAGAGATCCTCTTTATGGAGGGTTTTTTTGGAGAATGAGCGCAGGATATCATGAGCGAGAATGAAGAGGTTATACGCATAACGGCGGACGATATCGACGAGGCCAACCGGCTGAGTCTTCACTGCCCCATTTGCGCCAGCTCGGTGGAGCGCCACACCCTGAACGCGGATATGGCGCCCGTCTACTGCAGCGACTGTGAAACATTGTACCACCTTGCCTGCTGGGAACAGAATGGGGCCAAGTGCGCTGTGCTCGGTTGTCACAGCGAGAGCTATCGCCGGGTGGGAGACATGGACCTGGGACCTGTGCTCACTATCGAACGTTCAGACATACCGCGCGAAGCGCCGCGCACGGTTGTTTCCGCCAATGGCCGAAACAAGCGCCTGAAGAAACACGAACAGCGCATGCAGCGCGAGATGAAGCGCCGCCACTTCTGGCGGGACCTATGGGAGAGCTTGCTCCGCGCCATTAAGATATGGCCATCCGACCCATCCTGATTGACAAACAATCCCCGTTCCTTGGGGAGAGTTGCGCCCTCTGTAAAGAACCGTTCGCGCCGGGCCAGGAAATAATCGTCTGTCCCGAAGATGCCACGCGCCACCACGTACACTGCTGGCGCGCCAACAACGACCGTTGCGCCGCTTACGGCTGCAGCGGTGGCGGTGATGTGATCAGGCGCACGCCGTACGTGGAGGACGAGGACGACGTACAGGTGGTGCAAGGGGAAGTTGTCATTGATGAACAGGATGAGCCGGCCTCCAAGGTGCGCACACTGCCCAGCAGTAGCTTTAGCTGCGCCCAGGGCTGCCTGATTCTGGCCATTGCCATCTCAATCATCATCTTTGCTCTCAGTTGTTTTGGGCTGTGGGCCATACTCGACTACATCATGATCGAGCGCCTTGGCTGGCACTATCGCGATCCTATCTCCTGGCTACCCCACCTTTACGTGCTCGTCACGACTCTGCCGTCGCTGGCTATCGCCTAGTAGCGTCACGGCGTCTTTCTCTTAGCCCCTCAGACGACAAACCGGTACAATTGGATCCTACAAAAGACCCGGCAACCTGGGAGGGGCTGCTGGCGCTGTAACCATCGCCGCTTTTCGCCTTCCAGCTGCACTACCCACTATCGAGGAGACTATGCCCACTAAATACGAAGAACTGCTCAGCAAAGTATACGAGATCCACGATATACGAAAGGCGCACAATCTCTTAAGCTGGGACCGAAACGTCATCATGCCCAAGGCGGGCGATGAAATTCGGGTCAAGCAGATGACCACGTTGCAGCGGCTGGCACACACAATGGCCACGTCAGACGAAATGGGCGAGCTAATTGAAGCTGCGGCGGCAGAAGTGGCGGATATGCCCTACGAAAGCAACGAGGCCAGCCTTATCCGCTATCTACAGGAGAATTATGAAGACGCGCGCAAGTTGCCCACCGAGTTTGTGGCGCGAAGCTCCGAAATAAGCGGCAAGGCATACACTGTATGGGTCGAGGCCCGCGAAAACGACGATTTCAGCGCGTTCGCGCCCTGGCTGGAACAGATTGTCGAGTTGGGCCAGGAGATGGCCGAGCTGTACGGCTACGAAGACGAGCTGTACGACGCACTATTGGACAAGTATGAGCGCGGAGCCAAAACGGCCGACGTTCGACGCATTTTCGCCGCCGCCAAAGAGGACACCATGCCTCTGATCGAAGCTGTCCAGGAGCGAAGCGATGAGGTTGACGACAGCATCCTGCACCAGCCGTTTGACGTGGAGAAACAAAAGGAGTTTGCACGTTACATCGCCGACGCCGTAGGGTACGATTTCGACCGCGGCCATTTGGGCACCGCCGTGCATCCCTTCGCAACCAGCTTCTCGCGCGACGACGCGCGGATCACAAGCCGCTGGTATCCCGATTTCATCAACCCCGCGGTGTTCGGAGCGCTACACGAATCGGGGCACGCCTTGTACGAGCAGGGCACGCACCCCGACCTGGCGCGAACGCCGCTGGCCCGCGGCACATCATCCGGCATTCATGAGTCCCAGTCGCGCATGATCGAGAACATCGTCGGCCGCAGCCGCGGTTTCTGGCGCACACATTTCCCCCGGCTGCAGGAACTCTTCCCGCAACAGTTGGGCAATGTCACTGCAGAACAGTACTACCGCGCCGTCAACAAGGTTCAACCATCACTCATCCGCGTCGAAGCCGACGAGCTCACCTACAACATGCACATTTACCTGCGTTTCGAACTGGAGCAGGCGCTGCTCGAGGATGACCTTGTGGTGCAGGACCTGCCGGTGGCCTGGAAGGACAAGATGCAGGAGCTGTTAGGCGTAACGCCCCCGAACGACCGTGAGGGCGTGTTGCAGGATATCCACTGGAGCCGGCCCAGCTTCGGTTACTTCCCCACCTACGCCCTGGGCAATCTTTACGCCGCGCAGTTCTACTACGCAGCCTGCGAGCAGGCGCCAGCAATTTCGGCCGAACTGGAGGCGGGCAAGACGGACGCGCTCTTGTCCTGGCTGCGCACTAACATCCACCAGCACGGCCGCAAATTCAAACCAGCGGAATTGGTGCAGAGAGCGACCGGTGAACCATTGCGCCATGAAGCGTTCGTTCGCTATGCACGGGAGAAGTTTACCGACGTGTATCAGCTTTAGAAAGGGGTGCTTGGCGACAGGCCTGAAGGCGTCAAACTGCGGGATTTCTGCTGATCAGGAGCCGTTCTGACTGTACCGGCGCGACTGGCCATCATCCGAAGACGCTGATTCGGTTCCCTCTCTCATCACCGGATACTCGATTCGCGCGCGGGAGACAGCCAGTCCGTCCACATCCAGAACGCTGAAGCGAACCTCTTCGTCGAAGGCAAACTCATCACCACGACGTGGGGGACGGCCCAGGGCGGTGACAATGAGACCGCCCACCGTTTCCACATCGGGCAGGCTCTCTTCATCACCCAGATAAATGTGATCGGTCAGGTCGTCGAGCAAGTAATTGCCGGCGACTTCCATCACACCGGGTTCCAGGAATGTAATCGGCTCGCGTTCCACATCGAACTCATCACGAACTTCACCCACGACCTCTTCGATCAAATCTTCCAGGGTGACGATCCCGGCCATGCCGCCAAACTCATCAAGTACAATGGCCATGTGGATGCGCTGCCGTTTGAAGGCCGCCAGGAGCTTCTCCACCGGCTGGTACTCGGGCACCGCCGGCGCCGGTCGCAGGATGAGGCGGATGTCAGGGCTTCCCTTGCTGCGCAATCGCTGGTGAACCAGATCCTTTAGATGCAAAATGCCAATAACGTGATCCAGGTCCTCTTCGAAGACGGGGAAACGGCTATAGTTGCTGCGCGCAACCAGCTGCAGTAATTCATCCAGGGGCAAGTCATGAGGAATGGCCTGCACTTTACGCCGCGGCGTCATCACCTGACCCACCTGCCGGTCGCTGAAGTCGAAGATGTTCAGGATCATCTCTTCTTCTTCTTCGTTCAACAACCCGCCCTCGGCGCTTTCAGACACGATCAGTTCCAGCTCTTCAGGAGAATGCAGGCGCTGGTGGCCATGCGCCGGGGGAACGCGCAGCAGGCGCAAGAGCGCATTACCGATGGCGTTCAGACCACGTACGGCAGGGCTGAGCAGTGACTGGGCAAGCGCCATGGGGCGCGAGAGCCAGAGCACGCTGCGTTCGGCCATCGATAACGCCAGCGACTTGGGCACCATTTCACCGATCACGACGTGCAGGTAAGTGACGAAGCTGAGGCTGATGACGAATGCTACCGAATGTAAGAACACCGGACTCACACTGCCGTCAAGGAGTGTGGCGAGTGTAGGTTCCACAAAGCGCGCGATCTGTGGCTCTCCGTACATACCAAGACCAAGCGAGGCCAGCGTGATGCCTACCTGGGCCGTGGCGATATAGCGATCCTGGCGCTGATTCGAGTTGAGGATGTCCAGCACATTACGAGCGCGTTTATTCCCTTCCAGAACCAGTTGCTCAACCCGGCTGGCGCGCACGCCGATAATGGAGAACTCGGCGGCGACGAAGAGACCGTTCAACAACACCAGGAACAGAATGACCAGCAGCACCACGAAAAGTGAGCTGTCGGGTGGCGTCTCCTGGGTCAGTATAGAGGCGAAGAAGAAGACAATGCCCGGCAAGCCGAGTACCAATAACAGCTTACTCATCGTCGACCTCTTCAACCTCCTGGTGCACGTTCGCCTCTTCATCCTGCAGAGGCTGCCATTCCTCTACGCGCGGCACCGGTTCGTTGGCTCCAATTTGCAGCGAAACTTCGGACACGCCGAGATCTTCCATGCGCTCAACGCGAATGCTGGTCTCGTCAAAAGACACTTCCTCCCCCTCCTCCGGCGGACGGCCCAGGGCATGGAAGACCAGACCGCTGAGGGTATTTGCCTCGTCCTCAGGTAGTGACAGATCCAGGTATTCGTTGACATCCCCTACCAACAAATCAGCGCGCAAGTGAATGCGCCGGCCTTCCTGGTCAAAGGTCATGACAGCCATTTCGTCATCAAACTCGTCCTGGACCTCGCCAAATACTTCTTCAATAAGATCTTCCAGGGTTATCAGGCCGGCAGTACCGCCATATTCGTCAAAGACGATTGCCATATACTGGCGCTTATCCTGCAAAGTCTCCCACACGCTGAGCGCGGGCATCGTTTCCGGCACATGCACCACTTCACGCAGAATCTGCGCCAGGTTATCATTGCCTTCCACGTGCAGGCGGAAAAGGTCCTTGATATGCACGAAGCCCATGATTTCATCGATATCATCCTGATACAGGGGCAACCGTGTATGGCCACTCTCGACCGCCAGTTCCAACAGCTCCACGACCGATTTGTCTGCAGGGGCAGCCACAATACGCGTGCGGTGCACCATTACCTGGCGCGCGGTCAGGTCGCGAAGACGGAAGGCGTTGCGCAACATCTGCCGCTCCTCCGCGTCGAGCAGCCCACCCTCGTGGCTCTCCGTGACCAAAATTTCGATCTCGGCCGGCGAATGGGCGCGCGTGCGCACCTCGCCATTTTCAACGCGAATTAGTCTGAGCAACAGGTTACCACTGCCGTTGAATAGCCAGATCATCGGCCGGAACAGATACATAGACCATTTGACGGGCAAAGCGGTCGCCAGTGCAACGCGTTCAGGATACTGGATGGCAATTGACTTCGGCAGCAGCTCGCCGAGGACGACCTGCAACGTCGTGAAGAGAAGGAGAATGACCGTTATCGATACCGTGTGCGCCGCGGCTTCGGCGGCTGTCGCCGTGGTGATGTTCAGTTGCACCAGGAGCGGCGTCACGGCGTGGGCCGCAGCTGTCAATGGTTCCACAAGCCGTTCTGCCACATAGCGCTCGCCAAAAGCGCCCAGCATAAGCGAGGATACGGTAATTCCCAACTGGCAGGCAGCCACGTACCTATCTAACGCGCGGCTGTTCTGGATAATTGGCATCAGCTGTCGGGCCAGGCGATCGCCCTGAGCTGCCTGCTGGCTTACCCGTGTCTTGCGTGCTGCAACCGTAGAGAATTCCCCGGCAACGTATAAGCCATTGAAGAAGATAAGGATGGCAACGATGATGAGGGTTGAAAGAAGAAAAGTCATCTCGTGCTAGCGTCTAGAGTAAAGTTGCTCGTCGCCATACGGAAGATAGGCGCGACAATGCAGCCCGGCAACGCAAACAGCGGCACGACAGTTTTTTCCGCTCTCGGGCTCTGTTTCAGTGGATAATGAGCAGAACTTGAAGGAGGGTCGTCGTTGTCGGCAGCTTGATCCGAGCGCGTCGTTTCGGATGCTTCCGATACCTTCGTGGTCACGCGCTACTCCCCGGTCGCCGCCGACCGACAGATGTACTATCAGGCACTACTTCGTACTCAGAATTCAATATCTTTTCCAAACCATCGTCCCGCAATAATCATCGTGGGCCTCTGCAACCATGTCCCCGGGACGAGGCACGCAGAAAATTATAAAACAGGCGTTGGGAATGGTCAAACCTGATGAACGGCTTCTGCCCACTTTGCCCACTATGAGTACACTCTGTAAAATTCAATTATGACAAATGAGAATAAGAAACCCATTATCGTTGGCTTTGTCGCCGACCTTATGTTCATTGTGCGCATTGGCAACGTTGCCGAACAGCTGGGATACGAGATGAAGTGGGTGGAGACACCAGAAGATCTTGGCCCCAAAGACGAGGCAGCGCCATCTGAGCGACCGGGTGAACTGCTTTACGGACAGGGCGGCGCACTGTTCACCAGCCTCACCAATTGGCAACCGGCTTTGCTCATTTTTGACCTGGATAATGATATCCTTCCCTGGCGCGAATGGATCGCGTCAATCAAATCCTCACCGGCCACCCGCCGCATCCCTGTTCTCAGCTTTGGCTCCCACGTGAACACCGAGACGTTGGCCGCAGCGCGAGATGCCGGCTCTGACAGCGTCGTCGCTCGCTCCCGCTTCAGCAGCGCCATGGCCGACCTCATCCAATCGTTGGCCCGCAGCCGAGACGAGGCGGTCCTCCAGGAAACGTGCGCCCAACCGCTGGCGCCGCTTGCCAGAGAGGGCATCGAGCTGTTTAACCAGGGTCACTACTATAAGTGTCACGACTATCTGGAAGAAGCGTGGGTGGAAGACGAGAGCCCCGGTCGCGATCTGTACCGCGCCATCCTGCAGGTTGGCATTGCCTACTTTCAGATTGAACGAGGCAATTACCGGGGAGCCATTAAGATGTTGTTGCGCGTGCGCCAGTGGCTAGACCCCCTGCCCGACGTCTGCCGCACGGTAGACGTGGCGCGGCTACGCCAGGATGTACAAAATGTACACGCGGCGCTGGCTGAGCTGGGAGCGGAAAGAATGGACGAGATCGATCGCGCTCTGTTCCGCAAGGTTCGACTGGTTTGACGACTGTTCCGTCTGGTGATAGTCGTCCATCGGCTCAGTCAATCTGGCCGGCGACGGCAAAGGCCACGAGCAGGTGACCGGCGACGGTTGTCCATAGTCCCATGCCCACTGCCGGACCCTGCGGCAAGAATTTCGCGAGGGCCACGCGCACTTCAATGAAGGGCCAGACCGGCAGCAGTGCTCCCGCGAGAGCTGTGACAACGGTTAGAACGAGCAGCGTGCGCGCGGGGAGGCGAGCAATTAAGGGCGTCAGCAGAATCGCCAGCAGCACACCACCAATCATGAGCACGCGCCACAGCCACTCGGCCGCTTCAGTGCCCACTGCCTCAAAGGCGGGAAAAGCCAGAAGACTGATGGCGACGGCCAGGAGTCGCACGGCCCACGTCTGCCAGCGTCGCGCTGGCCATTGAGCGCTGAGCAAGATCAGTAACAGGGCCAGGGTAATCGGCGGCAGGTAGAAGAGCGAGCGCCCCGGCAGAATCTCACCGGCGCGTACCTGCGGCAGAAATTTGGCTTGCTCGCCCATTTCGAGACCGATGAAAGTGAGTCCGGCCGCGCTGTGATCCAGCCAGGCCATGAAGTAGCCCACGAAGATGGCCGTCAGCCCCAGAAACGTCAGGGCCCGGCGCTGCCTTTCATTCATCAGCTTCTGACGCAGCCAGCAGTTCATGAAGGCGGCTGTCTTCCGCCTCTTGCTCCTGGAAAAATGAGCCCAGATCCTTGCTTCGGAAACGGAGCGCAATGTGCGCCACAGCAGAAACGTCTTCAGGCGTCACGAGCTCGCGCCTGTCCGCAGCAGCGTGCGCCCGGCTGGCTTCAAACAGGGTTATTTCGGCGCGGTTCGATTGGATAGCCAGATTCTGGATCAGGCGCAGGCCCTCGCGCCGCGCATCGTCGCCAATATGGACTCCGTCCAGGCGCTCGCGCGCCGCCTGCACCTCATCCGCCAACGCCAACGTCTGCTCCGCATAGGCCGCCGCCATGCCTTCTGGATCGCGCCGGTACCACGTCGCCCGTACGTACGCCCGGTAACGAGCGTCCGGGTCACTCAGACCGCGCACCACAGCGCGCAAACCAAAGCGGTCCATCAATTGTGGGCGCAACGTTCCTTCTTCCGGATTCATGGAACCGACCAGGAGAAAGCGTGAGTTATAAGTCAACTTCTGAGGGCCACGGCGCACCGTATAGAAGCCCTGTGCAGCGGCGTCCAGGATAGCGTCCGCGATCGCCTTGCCCAGCATATTGACTTCATCGATGTAGAGAATGTGCTCGTCAGCCTGGGCAAGCAAGCCACGCTCCAGGCGCACTCGCTGCTGCTCCAGCGCCAGCCGTTCGTCGATACCGCCAACGACGTCCTCCAGTCGCGCATTCAGAGGGAGGTTCACGAGACGTACGCGTTCCATAGTGCTCAGCGGCTCGCCATACCCCGCCTTCTGCGCGCAATCGTCACATATGGCTGCCATCCCCCCTTCTTCCAAGATCTCTTCCGTACACCCTTCGGGACACAGGCTGCGGCGCACGCTGGGCAACAAATCGGTCAGGGAACGCACCGCTGTTGTCTTCGCCGTGCCACGCGGCCCCAGCAGCAATACGCCACCGACCAGAGGGTTGATAATGGCCAGCATCAGGGCCAGTTTCATCTCATACTGGCCCTCAATGGCCGAAAAGGGAAACGGCTCCACGTCGGCCACGCCGCGGTCGACGTAGGACATTTGCGACGCCTGGTAGGCAGGGGAGGAGCGTAACAGTTCCAGCAGCCGGGAATGCCGTGTCATAAGATACCCTGGCGGCGCTGCTCCAGGCGGTATTTCTGGCGCGCTGCCGCTCGTTCGTAACGCTCCTTTTCTTCTTCCGTCTCACAGATGAGAGGCGGCACCGGCGTCGGCTTCCCTTCCTCATCCAGTGCAACATAAACGAAGTAAGCGGTATTGGTGTGCGTGACTTCGCCGCTGAGAACGTCCTCGGCGTTGACTACCACTCTGGTCTCCATAGATGTGCGGCCCACCCAGGTGACCTCCGCGGACACCGTTACGAGGTCACCGACTTGCACCGGTGAGTGAAAGGCCATGGAATCAACCACCACAGTAACCGCCGGGCGACGGGCGTGTTTCATTGCTGCCATGCCGCCGGCCTCATCACAGATTTGCATGATAATCCCACCGTGGACGTTGCCAAGGGGGTTAGCGTCGCCCGGCCCCATTAGTTGCGTCAGAGTGACGCGAGAGTCACGTACGCGTTTTTCTTCCACAACAGGTCACTCCATATCCGGGCGCGTTTCGGAAATGTACATCAACTCGTCCTCATACTCTTCAAAGACGTCGATGATGTGGAATGGCAGTTCTCTTAGCAAGGGAGCAAGGGGCATGGACGCCGGAATTTGTGGCCGTTCCGGTCGTTCGGGCGGCGTTCGCCGGCGCGGCGATTCCTGGAGCACACGCTTGCGCAACAGGCGACGATCGTCGCTCAGAAATCCCAGATAGACGCCGCTGGGATCGAATACCTGGCGCCCAACGACAAATCCGATCCACTCTCCGTCAATACTAAAGATGTGGCCATCCTCATAAACGCCGACCCAGGCGCCATCCGTGCGGTAAATAGGTTCCATGCGCCTCCAACCTTCCTTGCAAATCTGCGGTGAGTCACTCTGCGCATTATAGAAGTGCACACTCGCAGCGGCAAGCGTTCCAGAAGGAGCCGGTACCGATACCCTAGGCGCAAGTGGCCCGGCCTGCGACAAATCGCTACAATTCAGCAGTGGAGTCCAGTTCTTATAGGTAGAAAGGAGAGCTTGAATGACACAAGATCGCGATCCAAAGAAGAAAAGGAATACTGGCGGCGACGAACCCAAAGTTCCGGAGACTGGGGCCGACATTGACAGCGGCGTCGAACCGGACGACGATTACGAACTCGATATCGGTGAAGACGCCAGGGAAGATGAAGAAGGGCGCCGCTCCGAGGTTCCGGAGACCGGCGCTGATACAGATTCAGGGGTTGAGCCTGTAGATGAGTATCCGCTGGAGTCAGGCGTGCCCGCTGACCACACGGAAGGCGTGATAGACGGCGAGCAGGAGACAGTGGAGGTTCCAGAGACGGGAGCCGACGTGGATTCGGGGGTTGAGCCCGCAGATGAATATGACCTCGATCTGGGGACCGACGAAGAAGACGAGGACGAAGACGAGCTAGAGTAAGCCCTACTGGCAAAGATATAGTTCACCAACCCGTAACCGACAGACGCACCCAGGCGCCGGGCATTCCCGGTGCACATTTAGCGTGCTTCAACGATCATGGATAGGCCATGACGTGGGCGCAGGGTAATCAGCGGTTCCGGTTCTACGGGATGGCCGGGTACCAGTTGCAGGCGGTAACGCTGAGCGATCATTGCCAGGACAAGCGCGGCTTCGACCGCGCCCAGATCCTCGCCAATGCACCGGCGCGGACCCTCACTAAAAGGAATGTACGCGTAGGATGGTCGTTTCGCCTTCTGCTCTGGGCTGAATCTTTGCGGCTCAAAGCTCTCCGGATCGTCCCAAAATTCCGGGTGCCGGTGGGTCAGGTAAGGGCTGATGGTCACATTGGCGCCTCCTTCTACGTGGTAACCACCCACCACATCTGCCTCCTGTGCGGAACGCGTCATCGCATACGTCGGAGGATACAGTCGCATCGATTCTTCGAGGACCATCATCGTATAGGTTAGATTGTGAACGTCGGCGGCAGTTGGTACGCGCCCATCGAGTACGTCGTAAACCTCCTGCTCCATCCTGGCGCGTACTTCGGGATGCTGTGACAGCAGATACAGGGTCCACGTCAGAAGATTGGCGGGTGGTTCCTGCCCGCCCATGAGAAGCGTCAACGTTTCATTGCGAAGCTGGCTGTCGCTCAACTTTTCACCGGTTTCTTCGTCGTGGGCGGCCATAAGCATGTCCAGCAAATCGTCGTCGCCGTCGTCGAAACCGTTTGCCTGCTGCGCGCGCCGCTCGGCTATGATCTGGTAGACCACGTCGTCAAGCCGCGCAATACTGTGCTTGAAGCGGCGCGTTGCAGGCAGCCAGTCGAGTTTGACGAGGAAAGGGCCAAGGGGGTGAAAGGCGAACTCATGGAACTGGCGGCTCACGTTGGCGAACGCCTTACCTAGCACCTCCGCCTCGCCCGTCAGGTCCACCGAGAGGAGTATCCTCCCCGCTATTTCTAAGGCCAGGGCCGTCATTTCCTCAGCTGCATCCAGCGGCGTTCCGTCTTCGACCAGCGGGCGCCACTTCTCCAGTCGCGTGGAGACGGTTTCGGTTATCGTGGCGTCAAGCGACGCGATGCGGCGCCGGTGAAAGGCAGGCTCAGATAAGCGTCGCAGTTTTGACCACAATGCGCCATCGCTGGTTAGCAGACTATAGCCGACAACGGGCACAAGTAGGGAATTGAGCGGATTTGGTAACTTTGTGTAGTTTTCAAAGTTCTCCTGCAAAATACGCCGGTTGTGCTCTGGATGGCAAAAGAGGTAAGCGTGGTAACGCCAGAAGTAAGGAAATCGGACAGCGTCGCCATAGCGCCTGACCCAATCTGTCATCGTGCCCAGGGTGTCACGGCGAAACTCGCGCAGCGAGCCTAACAACCAATGGCCCTGCGGGCCAGGCGGGTGGCTCACACGTGGTAGTTGTTGGTTATTGGCGACGCCGGACATGGAACATCCCTTTGGTAAAACCCGAGAGCTTTTACCGGTAGCAATCGTAAGCGGCTTCGTTCCTCAAACAGCACCGGAAGATGGTACCGTCATTCGTTTATAGGGCGAGACGCTTAGCGCTGCAAATAAGTTGAGTGGCGTTTCTCTTTTACATTTGGGACGAAATATGCTAAGTTCGGAGTCTGGATCAACATAAGCCACAGGAGGAATCTCACCATGAGCAACGTTGATAGCCAGGCTAGCCTGGCAACTGATGCCGCTCGCGACGACCAGATTTTGCCCTTGACCCGCTGGTTGGCCCGATTAATTGTGCCCGTTCTGGCCCTTGGCTTTATCCTGCTTTACATCTGGCCCGATAATACGGAAGAGATGTTCGCCTGGACCATCCGGCCGCGCATGACGCCGTTGCTCATGGGGGCAGGTTATCTGGGAGGCGCCTACTTCTTTCTGCGCTCGGCTCTGGCCTCAAAGTGGCATCACATAGCCGTCGGCTTCCTGCCTGTCGCCACCTTCTCATCCTTCATGACTCTGGCCACAATCATACACTGGCCAAACTTCAACCACACTCACCCCGCATTCTTCATCTGGGCAATCTTGTACGCCACGACGCCCTTCCTCGTTTTTTACGCATGGTGGCAGAATCGCAAACGGGACACTGGCTTACCAGATCCCGGAGATGCCATTTTACCCGCTGTCGCCCGTTGGATCATGGGCATCTTTGGCTTTGTGATCTTAGCGACCGGTATCTTGCTTTTCGTATTTCCCTCGCTCATGATTGACGTCTGGCCCTGGGCCCTGTCCCCGCTGACGGCCCGCGTGGGCGGTGGCTGGTTCGCATTGCCGGGGGTGCTCTGGCTGGGCATTGCCCGAGACCATCGCTGGCAGGCAGCCCGAATCGGTCTGGAGAGTCAGGCGCTCAGCCTGATTCTGATATTGTGGGGCGTCGGCCGCGCCTGGTCCAATTTTGACCAGAGCAACCCGCTGACCTGGATGTTTGTGGGCGGCATGACCCTTCTATTGCTGATCATTATCGTCGTCTATGGCTGGGTCGAATTTGGCCGCAAGAGCACACAGTCGAGTGAGGATGCCGGCGATCCTCAATCAGTTTCCTATCAATAACAGCTCCCGATTTTCAGCGCCCTAAGCGAGCAACTCGGCGTAGATCCGTTCCAGTTGGACGGCCGCCCGCGACCAGCTGAAGCGGCGCGCCTGGCGAAAACCGGCAGCGACCATTCTGGCTCGCAATGCGTCGTCGCCCAACAGGCGCGCCAGCGCTTCCGTCCAGCCCACCTCGTCGTGCGGCGAAAGTTGATACGCAGCCTCGCCCGCAACCTCGGGTAGCGACGAGGCATCGGACGTGAGCACCGGCACGCCGCAACCCATCGCTTCCAGCAGCGGAAGTCCGAAGCCCTCGTAAAGGCTGGGAAAAACGAAAAGGCTGGCCCCGCTGTAAAGGGCAGGAAGGTCCTCGTCGGCCACAAATCCCAGGAAACGCACGCGTCCCGCCAGCGACTGCCGTTCCACTTCCGCCAGAACCTGCTCGGATAACCAGCCCTTGCCGCCGGCGATGACCAGGTTATGCGACACCTCGGCAGCCAGCGGCTTGAAAGCGCGGATCAGCATTTGGAAATTCTTGCGCGGCTGAACGGTGCTCACGCTAAGCACGTACGGTTCCCGGCCCAGGTCGTACTTCTCGCGCACAGCACTCAGCTGCGTATCGTCTGTCACCGGTTCAAATCGCGGATGGACGCCGCTATACAGCACGGTCACCTTCGCCGGCGCAACGTCCCACAACTCGATCAAATCCCGCTTCGTGGCTTTGGAGTCAGCAACCACATGTGTGGCGCGCCTGACAGACCAGGGGACGACGCGATTGAGGTAATTCACCAGCGCCGGGGTGAATGTCTCCGGATAGTAGTAGAACGAGAGATCATGAACCGTCAACAGCGTCGGAATGCGCCCGAAGACAGGCGGCAGTACAAAGTCCGGTGAGTGAAACAGATCCACGCGGCCCGTGAAGAGCTGAACGGGTAACGGCAGGCGCAGGCGATACCAGAGGCGATAGAGCCAGCGCGCACTGAAAGGCGCCTTGCGGTAGACGATGTGTTCTGCCCTGGGAATAGGCGACGGTACGGGGAGCTGCGCCGGCGGTCTGGCAGAAAAGAAGCGATAGGTATAGGTGTCTGTCCGCTCGGCCATCGCCCACACAAGCTCTCTCGTGTAGCGGCCAATCCCACCGCCCTGTGTGACAGCAGCGGTAACATCTAGACCGATTGTGGGCGCCTGGCTGCGGCTCATCTACGTACCCACCTCAGTCCACGTCGTTGTAGGTCCAGTAACGATTAATGAAAAAGTTCCAGAACAGAACAACAACAGTCGCCACGATTTTGGCCGGGATGTAGCCATCAATAAATGGGGGCGCCCCGATGGTAGGCAGGAAGCTGTTGAACGGCCCGCGGAGACCCACCAAAATAGAATTGTTCAGGGCCAGGCCTACAATGCTGACTACGGCAAACTGCAAAAGCTGAATGCGCCGCCGCTTAGAGCGAGAGTCGGGGTAGGTCCAGTAGCGATTAAATGTGAAATTACTGACGACTGCGGCCGAGAATGAAATCGTATTGGCCACGAGCGGGTGAAAGCCCAGCAACTCCACCAGGAAAGTGAGCGTGCCAAAATCGACAATAAAGCCAATAGTGCCCACGACGCCGAACTTGAAGAATCGCTCGGCCTCTTTCTCCTTGATGCCGAAATGGCTGACAATCGAAATAAATAGGGCCATCATGCTAAACCTTCTGTACATCTGATCGCTGCAACGTGTGCAAAATTGCCAACATCACGCCAAGATGCAAATAGAGATTATTGACGTATAACTTATCCAGCACGTGATGCACGCTGAGCGCTATCCAGGCCCCCAGCAAACCCAGGGCCAGGCCGCGGTCGGGCCACGGCAAACGGCGCAGCGTGCCCACTGTCTGAAAAAGCACTGCCCCCCAGAATACCAGATAGGCTGCCAGACCCAAAATGCCCGTCTCTGCCAGGAGGTTGAGATAGTAATTGTGGGCATGACCGAGGGCGTACGGCCAGTTGATCAGGGCGTAGTCATCGTAGGCCGGTTCGTAATTACCGAAGCCCACACCGAGCCATAGATGATCGCGTCCCATATCCACTGCCGCCTGCCAGTGTGCAAGCCGTTCCTGGACGGCGTAATTGGCGTCGTTAATGTCTGCACCGCGCACATCGCCCAGGCGCAAATCGGCGGCGAACCCCACAGTCCGCGAGACGAGGGCAGAGGGCAACAAGTTAAACTGCCACAGCGCCAGCAGCAAAGCTGCGCCAGCGAACAACGCCAGAAGGCCCCAGCGCCGCCGTCTGGGCCAGAAGAACAGTACCGTGGCCAACCCGGCGCCGAATCCAAGCCAGGCGCCCCGGCTCCACGACGCGAGCAGGGCCAGCCCGGCCGCGCCGCCGGCGGCAAGCGTGAACAGTAGCCAGGGCCACTCTGTGCTAAACGGGCGACGACGCTCCCACCAGGCCATCAGCACACCCACAGCGCCGCCTAGGCCCAGCAACGTTATCCAGGCCATGAAACCGCCGAAAGGATTGGGCTGCTCAAACGTACCGTAGGCGCGGTAAAAAGCACCGCCGAGGATCTGGAAATGCTCCGGCCCTGTGCCACGCAAAGCAAATTGCCAGATGCCGATGAGCGCCTGGCTCAACCCGGACAACAACACCAGCCCTGCCAGCAAACAACTGCCAGCGCTGGCGGGCAGCGCCAGCAACAGCGGACTCGACTCGCTCGATGCGCGCTGCCGCCGCACGAGGTCTACGGCTATGAGCATTACAAGCGCAACTTCCAGCCATTTTATTACCTCGCGCAGACCGTAGTTCAATGATGCGGCGCCGAGCAGCGTCACAGAGGCAACCAGGATGAAAAGCGCCAGCGGGACGTTTAGCGTGGTCGTGGGAAGCACAATCCGGCGACGTCTGACACTCAATGCAAGCCAGGCCGCAACCGTCAATAGAAACAACACTTGACCGCTGTCAAACAGTGTATTGCCCCATATGACGTTTTCCAGAGCGCCGAACGGCGCCAACAGGAGCATGAACCCCACGCCCACCAGAGGCTGCAGAAATATCAGCAATAGCAAGCAAGCGCCGGCAAAAAGGATGGCGGCAACCGGCAGCGGTATGATCGCAAGGAGCAGCCCCAGCACGAGAGCTATCAGGTAAGCAGGCGTCGCAGCCCAGAGCCGTGCGCTGCGCCTGAAAGTGGCGCTCCAGCGAACCGGGTAAAAGGGGATAGCCACACTACATCCTTGACTGTAATCGACTGTTATCTACTGCTCCAGCCTCTCGCGGAAATAAGGAATTGTCTTCTCCAGACCTTCCTCCAGGCCAACTTCCGGCCCCCAGCCCAATAAAGCGGCAGCTTTGCTGATGTCCGGCCGCCGCACCTGAGGGTCGTCCTTAATACGTATGTCTTGCGGCTGCACAAAGCAGATTTCGGAGTCGCTTCTCGTCGCCCGATTCACGGCCTCGGCGAATTCCAGGATGGTCATCTCGTGGGGGTTGCCAATGTTTACCGGCAGGACTTCATCAGACAGTAAGAGGCTGTAGACGCCGTTGACTAGATCGCTGACGTACTGGAACGAGCGCGTCTGCTGACCGTCGTTATAGACGGTCAACGGTTCGCCCCGCAGCGCCTGGGAAAGAAAATTGGGAACAACCCGCCCGTCGTTGAGGCGCATGCGCGGTCCATAGGTATTGAAGATCCGCACTATGCGCGTATCCACACCGTGATATCGATGGTAGGCCATGGTCATGGCCTCGGCAAAACGCTTGGCTTCATCGTAAACGCCACGGGGTCCGATGGGGTTGACGTGGCCCCAGTAAGTCTCCGGCTGGGGGTTAACCTGTGGGTCGCCGTAGACTTCGGAGGTGGAAGCCAGTAGATAGCACGCCTTCTTCGCTTTGGCCAGACCGATGGTGTTCAGGGTACCCAACGAACCAACCTTCAATGTGTGAATCGGATGCTCCAGATAGTCGTTGGGGCTGGCGGGGGAGGCAAAGTGCAGAACGGCATCAAGCTCACCCTCAACGTAAATATAGTTGCTTACATTGTGCTTGACAAACTGAAAGCGATCATGGCCTGTCAGGTGAGCGATGTTGTTTGTACTGCCGGTGATGAGGTTATCCATGGCAATCACCGTATGCCCTTCCTGGATAAACCGATCGCAGAGGTGAGACCCGAGAAAACCCGCACCTCCGGTAATTAGCACTCGCATGTTTGCTCCTTATCCATGTCCGTCATAGTATCCTGCCAACGGCCCGAAGCGCGTAACGCACAAAAAAGCGCACAATTGTCCGCCATTGTTCGCCGAAAGCAAAGACCCGACCTACAGACGACAACGCGAACGTGGCAGGTCGAGGGCTAATTGTAGCGGGAAATGTCAAAGGTTCAATAAATGACAGAGAGCCCGACACGGGGGGCACTCGCCACCCGGGCAAGAGCACGGTATACTTTCGAAAAATCACTTAGTATTGAGAATGAGCCAGCCACAGACGGAGAATGATATGGGTTCGACCGATAAAACCGGAGCCGTTGCCACAGAGGGGCAGCCAACACCTGACATACACGAACGTCGCAAAGCAGATCATATACGCATCAATCTTGAAGAAGACGTCGCCTTCAAAAAACTCACCACCGGACTGGAGAATTACTTTTTTCTGCACCAGGCCCTGCCCGAGCTAGATCTGGCGGATGTAGATCCATCTACCACCCTGTTCGGCAAGCAGTTGCGCACACCGCTGCTCATATCCTCGATGACTGGCGGAACGGAGAAGGCGCGCGAGATAAACCGCACACTGGCGCGTGGCGCCCAGAAAGCAGGAATGGCCATGGGGCTGGGATCGCAGCGGGCAGCGATTGAGGATCCCTCTCTGGCCCATACGTACCATGTGCGAGACGTGGCCCCGGACATTCTCCTTTTTGCCAACCTTGGCGCCGTGCAACTGAACTATGGCTACGGTCTTGACGAGTGCCGGCAAGCTGTTGAGATGGCCGGCGCAGACGCCCTGATCCTACACTTCAACGCGCTGCAGGAAGCCGTACAGCCCGAAGGCGACGGAGATTTTTCCAATTTGCTGAGTCAGGTGGAGAAGCTTTGCCGCAGCCTGGAGGTGCCCGTAATCGCTAAAGAGGTCGGTTGGGGCTTTGATGCTGCGGCCGCGCGCAGTCTGGCAGACGCCGGCATCGCAGCCATCGACGTGGCTGGAGCCGGTGGCACGTCGTGGAGCCAGGTTGAAATGCATCGCGCCCCGACAGCGCGCCATGCACGGGTAGCGGCAGCCTTCATCGACTGGGGCATTCCCACTGCTATCTCCGTGCAGCTCTGCCGCCAGGGCGCGCCCGCCTTACCCGTCATCGCCAGCGGCGGGCTGAAGAGCGGCATCGACATCGCCAAGTGCATTGCGCTTGGGGCGACGCTAGGTGGACTGGCCGGCGACTTCCTGCGTGCGGCCGATCAAGGAGGCGTCGAGGGCGTGGTGGAACTGGCCGGAGCCATCACCGATGAACTGCGGGTAGCCATGTTCTGCAGTGGGGCAGCCACGCTGACTGAACTGGCCCAGACCCCCCTCTTGCACAGCTTTGACCAGCTACTCGACGACAATAACCGCTAGAACAACATTTGCGATTTGATTCAATTCAACGAGGGCAGAAAATCATGGACACTCCTGATTACAAAGTGATTGTCAGCACACAGGCACAATACGCCGTCTGGCCCGCAGAGGTCGAGCCGCCGCTTGGCTGGAGCGAGGGCGAAGCTCGCGGCAGCCTTGTGGCCTGTCTCGATTACATTGGTGACGTGTGGAAGGATCGCGAGGTCGACGCGGAGTCGGAACAGTTCGTGGTCATCGCCAATGAGGATGACATCCTCTCTATCTCCCTGGACAATGAAGAAACGCCTTCTGGCTGGCGCGAGGTAACAGGGCCTGGCAGCCTTGCCGCCAGCCTCGCGCGCATTCGCGACGCCTGGAGGGAATCCGGACCGTTGCCTGTCCAGCTGCGTACGGAAGGCTCTGACGACGAATAACGTTTACTGGACGGCAGACATACGCTGCCGCCCCATACTAATCTTCCCTGAAACTATGTCTAACGCACTCAAGTCTCTGATGAGCGAAATGGTTCCCGCCGTGGAGCGGGAAATGAAATCGGTGTTGCGCTTTGAAGAAGGGATCACCCCCGACCCGTTCTACGGGATGATGCAATATCACATGGGGTGGGTGGACACCGATCTGCAGCCCACCGATGGTAACGGGGGTAAGCGCATTCGACCCGTGCTCTGCCTGCTTAGCTGCGCCGCTGCCGGCGGCTCCTGGGAGCAAGCAGTGCCCGCCGGCGCGGCAATCGAACTGCTACACAACTTCACCCTGATTCACGACGATATCCAGGATGCCAGTCCTACTCGCCGCGGGCGCCCCACTGTGTGGAAGATCTGGGGCATGGAGCAGGCCATCAATAGCGGCGACTGCATGTTTGCCCTGGCTCACAGCGCCCTCTACCGCCTTGTCGAGCGCGGCGTGTCCCCGAAGACGGTGGTGCGCGCCGCAAAGAGCTTCGATCATACCTGCCTGAAGCTGACGCAGGGCCAATATCGTGACATGGATTTCGAGACGCGACGGGACGTCACGGTTGACGAATACCTTGATATGATCGGGGGCAAGACTGCTGCGTTGCTGACCCATTGCGGTGAGCTGGGTGCGCTGATCGCCGGCGCCGACGACGAGACGATCACACACTACGCCACGTTCGCCCGCGAACTCGGGCTTGCGTTCCAGGTAAAAGATGACATTCTGGGTATCTGGGGCAACGAAGACACGATCGGAAAATCGGCGGCGACGGACATCAAGACGCGCAAAAAGACGCTGCCCGTTCTCTACGGGCTCAGCCAGAGCGCCGATTTGCGGGCGCTATATGAACAGCCTGAAAATGGGCCGGGGTTTGTATCTGACGTCGTACAACTACTGGATCATTGTGGGGCGCGAACCTACGCCGAGACAATGGCCGCGCGCTACTCAGAGAGCGCCATCGACCATTTGGAGGCAGCGCAGCCAGAGGGCAGCGCGGCCAGGGCGCTCCATGACCTGGCCGATTTGTTACTGACACGACAGCATTAAAGCAAAATGGCGCCCCGTGCGGGGCGCCTTTTTCATCTCATTTAGGACGAACAGTCAAATCAGTCGGCTTTGCCGGCAGCCTTGGCCTTCGTCAGAGCTTCCAGAATCTCCTCGTCAGTATCGTCACCGATAAGGATGCTGGACAGATCCTCAGGCATCTCAGCCGCTTCCTCTTCCAGTTCAACTTCCTCTTCATCAAGGTCGTGATAGTGGCGGAAGCCGGTACCTGCCGGAATCAGCTTGCCGATGATGACATTCTCTTTCAGACCCAGGAGCTTGTCTTCCTTACCCGCAATCGCCGCACCGGCCAGCACTTTGATGGTGTGCTGGAAGGAACTGGCGGACAGGAAGCTCTCGGTATTGAGCGAGGCTTTGGTAATACCCAACAAAATGGGGTCGGCCTGTGCCGGCTGACCACCTTCGGCCACGACCTCGGCATTCCGTTCCTGGAATTCCGACGTCTCAATCAGCTCACCGGGCAGCATCTCGGTGTCGCCCGAGTGCTTGACCACGACCTTGCTCAGCATCTTGCGAATGATGACTTCGAAGTGCTTATCGTTGATGTTCTGCCCCTGCGGACGATATACCTGCTGCACTTCGCGCAGGAGGTACTGCGTCACTGCATCGCGGCCCTGGATCTCCAGAATCTTATGCGGGTTCTTGGCGCCTTCCGTCAACTGGTCGCCCGCTTCCACGCGCTGACCCTCGTCAATCAGCAGGCGCATACCGGCCGGGATTTCGTAGTCACGTTCCTCGACGTCTTCCCAGACCACACGCAGACCCTCGTCGTCGATGCGTACCAGACCCTTGTGACGTGACGACAGCTGTTCGTCGTCCTTCTCTGCAATCAGGTTGCCAGGCTCGACTTCTTCTCCATCAGAGACGATGACGTCCCAATCCTCAGGAATATCGAAGACATCCTCAACCATCTTGCTGTCGGTGACGAAAACGTGGCGCACGCCATCCACGACACGGACTTCTACCATACCGCCGATCTCGGTCATAACTGCCTCGCCCTTGGGCCGCTTGCGCGCCTCGAAGAGCTCCTCAACACGCGGCAAACCCTGGGTGATGTCGCCACTTGCCTGTGCGGTGCCACCGGTGTGGAATGTACGCAGCGTAAGCTGGGTGCCCGGCTCGCCAATCGATTGCGCGGCGACGATGCCCACAGCAGAGCCAAGCTCCACCATCTGGCCACGACCAAGGTCCAGCCCATAGCATTTCCGGCAGATACCCTGGCGCGTCTCGCACGTCATCGGCGAATAGACGTACACATCGTCGATATCTAGAGCATTCACCGCTTCGGCAAGGTCTTCGGTGTACATCTCGCCTTCGTTGATGATAATTTCGCCTGTCTCCGAGTCAATCACCGGCTCCGCAGCCACACGACCGTAAATACGCTCGGCCAGCGTCTGCTTGCCGAAGTTGTCTTTACGGCGAACCCAGATGCCCTTGGTCGTACCGCAATCTTCCTCGGTGACGATGACATCCTGAGCCACGTCCACCAGCCGGCGTGTCAGATAACCGGCATCAGCCGTACGCAAGGCTGTATCAGCCAGACCCTTACGCGAACCGTGCGTGGAGATGAAATACTCCAGCGCGGATAGACCTTCACGGAAGTTAGACGTAATGGGCACCTTGATGATTCGACCCTGCGGGTCGGCCATCAGACCGCGCATACCGGCGAGCTGTGTGATGGGTCCGAACCCGCCCTTACCCGCGCCAGAAAGCGCCATGATGGCCATCGGGCCATAGGGATCCAGTGCATCGCGAACTGCGAGCTCTACCTGATCCTTGGCGCTGTTCCACTGTTCAATCGTGCGCTGGTAGCTTTCATCTTCCGTCAGCAAACCACGACGATACTGGCGATCAATTTCGTCCACGCGCTTCTGAGCCGTGTCCAGAATTGTCTCGCGGTCGTCTGGAATGGTCAGGTCATGGACCGCTACGGTCACGCCCGACACAGTGGCATAGTGGAAACCAAGCGCCTTGACGTGGTCAACCATGCTAATCGTGTCTTCGTCGCCAAAGCGACGGTAAACACGATTAATCAACTCATTAACCGCGCCCTTATTCAGCACTTCATTTACAAAGCGCATGCCGTCAGGCAGGGTGCGATTGAACAGCACACGCCCGGCAGACGTTTCGATCAGGCGGCGGCGCGGCTCGTTGTCCGGGTATCGGCTCCCGTCTTCGTCGAAGTAGGTCTCTGTGTACAGCTTAATCTTGGCATGGATGTCAATGAAACCCAGGTCGTGAGCCAGCTCCACCTCGTCCATGCTGCTGAAGGTACGCCCTTCACCCTTCTTGCCATCCTCCATGAGCGTCAGGTAGTAGACGCCCAAAACCATATCCTTGGAGGGGCCGACGATTGGCTCGCCATTGGCCGGCTTCAACAGGTTGCGCGTGGCCATCATCTGCTCCGTGGCCTCTTTCACAGCCTTCTGCGAAAGCGGAACGTGCACAGCCATCTGATCGCCGTCAAAGTCAGCGTTGAACGCGGCGCAAACCAGCGGATGCAACTGAATAGCTTTACCCTCTACCAGACGGGGCATAAAGGCCTGAATACCCAGGCGGTGCAACGTCGGCGCGCGGTTCAGAAGAATCGGGCGATCCTGAATAACCTCTTCCAAAACCTCCCAGACCTCAGGCGGCTGGCGTTCGATGAAGCGTTTGGCGCCCTTCACGTTGCTGGCGTGACCGTAATGGATGAGCTTGCTGATGACGAAGGGGCGGAACAACTCCAGCGCCATCGTCTTGGGCAGACCACACTCGCCCATCTTCAACTCAGGCCCCACAACGATAACCGAACGGCCGGAGTAGTCAACGCGCTTACCCAGCAGGTTGCGGCGGAAGCGTCCCTTCTTGCCCTTGAGCATATCGGACAGGGACTTCAGCTCGCGCCGTCCGCGACGGCTTAGCGCCTTACCGCGCTGGCTGTTGTCAATGAGGCTGTCAACCGCCTCCTGCAACATGCGTTTCTCGTTGCGAACAATGACGTCAGGCGCGCCCAGTTCCAGCAACCGCTTAAGGCGATTGTTGCGGTTGATCACGCGACGATATAGGTCGTTCAGATCCGATGTGGCGAAACGACCACCGTCGAGCTGCACCATGGGGCGCAGCTCCGGCGGAATCACCGGCAGCATAGTCAGAATCATCCATTCCGGACGATTGCCGCTCTTACGCAGCGCTTCCACCACTTGCAAGCGCTTTGTCGCCCGCTTGGCCTTCTGCTTGGAGCGCGTCGTGCGCACTTCTCGCCACAGATCCTTGGCCAGCGAGTCCAGATCCATATTCTTCAATATTTCGTAGAACGCCTCAGCGCCCATTTCGGCGCGGAAGACGTTGCCGAACTTGCTCTTCAACTCACGGTATTCCGTTTCGTTGAGGAAGTTCATCTGCTGCAAGTTCTCGAGCTGGTCGCGGTTGCCCTGCGCCTGCTCGCGCAGACGACCCAGCTTCTGGCTAAGCAACCCCTCTGCATCCTGCGCAACTTCGTCAACTTCTTCCTGAAGCTGGTCGATTTCACGCTGCAGCGTGGCTACCTCACTCTGATGGTCCTCTTCATACTGTTGCTGGACCTCAGTCAGACGATCTGTGGTAACTTCCTGAACGAGCACCACGTGCTCGCGCCCCACCGTCTCACCTTCGGCCACAATGACCGTATCGCCCAGACCGATATCCTCGGGCGCCGCCGAACCCTGCAGGTTGTCCAGGCGGCGCTCGGTGTTCTTCGCCTCCTGCACAACCTGATCAGATGCGGCAGAGAGCCGCTCGTCAAACGACTCATTCAGTTCGACCAGGTTCTGGCGCATCTCTTCCAGGCGATTCTGCGCCTCCTCTGTAGCCAGAGCAATCTGCTGTTCCGTCTCCTCTTCAAGACGGAGCTCGGCTTCTCCTAATTCTTCTTCCAACCGTTTCAGAGCGCGTTCGCGAGCATCCTCATCAACGTAGGTCACAACGTATTGCGCGAAGTACAGAACGCGATCTAGATTACGGCGAGAAACGTTCAGCAGCAGCCCCAGGTAACTGGGAACGCGGCGAGTGTACCAGACGTGGGCAACCGGCGCCGCAAGGTCAATGTGACCCAGGCGTTCGCGGCGGACCGCCGAACGCGTGATCTCAACCCCACACTTGTCACAGACAATGCCTTTGTAGCGCACATTCTTGTACTTGCCACAATAGCACTGCCAGTCACGAGTGGGACCGAAGATAGCCTCACAGAACAAGCCGTCCTTCTCCGGCCGCAGACGCCTATAGTTAATCGTCTCCGGTTTGGTGACCTCGCCATATGACCAGGAACGGATTTGTTCAGGGGATGCTAGGCTAATTCGCAAAGAGCGGAATTCATTCGTCTCCACCAGGTGACCTCCCAAAAATAAACGTCAGGAAAAATAATACAGGCTCCAGCCCCGGCCCGGGCCTCTCAAGAGGGTAGGCTGCCAATTTGGGGCGACCCCAATTTAGGTGCAGCTGCACAAGGAAAAATAGTCAATGCATTGAGACACGGAAAAAGAGCGGTGGCGCGTGCCAACGCTCTTGAACCGACTTTTGTAGCTTACAACCTGCAATTATAGTGATAGTCGTCAATACGTCAAGAAACCGTTTTGATTCCAATACAAATCTAACCAATCAACCCTTCGAAGCAGGCGCTGCTTCTTCCTCTGGCCGATCAGTACCCAACACGTGCTTCAGATAAGCCTCCATAAAGCCATCGAGCGCCCCATCTAGCACGGCGTGAATATTGCCGGTCTCGTAGCTTGTACGGTGATCCTTCACCATGCGGTATGGGTGCAATACATACGACCGGATCTGGTTGCCCCAGCCTGCATCAACATCCTCGCCTTTGAGGCGTGCGATCTCCTCTTCCTGCTTGCGACGTTCTAAATCGAATAGCTGCGACTTCAGAATCTTTAATGCGGTCTCACGGTTCTGGACCAGCGAGCGTTGATTCTGACAGGACACCACAAGGCCCGTTGGTAGGTGGGTGATGCGTATGGCAGTCTCATTCTTCTGCACGTGCTGTCCGCCTGCCCCGCTGGCCCTGAAGCGGTCGATGCGCAACTCGTCTTCATTGATCTCAATCTCAATGTCCTCGGCAACGTCGGGCCATACTTCTATCTTGGCAAATGACGTGTGCCGGCGGCTGGAGGCATCATAAGGCGAAATGCGCACCAGGCGATGCACGCCCCGCTCCGACTTCAACCAGCCGTAGGGGTAGTCGTCGCCGCGAATGGCCATGAGGGTGCTTTTGATGCCTGCCTCATCCCCAGGGCTTTCGTCGAGTACATCCACAGAGAGCGCGTGCATCTCGGCCCAACGAATAATCATCCGTTGCAGCATCTGCGCCCAATCCTGTGCCTCAGTCCCTCCGGCGCCGGCGTGAATAGCCAGCAAGGCATCCTCGTCATCGTACCGACCGGAGAAGAGCGCCTGGAACTGGAGGCGATCCACAATCTGGCGAATAGCCGTCACCTCGCCTTCCATCTCCTCGCGCATGTCGTCGTCGGCCAATGACGCCAACTCCAGCGCGTCGTCGAGGCGTTTACTAACCCGCTCCCAGACCCCAACCTGCCGGCGCAGGCGGGTAAGTTCGCGCATCTTTTTCTGAGCTTTCGTTGAATCGTCCCAAAAGTCGGGGGCGACAGACTCCCGCTCCAATTTTGCTAAACGGACAAGCTTGGCATCTACGTCAAAGACGCCTCCGCAGATGATTAACGGTATCTCTCAATTTGTTTAACTCGGAAGTGACACTATGCATAAGAAGACCATCCGGATGCTATTTTTTTCGTCCACAAACAGGATCCTATTGTAGCTCCCGACTATATACTTTCAACCTTTTCCCAGCCTAACTGCCGTTCCGGCCGGTAAATCGGCCAGATTCCTCACCTGACACTCAGGAGTCGAACAAACCCTCTACGAATTCATCGGGATCAAACGGCGCCAGGTCTTCGATCTTCTCACCTGTACCGATAAAGCGCACGGGAAGGCCAAGTTCCTGATAGATGGCAAAAACCATGCCGCCCTTGGCCGTGCTGTCCAGCTTGGTCAGGACAACACCGGACACGTTTACCGCTTCCTTAAACTTTTCTGCCTGGACCAGCGCATTCTGCCCCGTTGGCGCATCCAGCACCAGCAATACCTCATGCGGCGCAGCGTGAACGCTCTGCTTACAAACGCGATAGATCTTTTCGATCTCTTTCATTAGATTGAACTTCGTATGCAGCCGTCCGGCGGTGTCGATGAGCAAGAGATCGTGCCCTCGCGCCCGTGTGGCGCGGATGCCATCGTAAATAATCGCCGCAGGGTCGCTGTTGGGCTCACCGGCAACGATCGGCACGCCGGCTCGCTCGCTCCACACCTTCAACTGGTCGATGGCCGCCGCGCGGAAGGTATCGCCGGCGACCATTATCACCTTTCGCCCACGATCCTTGTAATACTTTGACAGCTTACCGATCGTCGTAGTTTTTCCTGATCCGTTAACGCCCACGATCATCACCACGGTCAGCTGCCGTGGCTTTTCCAGTTCGAACTCTGGCGGTTCGTCCAGCATAGCCCGCAGCTCATCCTTCAAGGCCTCAGTAAGCTGCTCGGCCTGAAAGAGGCCTTCCTGCACCACACGTTCGCGCAGATTATCCACCAGGGCCAGCGTGGTGGGCACGCCCATATCGGCCTGAATCAGCAGCGCTTCCAGATCCTCCCATGTTTCATCATCAATTTCTCCCGCCCCCAACACATTTACAATCTGGCCGAACACACTCTGACGCGTGCGACTCAGTGATTCGCGTAAGCCTTTAAACAACCTGATTCCTCACTTAGCAATGTTAGCCCCCGTCGTACCAGAGCGAGAAGCCAACACATTAGTCTATTGAATGGAAAGTTTGTACCTGATCCAGGTCTCCCCTCACTCAACGGTGACTTCAATTAACTCGCCGTCTTCAGTCAACTGTTCCACACGCAGCGTTGCCGATTCTAACTGCTCGTTGCATTGGCGCGCCAGCGCCTGGCCTTTTTCGAACAAGGCCAGCGACTCTTCCAGAGACAAATCGCCACTCTCCAGCTTTTCAACGATCCGCTCTAACTCTGCGAGTGCTTCTTCAAATGATAACTGTTCGCTCTTGTTTGACATCACTTCTCTCCGTGGAAAGCCATCACCGGCTGTGTGGTGGGACTCTGGTGCGAGCGCCCTTAAACTTCATCTACTGTGACTACAAATTTTCCATCACTGACCTGGACGCGCAAAGCGTCACCAGCCATAACCTGGGCCGTCGAGCGTACAATGTCACCATCCTCCCGTCGCACAATAGCATAGCCTCTGGAAAGGGTGGCCAGAGGGCTTACCGTCCGCAGGCGAGCGGTAGCCAGCGCCGTCCGATTCTGGGCCCGCTCCAGACGGCGGGAGATGGCCTGATCCAGCTCCATGCTGAGATGATCGACGCGCTGCCAGTTATTGATCAGCGCGCCACGCGGCCCGACGTGCTTCAGGTCACGCATCAGTGATTGCACCTGCCAGCGACCCTCCTCAATGCGGGTCACAAGATGCCTGTAAAGAGCAGCGAATAGTTGCTCCACTCGAGGCTGTAATTCGCCTATGTCGGGCACGGACAATTCGGCCGCCGCTGACGGCGTTGGCGCTCGCTTGTCCGCGACGAAGTCGGCAATGGTAAAATCTGTCTCGTGTCCCACACCGCAGACAATGGGGTGACGCGCGTTGAAAATCGCTCGGGCGACCTCCTCATCGTTAAAAGCCCACAGATCCTCTATAGATCCGCCTCCCCGGGCAAGAATAATGGTATCAATGTCGTCGCGACCGTCGAGCCACCGCAGGGCCCGCACAATCTGAGACGGCGCGCCCGCGCCCTGCACCAATGTCGGCGCGACCAGCACAGAAACGAAGGCACAGCGTCGCTGTAGAACGTTCAAGATATCGCGCAGCGCCGCAGCATCGGCCGAGGTAACGACCCCGATCCTGCGCGGAAAAGGTGGGATTTCTTGCTTGTGGGCCGCATCAAACAATCCTTCAGCCTCAAGCTTCTGTTTCAACCGTTCAAACGCCGCGGCAAGGTCGCCGCGACCGGCCGGTTGCAATGTGCGCGCATAAAGCTGGTATCGGCCCGACTGCTCGTAAACAGAAATGTTCCCGCGGGCAATCACCGCATCGCCATCGGCAGGTAGCATGCCCAGGCGGGCAGCATTAGAGCGCCACATCACACAGCTCAACTGCGCCTTCTCATCTTTTAGTGTGAAGTACAGATGACCGGAACTGGCGCGCGTAAAATTGGAAATCTCGCCAGCGACCTGCACATCTTGCAACCGATAATCAAGCTCGAACAGCTCCTTGATGTAGGCCGTAAGCTCGTGGACTGTCCACTCATCCACCTCCTCCCAGGCCGAATTGACATACGATCCCATGTAATCTTTTCTCCGTGCGGTCAACCAGGCTTGATGCGGGACGCGGCCGCAATGCGCATTGTAGAAAGGTTTGCAGAGGCCGTCAACAGCCATTGCCGCCTCTTTGCCAACTACCACCGGGCCATGCTACAATCAAACGCTGGAGACAACGGGCATTTCGCCCGTCTTTTATTCAACAGTACATATGGAGGCGCCATCTGGAAGGTTTAGAGCTAGCCAATATGCTTGTCGATACCATCATCGACAAAAAGGGGAGCAATATTCTGCTGTTAGACATACGCGATCAGGCTGTATTCTCCGATTACTTCATCATCTGCAACGGTGAAAGCGACCGGCAGCTTCGGGCGCTGACCGAAGCCGTCATCGAAATAGCCCGCGAGAAGGCTAACTCGAGACCGCGGGGGACCGAAGGGGAGCCCGAATCGGGCTGGGTCCTGGTTGATTTCGGCGGCATCATCATCCACTTCTTCTCTCCTGAGAAGCGAGACTATTACAATCTGGAAGAGCTGTGGAGTAATGCTCACGTCGTTCTCC
>DATHSI010000143.1:0-18108 GCA_035464315.1 Candidatus Sulfomarinibacteraceae bacterium
CCCTGGCAAGCGTGCACGTAGCTACCAGCCAACTTAACGGCCCTGCTGATCGCGATGAGCTTGCCGGCCTTACCTGCATCCACAGCTACGACGGCGACTTCGACGACCTGGTCTCGTGCTAGTAGATGGACCCTGATAGCATCGTGAACAAGGCGCAATTTCCCTTGCCGGACGACCCCTGGGTGCCCATAATGCGGCATCTTAACCACACGCAGAGGGACTGTTCCGCAGGGCTGCGTGCGCGACCAGGCGCACGGTAGTCGCCGCGGCAGGAAAGGAGTCGATTCCATGATGAACGCGAAGCCCGTTTCTACCCGTTCAATACGCCCCTTTGCCGGGGTTGGGCTTCTGGGAGGGTTGTTCCTCGTGGCCCTTGTGCTGGCGCCGCAGGCGCGACCGTTGCGGGCGGGCGACGGCCCTGTTACGCTGACTCTGGAGACGTACGTGCCGGGCGGAGAACTCCAGAGGCCCACGGCCATGGCCCACGCCGGCGACGGACGCCTGTTCGTGGTGGAGCAGGCGGGGCGCATCCGCGTGGTGCACGAAGGCGGCGACGTCGTGGAGACGCCGTTCCTGGACATCAGCGACCGCGTGACGAGCGGTGGGGAGCGGGGCTTGCTGGGGCTCGCCTTCCACCCCAATTACGCCGAAACCGGCTACTTCTACGTCAACTACACCGATACCAGGGGCGACACGCACATCGCCCGCTTCCAGGTGACGGCGGACCCCGACGTGGCCGACGAAGATAGCGAGCACACAATCCTGATGGTGGAGCAGCCGTACGGCAACCACAACGCGGGTGACCTGGCCTTCGGGCCGCAGGACGGCTACCTGTACATCCCGCTAGGTGACGGCGGTTCCGGCGACGATCCACAAAACCGCGCGCAGAACATGAGCCTGTTGTTGGGCAAGATGTTGCGCGTGGATGTGGATATGGAGGACGGTGGGCCCGCCGACTGCGGCGAGCCCGGCGCCTATACCATCCCGGCCGATAACCCGTTCGCCGGCGACAGTGACGTCTGCGACGAGATCTGGGCCGCGGGTCTGCGCAACCCCTGGCGCGTCAGCTTCGACCGCCAGACGCACGACTTCTATATCAGCGACGTGGGCCAGAATGCGTGGGAGGAGGTGAACCGCCAGCCGGCGGCTTCGGCGGGCGGCGAGAATTACGGGTGGAGCTGCTTCGAGGGCGCGCACCCTAACCCCAACACGCACATGTCCGACTGCCAGGACGCGTCGGCTTACGACATGCCCATCTTCGAATATGGTCACCATGATGTAGACGGCGTCTGCGCCGTGACCGGCGGCTACGTCTACCGCGGCAGCCAGTACCCGGCGCTGCAGGGGCGCTACCTGCTGACCGACTATTGCAGCGGCGATTTCTGGGACCTGGACGTGGACAACGGCTTCCAGGCCACGCGCCACAGTAACCTGCAGCAGTTCGGTTTCACCACCTTCGGCCAGGACGCCGGGGGCGAGCTGTACGTGGCCAACGCCGCCGACGGCCGCATCCTGCGCATCGCCGCGGAGCAACCGTTTGAGCCCAGCGAGTGGCGCTATTTGCCGGTGGTGAGAAAAGAGTAGAGATTGGAGATTGGTTGATTGGAGAATAACGGCAATCTCCAATCCCCAATCTCTGATCTCCAATCTCCCTACAGCCTCCTCCTTCAATCCTGTATAATATTCTCATCACCAAGGAGGATATGACATCATGGCCATACGTGAAGGTCGCTGGGACTGCCAGTATTGTGGAACGAAGGGGTTGCTGGGCAGGGACAAGGTGTGCCCCAACTGCGCCACGTCGCGTCCCGAGGGGACCAAATTCTACATTCCTGAGGATGAAGCGACCGTAGAGGATGAGAAGCTGCTGGAGCAGGCGCGCAAGGGGGCGGACTGGATTTGCGAGTATTGTCGCTCCAGCAACGTGGCCGACGCCGACGTCTGCCACCACTGCGCCGCGCCGCGCGAGGGGACCAGCCCGCAGCAGGCGGTGAAGCAGTACGCGCCGGGCGAAGCGCCGCGCAGCGGGGACATGACCGTGCCCGACCCACACGAGAAATATCGCCAGGAACCGGGGCCAGAACTGGCCCAGCAGCCAGAGCGCAAAGAGCGCCCGCGCTGGCTGGTACCGGCCATCGCCGGCGGGCTGCTGTTGCTGGCGTTGCTCTGCGGCTTCCTCTTCCTGCGCAGCGACAACGTGGACGTGACCGTCGCCGGCGTCTCCTGGGAGCGTACCGTGGTCGTGGAAGCGCTGGAGACGGTGACCGAAGAAGATTGGGAAGTGCCCGACGGGGCGCGGGTCATCGGCGAGCGCGAGGAAATCCACCACCACGACCAGGTCGTCGTGGGCCACGAGACGAAACAGCGGGAGGTGTCCGAAGAGGTGCAGGTGGGGGAGCGCACCTACGTCTGCGGGCAGGAGGACCTGGGCAACGGCTTCTTCCAGGATATCGAGTGCACGGAACCGGTCTACGAGACTCAAACGCGCATGGAGACGTATGAGGAGCCGATCTACCAGCAGGTGCCGGTGTACGATACCATGTACACTTACGAGGTTGACAAATGGGTGGAGGCGCGCATCGAGAAAGCAGAGGGCGACGATTTGCAACCGCAATGGCCGGCGCTGAGCCTGGCTGAGAACGAGCGGGAAGGAGAGCGCCAGGAACGATACCGCATCCTCTTTGTGGACGGCGACGGTCAGGAGTACGTCATGGCGTTCCCCGAGGACGAGTGGCTGCGATTTGAGCCCAGCGGACGCTACCAGTTGAGGGTCAACGGTCTGGGGCAGGCGGTTGAGGTGGTGCAGTAGCGTGCGCCACAAAGGCCTCTCTAAGCGTCGCATCATCCAGTTGCGCTGCCAGCGCCTCAACCAGTTTCACCGCTTGCTCTGCAGCGGCGCCTGCTCTTTCGTCGTCTCCCGCCTGTAACAGGGCGCGGCGCAACCCGTCCAGAGCGCGAGCCTGATCGTAGGGGCGCTCCAGATCGCGCCAGCGGGCAGCCGCCTCTTCGAGGCGCGACGCTGCGCCGGCTGGGCCGCCCTGTGATATATCAGCTGGGCCGCCCTGCGCCAGAAGGAGCCAGCCACGGCCCTCCACACGGTGGGCGGCTGTAACCGGCGTCCCGAATTGCCGGTCCAGCCGCTGCAGTTGCCGCCACGCGGCGTGCGCGTAGCCGGTCAGCGGCGAGTGGTTCTCGACCACCGGCGCGCGGCAAATAAAGAGCAGCGCCCGGCCGATGTTGGGATAAAGGTGGCGCGCCTGGTCCGTCCATTCCAAAATTTCCACGATAGCAGAGACGGCCTGTTCCTGCCGTCCGGAGATCATCGCCGCCCGCGCCAATTCACCCAGAAACGCCACCTGCGGATTGAAGCCGATATGGGAGGGTCTTGCGGCGTGCGCCAATAGCTCGTGCGCTGTCTCTGCCTGCCCCAGATCATTATAGATACGGCCAAGTATGATTTTCAGATAGAGGTGTGCCAGCAGCGGCGGCGGTTCCCGGTCGAGCTGGTCGACTTTCTCCTGGACATAGTCGAGGGCGTCTGACCAGCGACCGTTGAGCCACTCCAGTTTGACCAGCTCGTTTTGCGCGCTTTCGGCGATGTACGGCAGGTGCAGGCGCTGAGCGAAAGCCAGCGCTTCGTCGAGCGTTTCCCTGGCCTGATCATAGCGACCGAGGTAGGTCAGGCCTTCGGCGAGGTAGAGATAGGCACGCCCCGCATCATGGGGGCGGTTCAGCTCCAGCGCCCGTTCCAGGCTCTCCCGTTCCAGGGCCAGGCCGTCCCAGTCGCCCATACCGGAAAGGGCGCTGCCAAGGTCGCACAGGCACTGAATGATGAGTTCGTCTGTATCCAGGCGGCGGGCGATTGCCAGGGCCCGCTCGCCCAGAGCGACGGCCGCTTCGTAGTCTAGAAGGTGCATGTGGTAGCTGGCCATCCCGGCCAGCGCCCAGGCCAGCTCCTCATTCTCCGGCCCGCCCTCCAGGATGGACAGCGCCTGCTCATGGAGTTCCCCGGCCCTATCCGCCTGTCCCACCTCCCAGCAGACACGGGCAGACAGACGCAGGGTTGCCGCCAGCGCCTCGTCTTGCCCCGCGGCCTGGAACAGATCGCGCGCGCTTTCCAGCAGCTCCATCGCTTCCTGGTGTTGGCCCAACATCCACCGGCACGCGCCCAGTTTGCGCAGGACGCGCCCGCGCCCCACGCGGTCCGCCTGCGGCCAATGGGCCAGAGCGGAGCGGTAGTGACCGGCTGCGTCGCGCAGGGACCCTTTCTGGTAGGCCAGGTCGCCGGACCGGCTCTGGTAGAAAACGGCCTTGTGCCAGTCGGCGGCGAGCGCATAGTGGTGGGCTAAAGTGACGGCGAGCTCGTCGAGTTCGTCTGCATACAGGGCCTCCAGTTCTCCGGCAACGTCGCCGTGCAACCGCCGCCGTTCCCCGGCCGCAAGCTGCCGGTAGAGGTATTGCTGAAACAGGGCGTGGCGGAATCTATAGGAGGAGAGGTAAGCGCCGTGCACCTCTATCTCGCCCCGTTCCCGCACGAGGTGGTGTTCTTTCTCTAACCGTTGCGAAAGCGCGCGCAGCAGCGCCCGCTCCTCAAGTCCCAGCACCCGGGCCACGACTTCGGCGGTAAAGCGCTCGCCCTCCACGCTGGCGACGGTCAGAATTTCGTGCAGGGTGTCGTCCAGCCGGTCGAGCCGCCGGGCGATGACCGCTTCCACGCGAGCGGGGATTGTGTCCCAATCCAGCTCCGAGCCCGCGCGCCACCGTCCGTCCTCGTCCTGCACAAGCGCGCCCCGACTTTGCATGTCGAGCAGTAATTCCACCGTAAAGAGGGGGTGTCCTCCTGTGCGGTCGAAAAGCGCCTGGCGAAAGTCGCTGTCCAGGCGGTTGCCTTCGGTGTCTATGAGCGCGTCGATGAAAGCGCGCCCACCGCGCCGGTCGGCGGCGTCCAGATCGAGGACAACGTCGCCATACTGTCGGCGGAACTCGTCCAAAACCTGGCGCAGCGGGTGTGGCTGGCCCTTTCGATCCGGGGCCAGCTCATCCGGCCGGTAGGCCGCGACGAGCAGGATGCGCGCGCCGTGCAGGCGGCGACCGAGGTGAAAGAGCAGCGCGATGGAGGCCCTGTCAATCCATTGCACGTCGTCAAGGATGATCAGCAGGGGGTGTTGCCGGGCCAGATGGAGCAGTACGTTCGTAACCTGGCCAACAAGGGCCGACCCGCCAAGGTCGGCGGGGGCTGACTGTTCCAGCTCGCCATGAGCCTCCTGGCGGCGGGCGACCTCCGTTCGCAGGGCGACCAGCCAGCCGGCGTCAGCGGCGACAGCCGTGGCCCGCGCCAGCAATTGTCTGCCGGAAATGAAGGCGTCGATCAGTTGCGGGCCATGTTCCACGATGGCCTGTGCCGTCTGTGGCAACGCGCGCCACAGGCGGCGCGACTGCTCGCGGCTCACCCGGCTCACCGTGCTGTGCGGCGCGACGTCCCCGGCGAGCAGGCGCAATACCTCCCGAAAAGGGAGGTAGGGATCGCCTGCGCCGGCGATAGCGTTGCAGCTGCCGCTGCTGACGATGAGGTCGGGGTGATCGGCCTGGGCGCGCTGCGCGAATGCTTCCAGCAACGACGTCTTGCCGCGACCGGCGTCGCCGCTGACGAAGAGGACGCGGCCGTTTCCCGCCAGCGCTTGCTCCAGCTCGCGGTAAAGGCGCGCCAGCGACTGCTCGCGCCCCACAAACGGGCGCCGGGACTCGGGCTCGTCAGCGGGCCAGGCAAGGGGCGGCGCGTCGTCGCCCGCTGGCTGTGATAGGCGACCGCCGCCGGGCGGCGCGTCCACACTGCCGGCACGAATCTGTTCGTAGAGCTGGCTTGTCTCCGGTTGGGGCTCGACGCCCAGTTCCTCCGCCAGAACGCGCTTGCAGGCCTCGTACTGCCGGTGGGCCGCGGCCCGTTGTCCGTTGCGCGCGTAGAGGGCCATCAGCCGGCGTTGGGCCGGTTCGTGCAACGGATCGAGCGCGACCCACTGTTGCGCGTATTCGATGGCCTGGGCCGGCTCGTGGCGGGCGTCGTGAACACGGACCAGCTGGCGCAGCGCCCAGCTCAAATCCCGGCGCAGCGCTTCGCTCTGTTGCCGCTGCCAGCGGTCGAAGGCCGGGCAATCGGGCAGGGTGAACCCGGCCATGAAATCGGCCTGATAGAGCGCCACAGCCGCTTCTATGTTCTGCACCCATTCGCGGTGCGCTGCGCCGCGCCGCTGGGCCTGTTCGCGGCAGGCGGCTATCTGCCGGCGAAAGTGAACGACGTCTACCCACAGATCGGCCTCTTCGTCCAGCGCCACGCTCTCCCGATCGCTCACAAAGTGGACCTTCCCCAGGGCATTGCGCAGCACAGAGAGCATGCGACTGAGATCGGCGCGCCCTTCCCGCTCTCCATACTCGGGCCACAGCAGGGCGACCAGCGACTCGCGCGTGTGGCTTTGCCCGGTGACAGCCAGGTAGGCCAGCAGGGCCCGGGCCTTGCGCCGCGAGAGGTGTTGGGACTGGCCATCGCATTCAAGCGCCGGCGCGCCGAAGAGCGTCAATTGACACATGCGCATTCCTCCGTCGTGCATGGCCATTGGCGGTCGGTGGGCGGGGTGGAGGCTCATGCGAGGATTGTGCGAGCGTGATGCGAGGGTCACTTCCTAAAATGATAATCAGTATTGAATCAGTTGTCGATGAGGTGACTGTCCCATGCTGAGAGGAAAATCGATTGTGTTACGCCCCGCTCGCCAGGGGGATCTGGAAGAACTGTACGAACGGCACATCGATATCGCCAATCGAGGAGAGTTCTTCCCGGTTTCCATTGTCTCCGAGAGTGAATTCCGCCGCCGTTTCCAGGACACCGGCTTCTGGAGCAAGAACGAGGGGATGCTCCTGGTGACAGACGGCGCAGGGAGCATATTGGGCCACATTGAGTTCTTCAAGACGGTCAATTATCTGGACGAACTGGAATTATCTTATCAGATTTACGAGGTAGCCGAAAGGGGCCAGGGGCTTATGACAGAAGCGGTGAGTCTGCTGGTGTGTTACCTGTTTGAGCACCTGAAGGTAAACCGCATCAGGCTCATTATTCACCCCGACAACCTGGCGTCGCGCCGGGTTGCGGAGAAGTGTGGATTCACCCATGAAGGAACGGCGCGCGGCGCGTGGTATCACCGGGGGCAAAACCATGATGTCCATGTTTACGCCATTCTGCGCCATGAGGGCGCCGGGTTACCGTGATGATTCTAAAAGACCTGGAGCGGCGGATACGCTTTTGCACCGCGGTGGATGGCGCTCGCATCGCCTATACTACCAGCGGCGAGGGCCCGCCGCTGCTGATGGCCACGAACGCGCTCAGTCACCTGCGGTACAATTGCAGCGGGCCGATCTGGCGGCATTGGGTGCAAGAATTGGCCCATGATCACACGGTTGTACGCTATGACGAACGAGGGTGCGGGCTCTCAGATTGGGGCGCGAGCAATTTTTCCATCGATGCCTGGGTGCGGGATCTGGAGGCCGTCGTCGAGGCTATGGGCCTGGAACGGTTTCCCCTGCTGGGCGTCTCCCAGGGCGCGACCATCGCCGTGGCCTATGCCGCCAGACACCGCGACAAGGTCTCTCGCCTCGTTCTCTTCGGGGGCTGCGCGCGCGGTCGCCTCAAACGTGAGCTGACGCCCAGGAGGAAGCTGCAGGCGGAAACGATGCTTGATGTCATCCGCGTCGGTTGGGCCAAGGAGAACCCGGCCTTTCGCCAGCTGTTCGCCACGATGATGATCCCCGACGGAACAGAAGAGCAGAGGCGCTGGCTGAACGAGCTGGCGCGTATCACGACCCCGGCGGACAACGCTCTCGCCATCGAGCGGGCCTATTACCACGTCGATGTGAGCGATCTGGCGCGGCGGGTAACGGCGCCCACGCTCGTCCTGCACAGCCGCGGCGATTTCAGTATTCCCTTTGAGGAAGGCCGCCTGCTGGCAGCGCTCATTCCCGACGCCCGTTTGGTCCCCCTGGACAGCAGAAACCACGTGTTGTTGGCCGGCGAGCCCGCCTGGGACCGCTTCCTGGCCGAATCCCGCGCCTTTCTGGGCGTCAAGGGGCCGGATGGGGCGAACGAAAGCAGCTCCGGGGCGCTATTCCCGGAGCTGACCCCGCGCGAGCAAGACGTGCTGCGGCTGGTGGCCCAGGGCGAAAGCAACGAGGCCATCGCCCAGCAACTGCTGATCGCCCCCACAACGGTGCGCAACCACGTCTCTCGCATTTACCGGAAGTTGGGCGCTGAGAGCCGCGCCCAAGCCATCGTGCTGGCGCGTAACGCCGGGCTGGGGCGCGGCGTCAGACAATCGTTCCCCGCACGCTTCCAAACCCCACGCGGTAGCCACCCCCCTGGCTCCAGCCGCTGAGCGTGACGGTGTCGCCGTCCTGCAGGAACGTGCGCCTGTCGCCGTTGGGCAGGGTGAGGGGGCGCTGCCCGCCCCAGGCCAGCTCCAGCATGGAGCCGTAACTGTCCGGGGTGGGGCCGCTGATGGTGCCCGAGGCCAGCAGGTCGCCGGGGCGCAGGTTGCAGCCGGAGATGGTGTGGTGCGCCAGTTGCTGTTCCATGCTCCAGTAGAGGCGGCGGAAGTTGGAGCGGGCAATGGTCGCCGCAGACGATGCGCCGGCCGTTTGCAGCGACACTTCCAGTTCGATGTCGTAGGCGCGGGGTTGCGGCTGTTGCAGGTAGGGCAGCGGCTGCGGCTCCTGCGGCGGGCCGTCCACGCGGAAGGGGGCTAGCGCCTCCAGCGTGACCACCCAGGGCGAGATGGAGGTAGCGAAGTTCTTGCCCAGGAAGGGGCCCAGGGGCCGGTACTCCCAGCGCTGGATGTCCCGCGCGCTCCAGTCGTTGACCAACACCAGGCCGAAGATGTGCGCCCACGCGTCCTCGATGCTCACCGCATGGCCCAGCTCGTTGCCCGGCCCCACCAGAAAGCCCACCTCCAGCTCGAAATCAAGCTCCTGGCTGGGCCCGAAGTGCGGCGCGTCCGCGCCGGGGGCCAGCATCTGCCCCTGCGGTCGTCTGATCGGTGTGCCGCTGACGACGACGGAGCTGGCGCGCCCGTGATAGGCCACCGGCAGGCGCCGCCAGTTTGGCAGCAACGGGTTCTCCTCGCCGCGGAACATGCGCCCCACGTTGCTGGCGTGGTGGCGCGAGGAGTAGAAGTCGGTGTAGTCGCCGATGGCCGCCGGCAGGTGCATGGTCACCTCCTGGGCGGGGTGCAGCAGCCGCCGTTGCAACGCTTCGTTCTGTTCCAGGACGGAATCGCCGCCCTTCTGCAGCAGCACCTGCAACATGGCCCGCGCCTCGCGCCACGCCCCGCGCCCCAGGGCCATGAAGTCGTTCAGCGCCGGCTGCGCAAACACATCCGTCTGCGCCAGCGCCGTGCCCGCAAACAACCCCGCCTCCACCGCGCCCGCCAGATCCAGCACCACCTCCCCAATGCGCGTCCCCACCCGCGGCGACCCACCCCCAGGTGGGCTGAACACGCCAAAGGGCAGGTTCTGGATGGGAAAATGCGACTCCGCGGATACCTCAACAAACGACTTCACTCCAACCTCCAAATCTCCAATCTCCAATCAACCAATCTCCACCGTACAGCCATTTGTAACCACATCGCTTATAATAGACCACAACATGCCATTCATTCGTGGGAGATGATTATATGAGCAATCTTGAGCAACAAAAGGAGCGTTGGGAGCGGGAGGTGCTGGAGCCGGCGCTGGAGCGGTATCCGGAACGGCGCGAGACGTTCGAGACCAGTTCGGGCATTCCCGTGCAGCGCGTGTATCTGCCGCGGCACCCCGATCCGGATTATGAAGAGCAGCTGGGCTTTCCCGGCGAGTACCCCTACACACGCGGCGTGCAGCCCACCATGTACCGCGGTCGGCTGTGGACCATGCGCCAGTACGCGGGGTTCGGCACGGCGCGCGAATCGAACGAGCGCTATAAGTACCTCCTGAGCCAGGGGCAGACGGGGTTGTCCGTCGCCTTCGACCTGCCCACGCAGATCGGCTACGACGCCGACGACCCCATGGCCCTGGGCGAGGTGGGGCGCGTGGGCGTCAGCGTGCCCGCGCTGCGCGATATGGCGGTGCTGCTGGACGGCATTCCGCTGGACAAAGTGAGCATCAGCATGACCATCAACGCCCCGGCGGGCATTCTGCTGGCGATGGTCATCGCCGTGGCCAAACGGCAGGGCGTGCCCCTGAACCAGTTGCGCGGCACGGTGCAGAACGACATCCTCAAGGAGTACATCGCCCGCGGCACCTACATCTTCCCACCGCGGCCCTCCATGCGCCTGATTACGGACGTCTTCGACTTTTGCAGCCGCGAGATGCCGCACTGGAACACCATTTCCATCTCCGGTTACCACATTCGCGAGGCGGGTAGCACGGCAGCGCAGGAGATCGCCTTCACCCTGGCCAACGGCGTCACCTACGTGCAGGCGGCGCTGGATACGGGGCTGGACGTGGACCAGTTCTGCGACCAGATCTCGTTCTTCTTCAACGCGCACAACAACTTCATGGAAGAGGTGGCCAAGTTCCGTGCCGCGCGCCGCCTGTGGGCGCGCATCATGCGCCAGCGCTTCGGCGCGCAAGATCCGCGCAGCTGGCGGCTGCGCTTCCACACACAGACGGGGGGCAGCACGCTGACGGCGCAGCAACCGCAGAACAACATCGTGCGCGTGGCGCTACAGGCGCTGGCGGCGGTGATGGGCGGCACGCAGAGCCTGCACACCAACGGCTATGACGAGGCGCTGGCGCTGCCCACGGAAGAGGCGGCGAAGCTGGCCCTGCGCACCCAGCAGGTGATCGCCCATGAGAGCGGCGTGCCGGACACGGTGGATCCGCTGGCGGGCTCTTACTATCTGGAAGCGCTGACGGACGAGCTGGAGCAACGGGCCTGCGCCTATCTGGATACGATTGAAGAGATGGGCGGCATGCTCAACGCCATTGAGAGCGGTTACGCGCAGCGGGAGATACAGGAGGCGGCATACGAGTACCAGATGGCCCTGGAAGCGGGCGAGCAGGAAGTGGTGGGCGTGAACAGGTTTGTGGAGGAGGAGGAGCCGGACGTGGACCTCTTGCGCCTGGACCCGGCTATCGAGGCCAAGCAGCGACGCCGCCTGGCCGAGCTGCGTCAGACGCGGGACAACGAGACAGTCTCTGCCCTGCGCCAGCGGCTGGCGGACGCCGCGCGCGGCGACGAGAACCTCATGCCGCTGTTCATCGAGTGCGTGGAGAATGAGGTGACGCTGGGGGAGATTTGCAACACGTTGCGCGAGGTGTGGGGCGAGTATCGGCCGGGGTTTTGACCGGAGATTGGGGATTGGTTGATTGGAGATTGGAGACGAATGCGGCACGGAGAACCCTCGTATTCCTCCGTGCCTCCTCTGTGTCACTCCGTGTAACGTTCGTTCTTAATTCGTTCTTTAATGAGCAGGTATTTTATGAGTCGAATCAATATCAATCACGTCGCCATCGTCGTCGAAGATTTACAGGAAGCGATGGATTTCTGGGTAGAGGCGTTGGGGCTGCCGCTGGCGCGGGTGGCCGATGAGCCGGCGGAAGCGGTGCGCGTGGCCTTTTTGCCGGCGGGGGAGGGGCAGATTGAACTCCTGGAGCCCACAGACGACGAAAGCGGCGTGGCCCGCTATCTGCAAAAGCGCGGGCCGGGCCTGCACCATCTGTGCCTGGAAGTGGCGGACATCGAGGCCACCATGGCGCGGCTGCGCGCGCATGGCGTGGAGCTGATCAACGAGACGCCGCGCAGCGGGGAAGGGGGCCGGCGCTACGCCTTCGTGCACCCCAAAAGCGCCGGCGGCGTGCTGCTCGAATTGTACGAGCTGTAGGGCGGATATCGAACTCTGACAACGTCCACGAATGTCACAATTAATGTATGACGTTCGTCACTAATTTGACGGAGCGAATCCCGTTATGATAGAAGCACCTTAACAAACCACTCAGAAGAGTCATCAAGCGGCGGTTTCGCGTCGCGAGGCAAAACAAATCGAGTAGCATGAGCAATCTTGGATTGCTGATCCCGTGGGATCAACCCAGTTGCTCGAACGTTTGTAACAGTGGTGCACTCCACTACGCAACCAACGTTTGATGACTTTTCTTCCTTTCCTTTCACACATTACTGGATAAGTTACTGGGGGGGTGAAGGGTGGGAGCTAACGGGCGAACGTTCACAGGCGCTCGCCCGATGTTAAGTGTACCGGGGGTTGCTTCAGCGTAAGAGCGCGACGGATGAAGCAACCCCCGGTCTGTTTTTTTGGGGGAGATTGGAGATTGGTTGATTGGAGATTGGGGTGGGCCGGGATCCTTTGCTTTGCTCAGGATGACACCCTTTTCGCAGCGCGCCTCTCCATCCGCCGTGTCATGCTGAGCGGAGTCGAAGCGTCTCCGACGCACACCGTATCATGCCTAGCAAAGCCGCGAAGTTGAAGCATCCCGGCGGTCCGCCTCTGAATAGAAAAAACCGCCGCTTCCAGGGTGGAAACGGCGGTTTATCCGTGCAACTTTCACCAGGAGGGAAGTGAAAGTCACTAACGGGCAATGCCATAGTTTGAGGGAGGGGCAGGCATTGTCCTAGGTTTGGTCAGGGTGTTCCAGTCGCGTTTCTCTCGTGCCAGTTTAGGGGGAGGGGAAGTTCCTCAAAAAGACCCCAACCAAACTTAACATTATAATATCCCTGCTTTGTAAACAAAACATATGTTTAGGATAAGAAGCGCATGAGAAAACCCGTGACTGCGCCGGCTGATCGCCGGGCGACTTCCAGGTCGAAGGTCAGGTTCACGCCTTCGCTGGCATTGAAGCCCAGCAGCCTCTGCGTGCCCTGCCCGCGCGCACTCCAGTAATTGCCGGTGCTGACGAAGCCATTGCTCTCGCTCAGCGTGCCGGCGGGGAAGGGGAAGATGTAGCCTCTGGTGACGAAGCTGTTGCCGTATGCCGCCAGGCCATCTTCGAAGACGGGCTCGTCGTCCCAGACGAAATGGCGACCATCTTCGGCTACGTCGAAGGAGAGCGATTCGACGTGGCCTCGCCCTGCGCGCGCACCACGCGCCGTTCCGGATCAACCGTGACCTGGTCCATGGGGGACAGGTCGATGACCAGCCCGCCATCGTTCACGCCATGGCCGGCGACGCTGTGCGCCCCGCCGCGCACCGATAGCAACAGGCGGTGCTCGCGCGCGGCGTTCACCGCGGCGACCACGTCGTCCACCGTCTCGCAGCGGGCGATGAGCGCCGGGCGGCGGTCAATCATGCCGTTCCACACCTGGCGCGCTTCCTCATAAGCAGCGTCGCCGGGCCGCAGCAGCTGGCCTTGCAAGGCGCGTTCCAACGCCGCCGCGGCTTCCTGGCCGGCCAGTTCCGAATCTCTGGCTAATGTTGTCATAGATACCTCCTTCACGATATTGTTTCTGCAAGCGATGGCTAGAGCGTCGAGCGTGGCGACGGAAAGATCGGCTATGCTATAATGCAACCAGCCACTCGACTGCGCTTGCATCATGACTCGCATCTTAAATGGCCTGCGTCTTTGCAGCGTCATTGGAACGTCATTGGAGCAATATTGAGGGCATCGTTTTTCAGAGTCGTCGGGGAAGCAGACGATGTTGCTGCCTGGCTTCTATGACGAGTGGTTGCTGCTGGAACGCGAGCGGCTGCAGGCGTTGTTCGAGCGGCGCGTGCAGCAACTGCTGGATGGGCCGACGTGCAGGAGTGGCCCGAGCGTTGGATCGCCCTGGGCCACGCGCCGGAACCGGCCTACCGCGCCCTGATGCGGGCGCGCGCCGCGCAGGGCGATCTGGCGGGAATGGCCGCCGCCTATCGCCGTTCTTTGGTCGCGACACAGAGCTGGCCGAAGTTGGCCGGTTGCTGGAACGCGACGCCGATTGTCGCCTGCTGACTCTGTTAGGCCCGGGCGACACAGGGACATCCGCGCCGTATTCGATTCTTCCTGGAACATGCTGGCGGAAGGGGAGCGCCGGCTGTTTCGCCGGCTGTCTGTCTTCCGCGGCGGTTTCACCCGAGGGGCGCGGCGGAAGCCGTCGGCGGGGAACAGGCCAGCGCGGAGGAGGACCTGGCGGCGGACGCGCACGGCGGCCTGCAACCGGCGCTGCGCCAGCCGCAGGTGTTGGCGGCGCTTCCCGGGTTAGTAGACAAGTCGTTCGTGCAGCGGACGCCTTCCGGCCGCTACGAAATCCACGAGCTGATGCGCCAGTACGGCGCAGCCAAATTGCTGGAGCGTCCGGAGGAGGAAACGGAAACGCGCGACAGGCACGCCCGCTACTATCTGGCCTATCTACTGCAGCAGGAGGCGCCTATCCGCGGTCCGGAGCAGAGCCGTGTGCTGGCGCAGGCGGCCGATGAAGTCGAAAACGTCAAGATGGCCTGGAACTGGGCTATCACGCGTCATCGCCTGGACTGGCTGGGCCGCATGTTGCCTGCCTGGCTGTGGCTGTTTGAAATTCGCAACGATTTTCAGGATGTGGCGGCGCATCCCCAGGCGAACGAAGCAGCCCGGGAAGCGGCGCGGCGGGTGAGCGACGGGGTTAACGGCGAGGGTGAGGCGGCGGCTCCCTTTGATGGCGGTTCCTTTGGCGACGTGGTGCGGGTGGTGTTGGCGCAGCGGCAGTAAGCGGCGCTTACTCGTCGTCCCCCTCTTTGAATATATCTAGCCACTCCTCCACTTCGTCGCGGCTGAGCCTCGCGCCCGATTCCTTCAGCTGGTCGGCGGGGCGACCCGGGCTACGTCTGCGCCGCTTTTCCTCGCGCCGGCGCTGCATCTCGCGGCGTACCTCGCGCACCGTTTCCTCGTCCGGTTCCTCGCCGAACATCTCCAGCCAGACTGCCACCTCGGACTCCGTCAGCTTCGCGCCCGACTCTTTCAGCTCGCCGGCGTCGCGCAGCTCGGCGGCGCGTCTGGCCTTCGCTCTGGCCTGCTTCTCCTGCTCTGCGGCGTCGTCCGGCGCTGCGCGGCGTTTGTCGCGCGCCGGGCGTTTGCGGGCCGGGCGGCGGGGCGTCTCCGGCTCGCCGCCGAACAGTTCCAGCCACTCGGCCACTTCTTCGTCGCTCAGCGGCGGCTCGTCCGCCTCCGGCTGTGGCTGCGCCCGTTCCTGCGCCTCGCGGGCCAGCGCCGCGGCAAAGGAGGCTGAGTCCAGCAGGGGCATCTTGCGCTTCTGCGCCGCTTCCTGCACCTGGCGGTCGCTGCTGACCAGGGTGTACTCTGGCGGGTTGTGCACGCGCCGGATCTTGCGCCGCAGCAGGTCGTCGGCCTCCTGCCCGGTGGAGGCAAAGATCACTTCCACAGGCCCGCCGGAAAAGTGCGGCGAGCGCCCGCCGGGCAGGCCGGCGTCAAAGTAGACGGTGACGCGGCGCTTGCGCCCCGCCGCTACCCACTGGCGCAAGCGCAGGATCAACTGCGCCTCGTCGTCGGGGTCCGAGAGGTCGATGTCGCCCATGTGGGCGATGAGGTTGTGGCCGTCGATTAAGTAGTGCATGGAGATTGGTTGATTGGAGATTGGAGATTGGTTGACTAGAGATTGGAGATCTGGCCGCAGATGGCCCTGAGGGCTAGAAAGAAAAAATGAGCGTCCATCCGCGTAAATCCGCGGCCAATTATCTAATCTCCAATCTCCGATCTCTAATCTCCAATCACATCTTCTCTAAATTCGCAAAACTCGCCGCCAGCTTCTTGATGCCTTCTTTTTTGAAGGCCACCGTTACTTCTTCGTCGTTGCCCGTGATCTTGCTTTCGATGACGATGCCGTCGCCGAATTTGGCGTGGCGCACTTTTTGGCCGGTGCGGTATTGGGGGCCGGCGTTGGCCTTCTTTTTCTTGGGCTTGTGATCGGACTTTTTAGATTCGTCGGGGCGGTGGGGGCGGGAGGTGATGCGGGCGTCGCCGCTGTCTTCGTCTTCCCATCGGTTGCGCCGGCGGCGGGGGACGGCGCGGCGCGGTTCACGCTCCCAGTTCCAGGTGCTGGCGCGCGACACGCTCTCCCGGCGGCGTTGGGAGACGCTGCCGCCGCTGGTCAGCTCGACGGGGATGTCCGCCAGGAAGCGGGAGGGCGCGCCCACGGACGCCTCGCCAAAGACGGTGCGGCGGAAGGTGTGCAGTAGGTAGACGCGGTCCATGGCCCGGGTCAGGCCCACGTAGAACAGCCGGCGCTCTTCGGCCAACTCCTCGGCGTCGTCCATGGAGCGGCTGTGGGGCAAAATGCCCTCTTCCAGGCCGGCGATGAACACCACGGGGAATTCCAGGCCCTTCGCCGCGTGCAGGGTGAGCAGGGTCACGCCGCTGCTGCCCTCCTCCAGGTCGTCCACGTCGGAGACCAGGGCCACCTGCTCCAGGAATTCGCTGAGCGGGGCGTCGTCGGCCAGGGCGGCGACGTTCCGGAACTCCATGACGTTGCCCCAGCGCTCCTGTCCCTCCTCGGTGCCGTCGTCAATATAGTCGCGGTAGCCGGTCTGCTCCAGAATCAGGTCCAGCAGCTCGGACACGGCCGCGTCGTCGCGCACGGTGAGCCAGGCGTGCAGCATCTCGCCGAAGTCGGAGAGCACGTTGAAGGCGCGCCCGCTGAAGTCGTGTTGCACGTCGGGGTCCGTGGCCAGGCGCAGCAGGGCCTCCGCCGGTTGCAGCCCCTGGCGGCGGGCCCAATCGTGCAGCGCCTGTTGCGTCTTGCGCCCGATGCCGCGGGTGGGGGTGTTGATGATGCGGTTGAGGCTGATGGCGTCGGCGGGATTGTGCACCACGCGCAGGTAGGCCACGATGTCCCTGATTTCGCGCCGGCCGTAGAAGCGGGTGGCGCCCACCAGCTTGTAGGGCATGTTGGCGCGCAGGAACGCTTCCTCGATGGCCCGCGACTGGGCGTTGGTGCGGTACATCACGGCGCAATCGCCGGGCGAGTATCCTTTGAGCATCAGGCTGCGAATCGTGTCCACGATCAGTTCGGCTTCTTCCCCTTCGTTGTACGCCTCGTGCACCTCCAGGGGCCGCCCGCCGCTGCGCTCCGTGAACAGCTCTTTGTCCACGCGGTCCAAGTTGCGGCGGATGACGGCCTTGGCCGCGTCGAGGATGATTTGTGTGGAGCGGTAGTTCTGCTCCAGCAGGATCAGCCTGGCGTCGGGATACTGCTTCTGGAAGCGGTGGATGTTGCGGAAATCGGCCCCGCGCCACTTGTAAATGGACTGGTCGGAATCGCCGACGACGAAAATGTTGTTCTGCGGCGCGGCGAGCCGCTTCAACAGCTCGTACTGCGTGGTGTTGGTGTCCTGGAACTCGTCCACCAGCAGCTGCTGGTACTGCTCCTGATATTTCTGCAGCACGTCGGGCCGCTCGTCGAAGAGCAGCACCGTGTTCATCAGCAGGTCGTCGAAGTCCATGGCGTTGTTGGCCACCAGCAGTTCCTGGTAAACGCCGTAGACGCGGCGGGTGACTTCGGCGATGTAGCTGCTGGCGGCGTAGTTCTCCGGCGTCACCAGCTCATTCTTGGCCGTGCTGATACCGTTGAGCATTTTGGCCGGTGGGAACTTCTTGTCGTCCAGGTTGAGATTGGCCAGGGCCTGTTTGACCACCTGTAGCTGGTCGTCGCGGTCGAAGATGACGAAGTCGCCCTCGTAGCCCGGCAAGTTCTTGCTCTCGCGGCGCAGGATGCGGGCGCACGTGGCGTGGAAGGTGCCCACGGTCAGCCCACGCAGGCGCCCCTCCAGCAGTTGCTGCAGGCGATGTTCCATCTCGCGTGCGGCCTTGTTGGTGAAGGTCACGGCCATGATGTGCCAGGGGGCCACACCCGCCTGGCGCACCAGGTAGGCGATGCGCCGCGTCAGCACGCGCGTCTTGCCGCTGCCCGGCCCCGCCAGCACCAGGATGGGCCCGGCTCCCGCGGTCACGGCTTCCTTCTGTGCCGGGTTCAGCCCGGCCAATAAATCGGTTGCTTCTGTCGTTGTTGTGGGTTCAGTCATAAAATTTGGGGGACACAGATGAACACAGATTGCACAGATTTTCTATTTTTAAGAAATCGGACGAATTGAAGAAATCGGATGTCTTTGCGTG
>DATHSI010000144.1:0-12560 GCA_035464315.1 Candidatus Sulfomarinibacteraceae bacterium
TCTACGCTACTGACGGTCGGCACCGTGCCCTTTATTATTTCACGGTTTCTGTAACGGCCTGCTCCGTGGTTCTTCGCGCCACATCTTCAGCTTCTGCGTCAGCAACCTTGAAGCAGCCGATGGCCCTCATCGCCTCGTGCGTTGTGAGATGAATGTTCTCAGCTCCAATTTGCTCCGTGAAGCCCACGCGGCGCAGGCGGTCCAAGACCGGCCCTTTGATTGCCGCCAGGTGCAGCGTGACGCCCGCGTCGCGCAACTCCTGCTGTAGCGACTTCAGCGTCTCCAGGGCGCTGGCGTCGATGAAGTTCACAGCGGTACCGATCAGCACGAAATGTTCAACCTCGGGGCGGTCGGCGACGGCAGCCAGCACCACGTCCTCCAGAAAGCGCGTGTTGGCAAAATAGAGGCTCTCGTCCACGCGCATGGCGACGACGTTGGGCCAGCACTTAACCTCGTGGCGCAACACGTTGCGGTACGTTTCACTGTCGCCCAGCCGGCCCACAATGGCCACGTGCGGCTTACTCGTGCGCCAGATATACAGCAGCAGAGCCGAGGCTATGCCGATCACGATTCCCCTTTCCACGTCTAGAAGCAGCACGGTCAGGAAGGTGACGATAAACGACGCAGCGTCCGCCTTGTTGTAACGCCACACGTGTTTCAGAGTGCGCACGTCGACCAGGCCGGCTACGGCGACGACCACGATGGCTGCCAGCACCGCCTGGGGCAAAAAGTAGAAAAGCGGCGTCAGGAAAAGAATGGTGAGCAGGATAAGCCCGGCCGTAATGATCGACGCCAACCCGCTGTTGGCGCCCGCTTCGTGGTTGACCACGGAGCGGCTGAAGCCGCCGGTCACCGGGTAGCCGCCCCCAAGGGCTGCGCCAAAGTTGGCCATCCCCAGGGCCACCAGCTCCTGATTGGCGTCTACCCGCTGCCGGCGCTTGCTGGCCAGCGACTTGGCCACGGCGATGCTCTCCATATAGCCTACAAAGCTGATGGCCAGCGCCGTGGGCAAAAGAACGTGCCAGGCGCTGAGGCCCGCAGTGGGTAGCGTAAATGGCGGCAGCCCGGCGGGAACGTCGCCCACCACTCTGACGCCGGCGGCGCCGTTCAGTTGCAGCGCCGACACCAGAAGCGTGCCCAGAAGCACCACAACCAGCGGCGCTGCTTTGGTCAGCGGCAACGCGATACGATCCGGCACGCCGCGACGTCGCAGTTGGCCCGCCAACCGCGTCTTGAAATAGAGCAGCAACAGGATGCTGCCGCCGCCCAGAGCGAGCGTGACCAGATTGGTGTCGTTCAGATGTTGCACAATGTAGACGGCCAGCTCGCCAAACCCAAGTCGCGGCGCATCAATGCCCACCAGGTGCTTCACCTGGCTCAGAGCAATGACCAGGGCTGCCGCGCTGGTAAATCCGGCCAGCACAGGGTGGCTCATGAAATTGACCAGAAAGCCCACCCGCGCCAGGCCCAGCAACAATTGGATCACGCCGACAAGCAAGGCCAGGGTCAGTGCCAGTTGCACGTACTCCGCAGTAGTGGCGGCTAACGGGCCTATTCCCGAAGCCACCAGCAAAGAGACGATAGCGACGGGCCCCACCGCCAGACTGCGGCTCGTGCCCAGAAGACCATACAGAATCAGAGGTACGACGCTGGCATACAGGCCAACCTGCGGCGGCAGCCCTGCCAGCAGCGCGTAGGCCATACTCTGCGGCACGAGCATGATGGCCACGATCAGACCCGCCATCAGGTCGCCGACGAGATACGCCCGCCGGTACTCCGCTGCCCAGCGCAGCACAGGCAGGTAGCGCCCGATGGAGAAAGCGCCTCGTGCATCATTTACCTGCACGCCGTTCGCCCGCTCGCTGCTTATTGCGCTGTGGTCCACTGATTCAGTCATAGTAACGTGTTCCCTGGTATTCCCCGACGTGTCAGCGCAGCGGGTACCCGGCTGCTTCCCAGCCCATCACCCCGCCGCGCAAATTTACAACGTCAAAGCCTGCTTGCTTCAACTGCTCGCAGGCCACCATACTGCGCGAACCGCTGCGGCAGATGCAAACGATAGTCCGGTCGCGGGGCAATTCCCCGCTACGCTGCGCCAGAGTGGGCAGCGGCAAGAGGCGCGACCCGGCAATGTGTCCCCCACGCTGATATTCCAGCGGCGAGCGCACGTCCAGCAATAACAGATCGTTGCCGTTTATCTTCGCCTGTAATTGTCTGGGGGCAATCTGCTTGATTCGCGGTTGTTGTCTCGTTCTCACCGGCGCACTGACGCCGAAAGGTAGTTTGAACATATTCTCCTCATACGACACGCTGTCAATTTATAACAGCGCCGAGTATAGCAGCCCTTTACAAGGGGCCTTTAAGAAGCGTGTAAGGGTAACGTAAAGGAGAATATGCTGCCCTGCCCTTCCCCCTCGCTGGTCACCGTCAAATCTCCGCCCATGGCCCACACCAGGTGGCGTGAAATGGTCAGGCCAATGCCGCTGCCGCCGCTGCTGCGCGCCCGGGAACGGTCTACGCGGTAGAAGCGTTCAAACACATAGGGCAGGGCCTCCTCTGGAATGCCCACGCCGGTGTCCGTAACCGAGACCCGGGCGCAACCGTCATCCACGGCAATAGAGAGCGTGACGCGTCCGCCCTCTGGTGTGTAGCGGATGGCGTTCCCCACAATGTTGATCATCACCTGCGCCGCGCGGTCGGCGTCGGCGTAAGCCTCAATCGGCATATGCGCAGTTTCCAGCAGCAATTCCACCCCTTTAGCCTGGGCCTGCGGTTGTAGCTGGGCGTGGATTCGTCGCGCGACGCCTTGCAGCTCAAACGGCTCTAGTTCCAGTGAGAATTGCCCGGCCTCCACCCGCGAGAGGTTCTGGATATCATCCACCAAGCGCCGCAAGCGGTCCACCTCCTGTGACATCCAGGCAAAGGTCTCTTCATTCGCCGGGAAAAGCCCATCCATCAGCCCTTCTAGATAACCCCTCAACCCCGATAACGGCGTGCGCAGTTCGTGCGAGATATTGGCCAGCAGGTCAACGCGCTGGCGCTCCACGCTCTCCAGCTCCTGGGCCATCTGGTTGAAGCTGGTCACCAGCTGGATCATGGCCTCGCCGCTGTGCTCCGGGACGTCGACGCGATCCCCGTAGCGTCCATCGGCAATGCGCCGGCTGCTGCGCGCCACTTCGTGCAAGGGGGCGATGATGATGCGCCACAACACCACACTGGAGACGACGCCGGCGATGGCTGCGGCTCCTGCGGCAACCAGCACCGAGAGCAACACGGCGTCACGAAAACCAAGCAGCAGGCTATTCTCTACATCGGAGAGCAACGTCGGGTTTTCGATCAGAGCCAGTAAGTTGGGCCGAATAACATCAGGGGCTACACTCAAGATGATCACGCGCGTAGCCAGCATCATCATGCCCACACCCACAGCAACTACCAGGAATTGGGCGCCGATCAGCCGCCAGCGTAAACGCCTATGCCATGACATTGTTACCGTCGTTTATCCACAAATTTATAGCCTACACCGCGAACCGTCTCGATCAGCGTGTCCTCGGTCACCTCCTGCAACTTGCGTCGCACCTGGCCCACGTAGACGTCCACGACACGGTCGTTGCCAAAAAAGTTAGCCCCCCACACCTGCTCGATGAGCTGTGCGCGGGTTAGCACGCGGCCCGGATGGCGCGCCAGCTCCCATAACACCTGAAACTCCGTTGCTGTTAGCTCCACAGGTTGGTCACATACGGTTGCTTCGTGACTATCAGGATCAATCATCACATGTTCGTAAACCAGCGCCGCCGAGGGCGTGACCCCGTCGCGACGGCGCCGCAGAATCGCCTCCACGCGGGCCACCAGCTCTCGCGGGCTAAAGGGCTTGGTCAGGTAATCGTCCGCCCCAATTCGCAACCCCGCCACCCTGTCCATTTCCTCATCCCGCGCCGTCAGCATCAGAATGTAAACGTCTGACTCCTGGCGCAGTCGGGAGGCGACTTCCATACCGTCCATGCCCGGCAGGTTCAGATCGAGCACGATCAGATCCGGATGCCATTCTCGAGCTTTTGTCAGAGCATCGGGTCCATTGTCCACCACGCTAACCGAATAGCCCGCACTCTCCAGATAAGTACGCACAATGGTCTGAATGCTCGCTTCATCTTCCACGACCAGGATGGATGCTGTTGTCATATCTCTGCTCCGATTTGGCCCCAAAACCCTGTCGCGAGGGAAGGACGCTGGTCAGACACGCGGAAGAGCAGGGCAATCGCGGGACTGCTTGTGGGAATCTTCACAAAATATGTCCTCGGATTGTAAGGATTCTGTATGGATTGGGCAAAAATCGGGTAAGGATGGCTATCGTTGGTTGTCCCCACGCTTAGAACCTTCCATAATGTATACTATACTTAGCCATCGGCATTTCTCTTGCAACAGAGTCTACGTCGCACCCCACAGACGTCAGATCTGAATCACCGGCCAGAAAGGAGTTCGCATTGTGTCTATGACTGCACCCCGGTCCGTGGAAGCGTCGGAACAAGCCGGGGAGAAGAATTAAGGGTTTATCATCGACAACCGCAAATGCATCGGTTGTCACGCCTGTTCAACCGCCTGTAAGAGCGAGAACGAAGTTCCCCTCGGCGTCTATCGCACCTGGGTTAAATATGTAGAAACGGGCAGTTTTCCCCACACCAGCCGCCACTTCCAGGTCACGCGCTGCAACCATTGCGCCAACCCGCCCTGCGCCCGCATCTGCCCCACCGAAGCGATGTACCAGCGCAACGACGGCATTGTCGAATTCGACGGCGATCTGTGCATCGGCTGCAAGGCCTGTATGCAAGCCTGCCCCTACGACGCCATCTACATCGATCCCGAAACAGATACGGCGGCAAAGTGCCATTACTGCGCGCACCGCACCGATGTGGGTCTGGAGCCGGCCTGCGTCGTCGTCTGCCCTGAGCATGCCATCATCGCCGGCGACATGAACGACCCGCAGAGCGAGATCAGCCAGTTGCTGGCGCGGGAAGATGTGACGGTGCGCAAGCCGGAACAGGGCACTGCGCCCAAGCTGTTCTACATCGACGGTCATGATGTGGCCATGCACCCCACAGCCACCGAGCGCACGCCGGAAACCTTCATGTGGGCCGACGTGATTCCCCTGCATAGCGAAAACGGCAACGGGCATCGTGGGAACGGCCACGACGCCCCACAGGCGCGGACGGTGCGCCGTCGCCCCTCCGCCGCCGGGCTTAGCGCTTCGCGGACGCAGGAAACGATCCGCGCGCCACAACAGCAGGGACAACCGTGGCGCGGGCCGATTCAAATCGGTGAGGGGCGCATGGCGGAGCAGATGGTGCAGGTATCCTACAATGCGCAGCACCGCATTCCCTGGCACTGGCCCGTCCCCGCCTATCTGGTGACTAAGGCCATCGGCGCCGGCATGTTCATGCTCTTTAGCCTGGGTGTCGGCCTCAATCTGTTTCCTTTCGACGGTCTTACCGCCGTTGTCTCCGGTTTCCTGACGTTGCTTTTCATCGGCCTCACCACGGGCCTCCTGGTCTACGATCTGGAGAAACCGCAGCGCTTCCTCTACATTCTGTTGCATCCGCAGTGGAAGAGCTGGCTGGCGCGGGGCGCTGTGATACTCATCAGCTTCAGCGTCGTCACCGGTCTTTGGTGGTTGCTGGAGACGGTTGCCTATTTCAGCGGCTCCGGCGGCCTGGCTGCTGCGGTGCGTCCCTTCTTGCTGTGGCTGGGCCTACCCCTGGCCATCCTCGCCGCCATCTACACCGCTTACCTCTTCGCCCAGGCCGAGGGGCGCGACCTTTGGCAGAGCCCGCTGCTGCCGTTTCACCTGGTCGTACAGGCCTTCGTCGCCGGCAGCGGCGCCTTCCTGATTATGGCCCTGTTCATGGATACGCCGGCAGCGCTGAGTCAGCTAGTAACCATCGTGTTTGTCACTGCTTTGATAGTGGATTTGTTCGTGACCCTGGTCGGAGAATTCAGTGTGCCCCATGCCAGCGAAGTGGCCGCGCGCGCTGCTCACGACATCAGCCACGGCCGTTATCGCACCCATTTCTGGTGGGGCAGCATTGGCCTGGGCCACATCCTGCCGCTGCTGGCGGTGGCGCTTGGCGCGCTGCTCGGCGGTACGCCAGCCCTGTTGCTGGGCGCCGCGGCGGCTCTCGCGGCCATCGCCGGCCTGTACCTGTATGAATATGCCTTTGTTATGGCGCCACAAGAGATTCCTAATAGTTGATTAGGCGGCTAAAGCCACGGCGGAAGCCGTCCCTACGAACCTTTATCGGACCTGGTAAGTATGAGCAAAAAACCTGGCGAAAAACGCGGACTCACTGACTTTCTATCCACCATGTTAAAAATCGGCGCGCCGCCCCCTCGCAGGCGCGAACAGCCCACCGGCGCCACCAACGTCGCCGGTCAGGATCTGCCCGACTTTGCCGACGTTGACCCCGGCGACGTGAAGATGATCACCGTGGAGCACCCTGACGGGCGCATGAGCCAGTATCCGCCGCCCGAATATTGGGACAACTGGGTGGAGTGGGACGGCAAGCAGTGGCCGCGCCGTGTGGCGCGCCGCTATATGCTGGTGCCTACCGTCTGCTTCAATTGCGAAAGCGCCTGCGGGTTGTTAGCCTACGTGGATAAGACCACGCTGGAAGTGAAGAAGTTCGAGGGCAACCCCGCGCACCCCGGCAGCCGCGGGCGCAACTGCGCCAAGGGCCCGGCCACGCATAACCAGGTCTACGATCCCGAGCGCATCCTCTACCCGCTGAAGCGCGTGGGCCAGCGGGGCGAGGGCCGCTGGAAGCGTATCACGTGGGAACAGGCGCTTGAGGAAATCGGCGCCAAAATGCGTGAGAGCCGCCAACGCCGTCGCGACGGTATCATGTACCACGTAGGGCGCCCCGGGGAAGACGGCTATACCAACCGCGCCATCCAGGCCTGGGGCGTGGACGGCCATAACAGCCACACCAACAGGTGCTCCAGCGGCGCCCGCGCCGGCTACGCCTTCTGGGGTGGCTTCGACCGGCCCAGCCCGGATCACACCAACGCCCGCGTTATTCTGCTCATCTCCAGCCACCTGGAAACGGGCCACTACTTCAACCCCCACGCCCAACGCATCATCGAGGGCAAAATGAAAGGGGCACGCATCATCACCTTCGATCCGCGCCTGAGCAACACCGCGTCCATGAGCGACGTCTGGCTTCCCACCTGGCCCGGCAGCGAGTCCACCGTGCTCCTGGCCATGGCCAACTACATGATCCAGAACGACCGTTACGACAAAGAATTCGTGCGGCGGTGGGTGAATTGGGAGGAGACGTTGCAGGCGATTAGAGATCAGAGATTAGAGATCGGAGATCGGGAACTACAATCTCTAATCTCCACAGCGCTAACAGCGCCCCAATCTCCAGATTTCGACCTTTTCGACCGCGTCCTCAAATCTCTCTACGCTGAATTCACCCTGGAGCGGGCGGCGGAGGAGGCGCAGGTGCCCCTGGAACGCATGCAGGAAGCGGCAGAATACGTCGCCGATTGTGACGGGCGGTTGGCGACGCACACCTGGCGCAGCGCGTCCATCGGCAATCTGGGCGGCTGGCAGGTAGCGCGCTGTCTCTTTTTCCTCAACGTGCTCACGGGCAGTGTGGGTACCCGCGGCGGGACGTCGGCTAACAGCTGGAACAAATTCGTACCTGAGCCTTTCAAGACGCCGCCGCCCAGTAACGCCTGGAACGACCTGCAGCTTCCCGACGAGTGGCCCCTGGCCCACTACGAGATGAGCTTCTTGCTGCCCCACTTCCTGGAGGAAGAGCGCGGCGACATCGACGTCTACTTCACCCGCGTCTACAACCCCATGTGGATCAATCCCGATGGCTTCATGTGGCTCAAGGCGCTGCAGGATGAGCAGAAGATCCGCTGCCACGTGGCGTTGACGCCCACCTGGAACGAATCGGCCTGGTTCGCCGACTATGTGCTACCCATGGGCCACGCCGGCGAGCGACACGATCTGATGAGCCAGGAGACGCATGCCGGGCAGTGGATCGCCTTCCGCCAGCCGGTACGGCGCGTGGCTATGGAAAAGATGGGCCAGCCCGTGCGCTTCACCTACGAGGCCAACCCGGGCGAAGTGTGGGAGGAGAACGAGTGGTGGATTGAGCTGTCAGCACGCATGGATCCCGATGGCGAGCTGGGTATTCGCCAATGGTTCGAAAGCCCCTACCGTCCCGGCGAGCTGGTCACAGTCGCGGAGTACTACCGCTGGATCTTCGAGAACAGCGTACCCGGCCTGCCCGAAGCGGCTGAGGCGGAAGGATTAACCCCCCTGTCCTACATGCGTAAGTACGGCGCCTTTGAGGTGACGCGTGATAACTACGAGCCGTATGAGCGAGAGCTGGAGATTGGAGATCGGAGATTGGAGATTGGCTCGACGGTCCGTGCCAATGGCGGTGAATATCAGGTGGCGGAGGATGCGCGCGTGATGAAGGATGGACAGCCGGTTGGCGTATTGGTGGATGAGAAGGCGAAGGTGGGCGTGGGCACGCCCAGCCGCAAGTTTGAGTTCTTCAGCCAGACCCTTCACGATTGGGGCTGGAAAGAGCGCAAGTACACCATTCCCTGGACGTTGAAGAGTCACGTGCATCCCGACAACATCGACCGCGACAAGGGCGAAATGCTGCTGCTGCCCAATTTCCGCCTTCCAACGTTGATTCATACGCGTAGCGCGAATGCTAAGTGGCTATACGAAATTAGTCATAAAAATCCCATCTGGATGCACCCCTCTGATGCCCACCGACTCGGCGTGAATACCGGCGATCTGGTCAGGGTCGAAACGGAAATCGGCTACTTTGTTGATAAGGTCTGGGTAACGGAAGCCATTAAGCCCGGCGTCATTGCCATGAGCCACCACCTGGGCCGCTGGCGGCTCCAGGATGACATGGGCGTCAATCCCGGTATGTCCAATCTGGCGCAACTGGAAGCCGAGGGCAGCGAGCACCGCCTCAACATTCTCAAGGGCGGCGGCAGCTGGGAAACGTTCGACCCCGACACCAGCCGCATCTGGTGGCAGGACGTTGGCGTGCACCAGAATCTGACCCACGCTGTGCACCCCGATCCCATCAGTGGCGCCCACTGCTGGCTGCAAAAAGCGCTCAGCGTGACCAGGGCGGGCCCCAACGACAAACACGGTGACGTATGGGTAGACATCGAGCGCTCTATGGACGTCTATCACCGCTGGAAGTCGCTGGCCCGCCCGGCAAGCCAGGTGAGCCCAGATGGAACGCGGCGTCCCTACTGGCTAAAGCGGCCGCTAAAACCGGTGCGCGAAGCATACCGCTTGCCACAGCAAGCCATGAAGCCCAGCGCGAAGACACCGCAAGAGGAGGAAGAAGTATAACTACAGTCAGCCAGGGCACCTAAGCAGCTGAAACGCCGGAAAGGACCCGTTCTTACTGGATCTTTACAGGCCCCTTACACGAAACTCGCAGATGGTTTCTATACTGGGCCTGCTTAGTTTTAGAAGTTGAAAGGTAATGAGGTTATAACCATGCTTCTCAAATACTTTTACGACGAAAAGTTAGCACACGCGTCTTACCTCGTAGGCTGCCAGGCCACCGGCGAAGCAGCGATCATCGACCCCGGTCGCGATATTGAGCCATATCTACGCAGCGCAGAAGAGAATGACATGCGCATCGTGGGCGCTGCCGAAACGCACATCCACGCCGATTTTGTGTCTGGCGCCAGGGAGCTGGCTGAGCGGACGGGGGCGCGCCTCTATCTCTCCGATGAAGGCGACGAAAACTGGAAGTACGCCTTTGCCAGACAGTACGATCACCAGCTGCTGTACGATGGGGACGCGTTCCACGTCGGACGCATCCGCTTCGACGTTATGCACACCCCCGGTCACACACCAGAGCACATCTCATTCATATTGACTGACACCGGTGGCGGCGCCGACAGGCCCATGGGCATTTTTACCGGCGACTTTGTTTTCGTCGGCTCCATCGGCCGTCCCGATCTTCTGGAAAAAGCAGCAGGCATTGCAGGCACCTCCGAAGCGGGCGCGCGCCAAATGTTCCACTCCGCAGAGCGCTTCAAGCAACTGCCCGATTACCTTCAGGTCTGGCCCGCCCATGGCGCAGGTAGCGCCTGTGGCAAAGGATTGGGCTCCATTCCTTCCACTACGGTTGGCTACGAAAAGCTATTCAATCCTGCCCTGGCCTACGAGGATGAAGAAGCTTTTGTCGAATACCTGCTCGCCGACCAACCTGAACCGCCAACCTACTTTGCCGTGATGAAGCGGGTGAACAAAGAAGGTCCCGCCGTCTTGCGCCGGCTGCCCGTACCCGAACACATGCCCGCCGACCGCCTGCCACAGCTTCTGGAGAACGGTCACCAGGTTATCGACACGCGTCCTTCTGGCGCATTCGCCGACCGCCACATCCCCGGCACTATCAATATCCCCGCCGACCAGATTTCGGCCTGGGCCGGCTGGCTCGTCGATTACGATCGGCCCGTTTACCTGATCGCATCTGCACCAATGCTGGAGGAAATCGTTCACGATCTAACCTACATTGGCATCGACGACATCGCCGGCTACCTGGAACCCGCAGCTCTGGATACGCTTGCTGAGATGGGCCATCAACCACAATCGTACGAAGTAACGACGCCGCATAAGATCGCCGACGACATTCTCAACGGTGATGTGATGCTCGTTGACGTGCGTAATCGTACAGAGTGGGAGGAAGGCCACCTGCCCAACGCCCGGCACATCATGTTAGGCTACCTGTCCCAGAAGGCCGAGGAGATCATTAACGGCAAACCGATCGTCATCCAGTGTCGCACCGGCAACCGTTCCGCCATCGGCGCCAGCGTCCTGCTGGCTCACGGGGCTAAGGAAGTGATCAATTTGCAGGGCGGCATTCGTGACTGGACCATCGCCGGCTACCCTGTTGAAAAACCCTGAGTCCTGTGGTCAAATTACGCCACTGATCATTAAGCGACCAGACAGAAAGGAGAGCTCACCATGCTAGAGTGGCTTTTACAACCCTGGCCCTGGTACATCTCCGGGCCACTACTGGGACTGACCGTGCCCTTACTACTACTGTTAACCGGTCATAGCTTCGGCGTCTCCAGCAGCCTGCGACACATTGGCGCTGCCTGCGCACCGGGCAGCAACCTGCCCTATCTCAGTAAAGATTACAACTGGCGCGATCACATCTGGAACTTAGTTTTCATCACCGGTGTGATCATCGGCGCCTTCATCGGCAACTACCTGCTATCCGCCGAAGCCCTCTATTTCCTGCCTGAAAGTTACGGCAGCGTCACCGGTGTGTTGTTACTCTTCGGCGGCGGCATTCTCATCGGCTTCGGCACACGCTATGCCGGCGGTTGCACATCCGGACACACCATCATGGGTATTTCGGCCCTGAACTGGGTCAGCCTGGTAGCCACCGTGTTCTTTTTCGTCGGCGGCCTGATCTCCACCTGGTTGATCATGCCCCTGATTCTGCCATAGAGGAACGCGAGATGAAGAACAGACTACTCACTCTGCTCGTAGGCATCTACTTCGGTATAGTTTTGGTCAAGAGCCAGGTCGTCTCCTGGTTCCGCATCCAGGAAATGTTCCGCTTTCAGGATGCCTACATGTACCTGGTGATCACTTCGGCCATCGTTGTTGGCGCGATTTCTGTATTTCTGATCCGGCGCTCCCAGGCGCGCACCATTGAAGGCCAGGCAATCGAAATAAAGAAAAAGCCGTTCCACAAAGGCGTCGTTTTCGGCGGCACCCTGTTCGGCATGGGCTGGGCCATCACAGGCGCCTGCCCGGGCCCTATCTACGCCCAGATTGGCTCAGGCACCTTATTGGCCATCGTGACTTTCGTCGGCGCTCTAACAGGGATGTACTTATATGCCTTCTTCCAACCAAGACTCCCACACGACGCCTGGGGCAGGCTGGGGGCCGAAGGCGCGGGCTAGAAGCCACAGCTACGCGCTCTTCAGCCGCCTTTTCCTGAGCCCGATCACGGCTGAAATCCTGCCCTACCTGCACGCAGTCGACGAGTTACAGGTAACGCTACCACATCCCGTCGATCTGGAAGAGCTGGCGGCGGATCACCACCAGCTCTTCGCCTTCAACGTCTTTCCTTACGAAGCTGTCTTCCTGGACGACAGCGGCCTGTTGGGCGGCGCCGTCACCGACGCGGTGCGACGCCGCTACCGGCAAGCCGGGTACCAGACGGAAGCCACTGCCAGCAGCCCCGACCACATCGGCCACGAGTTGGGTCTGCTCGCTTTTCTATCCGCTGCCGAAGCAGAGGCTCACGAAGACCGGGAGCAAGGCCACGTTGAGCGTCTGCATGGGGTGCAATCCGACTTCCTGCAACACCATCTCCTGCGCTGGCTCCCTCCGCTCGTGCTGGCCCTACGCGACCACCAACTGCCTTTTTATGCTCGTGTAGGCCAGATGACGCTGCAACTGGTCCAGGACCAGATGGCCGATCTGCACTGCTTTGCATCCATAACGCCAGATCCGCTCCGCCCCGCGCCCCACCCTCTGAGAG
>DATHSI010000145.1:0-8533 GCA_035464315.1 Candidatus Sulfomarinibacteraceae bacterium
TGGCGTCCCTTTTTCCTGGGCGGCCCTCTCATTTTGCTGCCGGCGCTGGCCCTGGTCGCGCCCTGGTTGTGGCGCAACTGGCAACTGTATGGCGATCCCACGGCGATGAATGTGTTTGTGGCCGTACAGGGCACACGGGAGCAGCCGATCACGCTGACCGATTGGCGGCAGGAGTTTGGCACGTTTTATCGCACTTTCTGGGGCCTATTTGGCGGCGTCAACGTGGCCATGCCGCAGCCGTTCTACGCCATTTACAATGGTCTGGCCGGGCTCTCCGGGCTGGGTTTTGTCCTCTGGCGGCGCACGCGCGCGGAGGCGCAGCCCGCACCGCGCGGCCTATGGCTGTTGCTGGCCTGGCCCCTGGTTCTGTTCTTGCTCCTCCTGCGCTGGAACGTCATCTCGCCCGCCTTCCAGGGCCGCCTGATCTTCCCCGCCCTGGGTGCTCTGAGCATCGTCGCCGCCCGCGGCTGGCTTTCGCTGGCGCCGCCCCCGGCGCGGCGAACCATGGGCGCAGGGCTCCTGGCGGGCGCATTCCTGATTGCCGCCATCGTTCCCTGGCTGGTGATCCGCCCCGCATACGCCTGGTCGCGGCCGTTGCAGAGCGTGCCTGCAGAGGCGCAGTATGGGCCCATTACCTTTGAGGCGCCCGATGGCGAAATCCGGCTGGTGGGCGTGGAGATGGCGGAGGGGCAAAGTGTGACGCCGGGGGAGGGCATGGTGCAGGTCGCGCTGTACTGGGAAGTGGTCGATGACGTTTCCGCCAATTATCTGACAACGGTGCATCTGCTGGGGCGACAGTTGGAGTCGGTGGGCGGGGTCAGCCGCCACCCGGCGAGGGGCATGATTCCCACCGGTCGCTGGCAGAGGGGCCAGATCTGGCGTGACGTGCACCACGTGCCGGTTGCGGCGCGGGCGCCTGCGCCCAGCCTTCTGCGCCTGCGCGTGGGCCTGTTTGACGTGGCCAACAGCCGCGACCTGTCGATGATCGGGCCGGACGGCGAGCGCCTGGACCTGTTGCTGGTGGGGGAAGCGCGCCTGGGTCCACGGCCCGACGCCGAGCCGCCGGCGCCTGCCATTTCCCACGCGGCGGCTTTCGAGCAGGGTATCGTGCTCGAAGGATATGATCTGGAGCCGCAACCGGCGCAGCCGGGCGATACGTTAGCTCTGACGCTGTACTGGCGGGCCACGGCGCAACCGGACCGCGATTACACCGTCTTTGTGCACCTGCTGTCGGGCCACGAGCAAATCGGCGGCGCGGATGGACCGCCGCTATCGGGCGAGTATCCCACCGGCCTGTGGCGGGCGGGGGACGTGGTTGGCGATCAGCGGGAGCTGCTCCTGCCCGCGGACTCCCCTCCCGGCGACTACCTGCTGGCCATCGGTTGGTACGATCCAGAGTCCGGCGCGCGCCTGCAGCGCCGTGATGGCGGTCCCGACGGCGAGGGCGATGCCGTCTTGCTGCCGCTGGAGGTAGTGGGACACTGACTTCATGAATGGCGCGCATCTCGAACCATGAAACGGTTCCTGGTCAAAGACGTCAGCGAGACCGATCGCTTTGACCGCCTGCCGCGCTACGTCTACCTGTAGGATGATACGTTCGTCAACGCCACAATGGTCTCAGCCAATACATTGACGTTCCCGCCCTCGTTCTGCACGGCGCCTGTCACTCTCAGCAGGCGCGCCGTGTGCAGCACGCGCCGGTACCGTTTGTAGACCTGCGGCCACACGATGACATCTACCATGCCCTGCTCATCCTCCAGGGTGACGAAATGCACTCCTTTCGCCGTCGGCGGCGCCTGGTGCACGACCACCAGACCGGCGACGTGTACCCGTTGGCCATCGCGACACGCGACCAGTTGGTCAGTCCTGAGAACGCCCTGTCCGCTCAGTCCCGGCCGCACGTGGGTCATGATGTGCTCGCCGGCCGACAGGCCCAGCACGGCCTGTTCATCCAACAAGGCCTCCGCCGGCGTCAGGTCAGGCAGGTCTACCGCTTCGGGCGTCGCGTCCAGATCCAGCGCGCCCGGCTGGTCACGTAGCGTTCCCAGTTCCCACAACAGATGGCGGCGCGGTAGCTCCCAACCGTCCATAGCCCCGGCCGTGACCAGGTTTTCCGTCACGCGCCGCCCCAGACGCGTACGCTTCCAGAAATCGGCTATGGACGTAAAGGGCGCTGCCCGGCGCTCCTCGATGATGCGTTCGACGTGCGCCTCGCCCAGCCCTTTGACGTAGTTGAAGCCCAGGCGCAAGGCGCCACCTTCCGCCGTGCATTGCGCCTGGCTGTGGTGGATATCTACCGGCAGCACCGCGTACCCCTTGCGTTTCACCTCGCCCACAATGACCGACGGCGACCAGAAGCCCATGGGCTGGTTGTTGAGCACGGCAGCCATGAAAGGCAGGAAGTGATATTGCTTCAGCCAGGCTGACTGATAGACGAGGACGGCGAAAGCGGCGGCATGGCTCTTGGCGAAGGAGTAGCCGCCGAAAGCCCGCAACTGGTCGAATACCGTTTCGGCGACCTGTCGAGACACGCCGCCCGCCTGCGCGCCGGCGAGAAAGGCATCGCGCAACCTGTCAATCGCCGCTGTGGCGCGCTTGGCGCTCAGGGCGCGGCGCAGCTGCTCGCCCTGTCCCGGCGTGAAGCCGGCCAGGTCCCGCGCCACCTTCAGCACCTGTTCCTGGAACAGGATGACGCCCAGCGTCTCCGCCAACGCCGGCTCCAGCAGCGGGTGGGCGTACGTCACCGGTTCCAGCCCCCGGCGGCGCCGCAGGTAAGGGTGTACCATGTCGCCCTGAATGGGTCCCGGCCGGATGATGGCAATGGAGACGATGAGGTCCTCGAAGCAGCGCGGCTGCAGAACGGGCTGCAGCTGCGTCTGGGCGCGGGACTCCACCTGGAACACGCCGATGGTGTCGCCGGCGCTAATCATGTCGTAGACGGCGGGGTCGTCGAAGGTCAGCGCATTGAGGTCCGGCGCCGCCCCATTGTCCTGGGCCAGCTGCGCCAGCGTGTCGGAAATGGCCGAGAGCATACGCAGGCCCAGCACGTCGATTTTGACCAGCCCGGCCTCCTCCAGGTCGTCCTTGTCCCATTGCACGACGACGCGCTTTTCCATCGCTGCCGGCTCGGTGGGCACGCGGCCCATCAACGGCGGACCGGTGAGAATCATGCCCCCGGAATGGATGCCCAGGTGGCGCGGTGCGCCCTCTATCTGCTGCGCCAGCGTCAGAAGATGGTCGGCCGAAGAACCCGCCTCCACCGCCCGTCCCTCCTCTACCGCGCGCTGGATGCCGGCAATGGACCGGGGGGAAAGGCCCAGGACTTTGCCCACGTCGCGCATGGCGCTCTTCCGCCGGAACGTGGAAAAGGTGCAGGCCATGGCCACGTGCGCCACCCCGTACTCTGTGTAGACATATTGGATGACTTCTTCCCGGCGCGCCGCGTCGAAATCCATGTCAATGTCGGGCGTAAAGCCGGCGTCGGCGCTCAGGCGCTCGGCCGAGAGGAAGCGTTCGAAGACCAGATCATGTTGCAGAGGGTCGATGGGGCTGATGTGCAGCAAGTAGGCCACCAGCGAGTTGGCCGCCGAGCCGCGCCCTTGGCAGCGGATGCCGTTTTCTCGCGCGAAGCGCACGATGTCCCAGACGATGAGGAAGTAGTTGGCTAGGCCCGCCTGCGTAATCACCTCCAGCTCGCGTTGCAGCTGCGCCCGGGCCTGCACGGACGCCGCACCGTACTGTTCCCGCAGCCCTTGCTGGCAGAGGCGGCGCAGGTAGGATTCGGCACTCATGCCATGGGGCGTCTCGAAGCGCGGCAGGTCCTGCAGGCCGTAGCCGGGCTCAAACTGGCAGCGTTCGGCCAGGTGCAGTGTGTTGGCCACGGCGTCCGGCTGGTCCGGAAAAAGGGTCAGCATCTCCTCGACAGGCTTGAGGTAGTATTCGGAGTTGGAGCGCAGGAGGTGGCTGGCCTGGTCCAGCGTCGTGTTGTGCCGGATGCAGACCAGTACGTCTTGCAGGCAGTGGCGCTCCTGAATGGCATAATGCACGTTGTTGGTGGCCACGCAGCCCAGTTGTAAGTAGCCGGCCAGGTCCGCCAGGCGCGACACCAGCAAGGCGTCCCCGAAGCGCCGGTGATTCTGCAACTCAATCCAGAAGTTCTCAGGGCCGAAGAGAGTGCGGTAGCGGCGCGCCGTTTTGACCGCCTGGCGCCATTTCCTGTCTCGCAACGCGGTGGCAATCGCGCCCTGCCGGCAACCGGAGAGGGCAATGAGGCCGTCAGTGCAGCCCTCTAGTTCGGCGACCGGGAGCATGGCTTCCCCCTTCGGCGCATTGTGCTGGGCGCGGCTGATGAGGTAGCAAAGATTGTGCCACCCCGTCTGATTCTCTACCAGGAGCGTCAGGTGATGGCCACCGTCCAACGTCAATTCCGCACCCAGGATCGGCCGGACGCCGTGTTCTCTGGCGGCGCGAAGGAAGCGATGCACGCCATAGACGTTACTATGGTCGGTCAGGGCCAGAGCCGCCATGCCCTGCTCGGCCGCGCGCGCGACGAGGTCTTCGGGTTGGCTGGCTCCATCGAGTAAGCTGAAGCAAGAATGTGCGTGTAGTTCGACGTACATGCGAGAGATAAAGGGTCCTTATTGGTGCCTGCCCTCTTCCCCTTTATCACTCTTCTCAATCGTAATGCCGCTGCAGGTACCACTCTCCAGTTTCCAGATTCTGATAGATAACGACCAGCAATCCGGAATCAGTGGCCAGCTTGTAGTAGGCCCGCCAGCTCCGCTGGCGCCACCATTCAACGTCAACGCGCCACCGGTGCGCCAGTTCCAGAATGCGGTGCGCTTGCCCGTTCCAGACGAACGAAATGGGCACGCCCTGCGCGTCCTGCACGACGTCGATCGCCTGTCCCTCTGGCCACAGACGTGTCATAAAGGCTGCAACTGGAAGCGGCGCTCTGGCAGGGGGTGGGCGCTGTCGCTGAGTCGGGGCCGGTAGAAGCGGACGGTTTTGTACCGGGCCATGATCGTGGGCAACAGCCGCTCCACTTGGCGCGTCGTGACAGACGTAAAGAGCGACAGTTGCTGCGCCGTCCGCGGTGCCAACTCGCCGGCGCTGACGCTCAGCGCGGTCACAGGCCCCCGCAAGGGAAGTTGCGCAAGTAAGGCATACAGGTGCTGGCTGAGCTGACCCGCGGTGGCCGCCGGTTGGCGCAGGACCTGCCGCTCTTCTCGCGCCCCCTGTTCATCCTCCAGCCAGAGCGTCAGGGCGCCTGCGGCGCGATGCCTGCGCCACAACTCGCCAGCCAGCTCCGAGGCCATACGCTCCATCACGGCCTGTAAGGTGAGCCGGTCTGTAAGCGCCGGCTCAAACTGCCTGGTCAGTTGCAGCTGGGGCTCTGGCGCCTGCGGCCGCGGCTGCGCTTCTGCCTCGCCCCGTGCCAGCCGGTACAGGGTCAATGCCTCTGTGCCAAACTGTTCCTGCACCGCCGCCCGCGAGAGGGCCGCGAACTGGCCCATGGTGCGGATGCCCAGCAGGCGTAGGCGGCGCGCCATCTCTTTGTCCAGCGGCAGGAAGGCCACTGGTTGCCCCGCCAGGAACGCTCGCTCGTCGTCCGGCGCCACCGGCCGCAGACGATCGGGTCTGCACACCGTGGCTGCCACTTGCGCCGTAAAGCGGTTGGCGGCCAGCCCCACGGCCGGCGAGAAGCGGGTCTGCTTGCGCACCGTGCGGCCAATCTCCTGCACCAACGGCGCCGCTTCACGCTCGGGTAGCGTCTCCAGGTCGAGGTAGTACTGGGCAGGCAAAGCGCGCGCCGTCGTGGTGACGAACGATTGGGATTTGTCCGGCTGCCACAGGTTGTGCGGCTCGACCAGGTGCGTGAAGTCTGTGAGTATGTCTACTATCTCACCGGCCGCGCCCAGGTATTTGGGCAGCGTAGAGGGAACAAAATGGGAATCCGGGGAGAGCACGTGCGCCTGGCGCAGAGACATGCCGGGCATAATGCCCTTGAGCGCCGCCTCCCGTGAATAGCCGAACAGCGGCCGTGGTTCCCAGTTCTGGCCGCCGACGACCAGCGGCGCCCGGGCCAGGGCCGCGTCATCCCGCCGCTCGACGGTAGAAGCAAAGTAGGAAATGGAGAGGCAGGCTATCACGCCATATCTCGGTGCAAACCAGAAAGACTGTCGTCGAAGAGAATATTGACGTTAACAGAAATGTTCGCGGGCCCCACCTTGTTTTTGGCAATGAGCACGCGTGCACAATAGCCGCGGATATCTTGCCGGCGGTGGATCCACCGTTCGCGCTGCAGTTCCAGGCGCACCGTGGCGTAATGAGGTAGGGCCACGCTCTGCGCATACGCGGCCGGGCTTGCACCGGGTGGCAGGGAGACGAGGCAGATGAAGACCGTGGCCGATTTCCCCAGCGGCGCCAGCAGCCGTTCCAGCGCCGATGACAGCGCCCGGGCCGTGGCCACGGCCGTCAGCTCCAGCAGATACAGGTCGCAGACCAGGACGCCCACGTCGCCGGCCACAAACTCGGCCAACAAGGTTGGGGCCTGGTGCAGATCAGGAGGACGCACGAGGATAAGTTGGTCCAGAAGCACGCCGCAGCGCGCCGCGTACTCCGGGTCGAATGTCTCTTTCAAATCCAGCCACACGGTCATTTCTCCCGCGCTCTGCGCCTGGGCCACGGTTTTCAGAGCCAGGGTCGCCATGCCCGATGTCGGCGCGCCGACGATTTCTGTGATGCGGCCGCGCACCAATCCGCCCCCAAGGCGCCTATCCAGCGTGTCAAAGCCGGTGGCCACCCGCGGCTCGTCCGTCGGCCGCTTTAAGTGACGAATGGCATGGACGCCCCACTTTTCGCGGATAGCCTCTATCGCTTTCTGCAGGTTGTGACTCGCTTCATCTGGCATGAGTTATGTTGAAAAAATGAGTAGTGATAGAACTTATGTTCTGCAGTATTGTAGCATTACCGCCGCTGAATGAAGCATGAAGCGAGCGTTAAAACTTCTCAATACGAGTAAGTTGTGACATTTCCTGGCACTCCCCAGAGGAGGCGCGGATCGCGCCCGCAACGGTGAGGGCGATGCCATCTTGTTGCCGCTAGAAGGGTCTTCACTTGGGCAGGGTGTGCACTTCTGTTATAAACAGGTGTATGAATATAATCAGGGCCGCCGAACAGATCACTGGTCGCTTCCGAAAATTGGTCAACTCAGACTCCAAGATTCACAATGCCTACCTCCTGGTTCACTCGGACAGGAGCAACTTTCATCTTAACCTTGCCGAAGGTGTGACTGAGACTGGCTCGGGCAACACTGTCGAAGCTCATCCGGAGCAACCTGTCTATATGGCCAGTGTCGGGAAGCTATTTACTGCGGCTCTTGTGGCTATCCTCTCTGAACAAGGAAAGCTGTCCTTCGAAGACAAAATCGCCAACTTTTTGGATTCAGACATCCTGGAAGGACTTCATGTATATAAGGGAGAAGATTACAGCCGGGAGATCCAGGTAAAACACCTCCTCAACCACACTGCCGGAGTACATGACTTTTGGGAAGATAAGCCACCCGACGGGACAGGAATGGTAGAGCGCCTGCTCAATGAACCTGACCGCGTATACGTTCCAACAGAAGTCGTGGCCTGGTCGAAGGAAAATCTAAAGGCGCACTTCCCTCCCGGTGAGGGTTTCCACTATTCAGATACTGGTTATCATCTCCTGGGTCTGGTCGTGGAATCTGTTACGTCTATGTCTTTCCATGACGCACTGAGCCGCGATATGTTCGAGCCGCTGGAGATGAAAAATGCTTTCCTGCTACAACATTCCCGGCCCCTTGAGGAAAGCCACCATCCCCTCGCCGGTGTGTACGTTGGTGACACCAACGTTGCACACTACCACTCTTTGAGTGTCGATTATGCCGGCGGTGGCGTCACAGCGCCGCTCGAAGATCTGCTCAAATTTATGCAGGCCCTTGTGCAAGGGCAGCTTTTGCAGGCGAAAACGCTGGGGAAAATGAAAGATGACTGCGCCAGGTTCGGTCTTGGAATCGACTATTGCTACGGGATAATGAAAATCCGCGGCTTCCCTATTCTAATGCCGAGGCGGTATAATTCCTGGGGCAATGCGGGGTCGACAGGCGCCTTCATGTTTTACCATCCTGAACAGGACGCGTGCCTGATCGGATGCCTCAACCAGTTCGAGTACCATTCCAAGGGGATTCGATTTATGATGCGCGTGATTGACACATTGATGAAGAACGATAAGTAGTGAAAACTCGCGCCCTTTGAAGAGAAGAACTCCGCCGCCTCTCAGACCTCACGGTGAACAGGGCCGCTCCTGACCTTCCAATCCGCGAGCGACCCTGCACACAACACCTTACGAAGATTGTCCTGGCACAACCTAGAGTGAATGGGCCATGAGGGATTCGAACCCCCGACCAAGTGATTAAAAGTCACCTGCTCTGCCAGACTGAGCTAATGGCCCAAAGCACAGAGAATTATAGCTTTCGCCCTGTGCCCCTGCAACTTTTCTAGCGTAA